>SYOX01000087.1 GCA_005804885.1 Pseudomonadota bacterium
GGTGCGAGGAGCGTGGGGCGCTCGTCGAGCCCGCGAGCGCCGCGCGGCGGATCACGGCGTCGGTGGGCGGCGCTGCGCGGATCGTCGCGGCGCTCGCGGCCCTCGTCGTGGTGGTCCTGGCGGCGGGCGCGAGCCGGGCCGAGGCGCCGGGGGATGCGCCCGAGGCCGCCGCGCGCCTGGACGTGCTGGTGATCAACTTGAACCTGTCCCGCGGCGCGGTGCCTGCCGTCGACAGGCTCTCCGAGGTCCTGTCCCGGCTGGCCCCCGGCGCGCGCGTCGAGGTGGCGCACTTTCTGGACCTCGACGAGGCCGCGCTCAAGGCGCGGGCGCCCCGGTCTGTCGTGCTCTCGCCCCAGAGCGAGCCCTGGTGGACCTACGACGCGGGCGATCTGGGCCGCCTCACCGGGCTGATCCGGGGCCTCGACGTGCCCGTGCTCGGGGTCTGCGGCGGCCACCAGCTCCTGGCGATGGCCTACGGCGGCGAGGTGGCGCCGATACGGGACAAGGCCGAGGGGGAGAGCTACGCGGGGATGTTCAAGGAGAAGGGGACGATCTCCATCCGGGTTGAGCGCGCCGATCCGCTCCTGGCAGGGATCGAGGTGGGCGCGCATCGCTCGGTCCACGCCTGGCACACCGAGGAGATCAAGCGCCTGCCGCCGGGCTTCGTGCTGCTGGCCACGGGTCGGGTGTCGCGCTTTCAGATGATCCGGCACGCCGACCGGCCGCTCTACGGGGTGCAGTTCCACCCCGAGTCGAGCCGGGCCACGGACCCCGTCAATGAGCGTATCTTGTTGAATTTCTTGAGGATCGCGCTGGGGTCGTGATCGTCGGCGTCGAGGGACACGGCGGGGAGCGCTCGGGCGATGAGCGTGCCATTTTTTTCCACAGGGTCGCCTTCTTGTCATCATCACGCTTTGCGAGATCAGGTCAAAAAACAGCCAGATCCGGTGAGATGTCGCTCGCTTGCCCAGGCGCCGGGTTTGGCGCCAGAGGTGGACAGACGAGGAGGGGGCAATAGCGGATGACAGCGCGGGGGGGCGGGTGGGGATCGCTGGTGCTGCCGGTGCTGCTGGGGGTGTCGTCGATCTCGGCGAATCAGGGCAGGTCGCGCTCTTCGAGCCACAGGGCCAGCTCGGAGGCCGACAGATCGAGGATCACATCGCCGAGCTGCTCGGGGCCGAGCGTGTCAAAGCGGCTCAACAGGGTCTGGTGCTCCTGCGGGCTCAGGGGCCGTCCCAGCCGCCGCTCAAACTGGTGAACCAGCGGACGCAGCCCTTGGGAGAGACCTTGGGAGAGGCCTTGGGAGAGGCCTTGGGCTTCGCCCTCGTCCTTGAGGGCTTGCTTGAGGCTGGGGACATGTTCGAGGAAGATGTGTGCGATGAGCTCGCGCCTCTTGAGGCGCTCGGGATCATCGGTTTCGGGGAAGTACTTCTTGATCTCGTCAATCTGGGGAATGGTCATGGGAAGCACCTCGATCATGCGGGTGAGCCACTCGAGTTCGCGGTGGTCGATCACCCACTTACCGAACTCGACGAGCCTGTTGTCGGTCCTTGCCAGAAGGAAGGGTATCAACTCGGGCACGAGCGGGAGCTTGTTGGCGACGATCCACAGGAAGTCGAAGGGGTAGGGACCGACGCGATAGACCCCCTGAGCGACTATTGTAAGGTCGCGCGCCCTCGAAAGCCACCTGGGCAGGTGAGGGGCGATCAACCACAAGGGCATCTCGGCGGCCCACTTGCTCTCTTTGTCTTTGTGCTCGCGGCGCTCAACCTCGCGGGCTTGACGGCGGAGCAAGGCCCTGTCGAAGCGGCGGCGGTCGAGCTTGTCGCCCCCGAGCTTGAGCTCGATGACGATCTCGTCCTCGTCGGCCAGACACCAAGGAGCGGCCAGGTGGGCCAGGGCCGCTTTGTCGCCGACGAGCAGGCGGCCATCGGCTCTCACTTCGTTCAGGGGCGTCTCAGGGGGGATGATGAAGGAGCAGGCCTGGTGGGTGATCGAGCCCGTCTCTTCGGAGAAGATGAGCTTGGCGTGCTGGTCGAGCTTTCCCATCGGCTCTCCACGTCCTCGGGGTTCATCGATCCCGCAACTTCCCTCGCCTTCGCTCCTGGGTCAAGGGCGTCCGCGCTCCCAAGGCGTCGATCCCCAGCGCGCGGAAAAGACATGCGCTCAGGAGGGGAGGGCTGGATCGGTGGCTCATTTTCGGAGAAAGTCCAGTCACACAAGTGATGTAGCCTGCTCCAAAGGATCGAGGTCGCGGCGAGGGGCTTGAGCAAGACGATCCCGGTGATCGACAGGACGATCCGAAGAGAGCGTCCACGGGGGACGAAGCGATGAGGGGAGCCACGGCAAGGAAAACGATCGCAAGAGATTGGGCGACACAAAGGCCAACCCGCAAGGGTAAGGCGTGGGTGTCGTCGGGGGCGCCGCTCGTGTCGTCGGGTGGGTCGATCGTGCCGCGCGTGCCGTCGGGGGCGTCGCTCTCGGCGTCCCTGGGGCTGGTGGCGGCGTCGATCGCGGCGGCGCTGCTGCTGGGGAGCTGCACGCCCCGGCCTTTGAAGGGCGAGGGCGGGCCGGACCCCACGGCGGAAGGTGGAGGGCCCGTGACGCGCGGGGATCGGGGGGGCCGGGTGGTGTACGAGGCGCCGCCGGGCGGGCGCGGGGGCTTCGAGGGGCGGGTGACGCTCTACGAGCGCTCGCTGGCGGTGGTGATCGGGATCGACGATTACGAGGTCGCGCGGCCGAAGCTGACCGGCGCTGTGCGGGACGCGCGGGCGGTGGCGAGGGGCCTTGAGGCGCACGGCTTCGAGGTGACGCTCCTGCTCGATGACGCGGCCACGAGGGGCAAGATCGCCGAGGTGCTGACCAACACCTTCCGGCTCAAGGTCCGCCGTGGGGATCGGGTGCTGATCTACTTCGCCGGGCACGGCACGACGCTGGGCGCTGGGGCGTCGGAGATCGGCTACCTGATGCCGGTGGAGGGTCGGATGGAGTCGGCCGCAGGCACGGGGATCTCGATGCGCGAGCTTCAGGACTGGCTGTCGACCTACGACAGCGATCACGTCATGCTGGTGACGGACGCGTGCTACTCGGGGCTGGCGATCCCGGACGGCCTGGTGCGAAGCGCCAGCCTGGAGGCGCTGCCGGATTACTATCGCAAGGTGCTCGGCAAGCCGATCCGGATGACGCTCTCGGCCGGCAGCCGCGACGAGCAGGCCTTCGACAACTACAAGGATCACGGGCTCTTCACCTTCTACTTCCTGGCGGGCCTGGAGCGCGGGGAGGATCTCAACGGCGACGGCGGCGTCACAGGCGCGGACATAGACGGCGACGGCCTCGTGACCGGCGACGAGCTCGCGACCTTCATCAAGCTGCATGTCCCGAAGACGGCCGCCTCCCTCGGCCACGATCAGCACCCCCAATGGGGGCGCAAGGGCGACGGCGAGTACTTCTTCCTCGCCCGTCGCCCGACCCCCAGCGTCTCTTCCGACCCCAGTCCCGATCCCGATGTGCGCCCTGAACCCGACCCCGAACCCGAACCCGAACCCGAGCCAAGGGGCAAGAAGGCCATCCTCACGATCCGTTCGGAGCCCTCGGGGCTGGAGATCTGGCTCGACGGCAAGAGCCGAGGCCCGGCGCCCTTGGAGAGCCTGGTCGTGGACGTCGGATCGCGGCGCGTTGAGATCAAGGACAAGTGCCAGGTGGCCGAAGCGAAGCAGATCAAGCTCGAAGCGGGCGAGCAGGGAACGGTCACGATCAAGGCGCGACCCCGCGAGGGGTCGCTCAAGGTTCAAGTCTTTGATCCCAAAGGCAATGAGGTGGCCGCCGATGTGTTTGTAGACGGCGCGAAGCTGGGCCAGTCGCTCGAGAGCTTCAAGCTGCCAGTGTGCTCGAAGCAGCTGGAGATCGTCCACGGCACCCACGGCAAGTTGCAGTCGGCGCTGGCGCTCCAAGAGGATCGCAGCGCCGAGCTTGTCTTGCGCTTCGACAAGCCGCCAGGGGTCGAGGGCTTCGTCCTGATCGAGAAGGGGACCTTCACGATGGGCTCGCCCGACGACGAGGTGGCTCGAGACGACGATGAAACGCAGCACAAGGCGACGCTGACGCGGTCATTCTGGATGCAGAAGACGGAGGTGACGCAGCGGCAATGGCGCGCGTTGATGGGCAACAATCCATCGTCCTTTTCCTCCTGTGGGGAGGAGTGTCCGGTGGAGAATGTCAACTGGTGGGAGGCGCTGGCCTTCGCCAACGCGCTGAGCAGAAAGGAGGGTCTGAAGGAGTGTTTCGAGTTAACGGGGTGCAACAAGGCTCCAGGCGAGGACATGGAGTGCTCGGGCGTGAGGGTCACGGCGCCAGGAGGCGATGTAACCAGGTGCGAGGGATACCGTTTGCCCACGGAGGCTGAGTGGGAGCGTGCGGCTCGTGGTGGGACGCAGACGGCCTTCTTCAACGGGGGCATCTTGGACGCGCTCAAGGATCCCAACATGGACAAGGCAGGTTGGTACGATAATAACGCAGGAGAAAAGACGCACCCGGTGGGACAAAAGCTAGCCAATGGGTTCGGCCTGTATGACGTCCACGGCAATGTGTGGGAGTGGGTCTGGGATGTGTATCGTGAGGACTACGCATCTCTTGGAGGCACTGATCCAGCGAACAATAGTTCAGGTTCTGCCCGCGTCGTTCGCGGCGGGTCGTGGTTCAACGCCGCGCGGACCTGCGCCGCGGCTAATCGCAGCTTCTACGACCCCGGCGTCCCCGGCGACCGCTTCAACTTCCTCGGCTTTCGCCTCTCCAGGTCCACTGACAACTGAACGTTTGGATCGCTGGAGAAAGAGTCTCACATGTCGAGGGAGAGGCCCCCGGCGGCGGCGGGCACCTCAGGCGCAGCGTAAGCCGACGGGTTTGCCGGGCCCTGATCGGGTCCGGCTGCACCCGCGGCTACGATCGTGCCGACGGCGTCTCATGCCGACGGCGTCTCGCCCCTGCCGGGGCTCTCAAGTGCGTATCCCGTCTCGGTGAAATCGAAAGGCCAAGGCAGATTGCAGCCCCGAGGCGCCAGACAACAACCGACCGATTGGTCTTGTCGGTTCGTTGTCTCATCCGCCCCGCCCCATCGGGGCGGCTCGGTAATTGGAGCCCCGCAGGGGCGAGACGCCGTCGGCATGATCGTAGCCGCGTGGTGCAGCCGCGACAGCGGCAAACCCGTCGGTCCCCGGAAGGACCGTGTATCCATCCAACAACGCCCACCCGCCGGGATCGACTCGTCCCTCAACCCGTCGGTCGGCGGGGGGGCCGCGTGTCCACCCATCGGAGGCAACCCTTCGATCGTCGGTCGACGGGAGGATCGTGTGTCCACTCAACGGGCCGACCCGTCGGGGTCTTGTTCCCGACGGGGTCTTGTGTCTTGCGGGGCGGGGTGTCGGGGGGAGCGGTCGTCTGGACAAGGGCGGCGCGATCCGGCACAGTCCGGCGTTGACGACGGCAAGCTTGAGGAGGTCTGAGGGTGGCGAGGAGAGGCAAGGCGAGGACGGTGCTGTTGACGGGCTTCCCGGGCTTTCTGGGGCGGCGCTTGCTGGAGGCGTTGGCCAGGGAGGGGGTCGGCGACAGGTTCGTGTTGCTGGTTCAGGAGCGGATGGTGGAGGCGGCCGAGGCGTCGCTGGCGTCGCTTGGGGAGTCGATCGAGGGCTTCGCGGGGCGCTGGGAGCTTGTGGTGGGCGACATCTCGCAGCGTCGGCTGGGGTTGGAGCCGGAGGCCTATGATGCGCTTGCGGATCGGGTGACGCGGGTCTGGCACCTGGCGGCGCTCTACAACCTGGCGGTGGAGGAGCAGCTGGCCTACCGGGTCAACGTGGTCGGCACGGTCAACGTGCTGGATTTTTGCGAGCGGGCGCGGGAGTTCGAGCGGCTGAACTACGTCTCGACGTCGTACGTGTCGGGCTCGCGGCAGGGCTTGATCCGCGAGGTGGAGCTGGACGAGGGTCAGGGCTTCAAGAATCACTACGAGAGCACGAAGTTCTGGGCGGAGGTGGAGGTGCAGCGGCGGCTGGACAGGCTGCCGGCGGTGATCTTCAGGCCTGGGATCGTGGTGGGGGACTCGCGCACGGGCGAGACGGACAAGTACGACGGCCCTTATACGTTGATGCGCTTCATCATGAAGATGCCGGACGGCGCGCCGATGCTCAACATCGGGGACGGGGAGTCGCTGGTCAACATCGTGCCGGTGGACTATGCGATCGCGGCGATGGTGGCGATCGCGGGTCAGGAGGGCGCGGTGGGGCAGGTCTTCCACATCGCGGACCCGAACCCGATGCGGGCCAGGGATCTGGTGTCGTTGATCCTGGAGACGATGGGCAAGGCGCCGCCGATGGGCCGGGTGCCGCCGCTGCTGGTCGACGCGCTGATGAGGCTCAAGCCCTTGCGGGAGCTCGTGGACGTGCCCAGGGAGGCGATCGTCTACTTCAACCACAACGCGCGCTACGACACGGCCAACACGCAGGACGCTCTGGAGGACACGCCGCTGCGCTGTCCGCACATCTCGACCTACCTGGACGTCT
Source organism: Pseudomonadota bacterium (assembly GCA_005804885.1). Taxonomy (GTDB): domain Bacteria; phylum Myxococcota_A; class Bradymonadia; order Bradymonadales; genus SYOX01. The sequence continues at coordinate 6,552 of SYOX01000087.1, forward strand.
TGATCAACTACCTTGAGCGCAACCCGGACAGGCCGCGTCCGGTCTGAACGTTTGATGCCTGAACGGGTGTTGCATTTTTTGCTGTTCAGCCGAGTCGTGAGGCGCTAGGATGCGTTGCGTCTTGACGATCAAGCCCTTGGAGAGGTGACAGATGGGTGAGGCCCTTCGTTTGCCGGTCGAGCGGCGTTATCCGGAAGAGTTTGCGGCGTTGCTCTTCAACGACAAGGACGTGAAGCCGCCGGGTTGGAGGATGTCGCCGAGGTCGGTGGAGACCTTCATCCTGGGGAGCCAGGGTCGGGAGCTGGAGTACGAGGAGGGCGGTGAGGCGCGCAAGGCGGTCATCAGCAAGAAGTTCTATGGGGACGACGTGCTGGTGCAGCGTGCGATCGTGACGCTGGCCTCGGATCGGGGTCTGTTGCTGGTGGGTGAGCCCGGGACGGCCAAGAGCTGGTTGAGCGAGCACCTGTCGGCGGCGGTCAGCGGCGACAGCATGCTGGCGATCCAGGGCAGCGCGGGGATCACCGAGGATCAGATCAAGTACTCGTGGAACTACGCGATGTTGCTGGCCGAGGGTCCGTCGAAGCGGGCGCTGGTGCCGGCGCCGCTCTACATCGGGATGCGGGACGGCAAGCTGGTGCGCTTCGAGGAGATCACGCGGACGCCGCACGAGGTGCAGGACTCGCTCCTGTCGTGCATGAGCGACAAGGTGTTGATCGTGCCGGAGCTCTCGGGGGAGGACGGGTCGGTGCTGGCGTCGCGGGGCTTCAACGTCATCGGGACGGCCAACACGCGGGATCGGGGCGTCAACGAGATGTCGTCGGCGCTCAAGCGTCGGTTCAACTTCGAGACGGTGCCGCCGGTCGAGGATCTGATGGACGAGATGCGGATCGTGCGCAGCCAGGTCAGCAGCCTGCTGGAGAGCAGCAAGATCGAGGCGACGGCGATGGGCGACGACGTGCTGGAGCTGCTGGTGACGACCTTCCACGAGCTGAGGCGGGGTCAGACGACGGACGGGATCAAGGTGGAGGCGGCCTCCAGCATGATGTCGACGGCGGAGGCCGTCTCGGTGGGCTTGCACTCGACGCTCTTTGCCAGCTTCTTTGGCAGCCGCAAGGTCGATCCGGAGCACGTGGTCATCAACCTGACGGGGGCCGTGGTCAAGGAGAACCGCGACGATCTGAAGATCCTGCGCAACTACTGGGAGGTGGCGGTCAAGCCTCGGGCCAACAAGGAGCTGGGGCTCTGGAAGGCCTACTACAAGGCGCGCAAGTATTTGAAATAGACTGGCTTTCATTGGGTCATGGCGAGGTGTCCGGCCGCCCCTGCGAGGCGGCCTCGATCCGAAGGCGGTGAGGGCGTGGTCGGGGCTGTGGGCGGGGTCGAGCGACAAGGCGGGCGAGCGGGCCCGGGTTCAGCGGTCGGTGGCTGAGGGCGTGCGGGGAGAGAGCGGGCGAGCGGCATGGCGACGCGAACGAAGAAGGCGCTGACGGTGGCAGAGGCCGTCGATGAGATCATGGCGGACCCGCGCGTGATCTACTTCCCGGTCTTTCACTTCAGCCCGGTGTGCGCCTTCCAGGTCAAGCGCCTCATCGAGGAGGTCCGGCCTGTCGCGGTGCTGGTCGAGGGGCCAGACGACGCCAACGATCTGATCCGGCACGTCATCCACGAGGACACCTGGGCGCCCTTTACGATCTTGTCGTCCTTTGTGGACAAGAAGAACATCTTTGGCCTCAACGGGGTGTTGAGCCCGAACGAGGAGACGCCGGCGCGCTATCGGTCGTGGTGGCCGGCGACGCCCTACAGCCCGGAGTACGTGGCGCTCAAGGAGGGGGCGAGGGTCGGCGCGGAGCTGTCCTTCTTCGACGTCCCGCTCACGGCGCGTATCCCGCACCGCCACGTCCCACGGCAGGAGGCCGCGGAGCGCGTGGACAACTGGGCGATGTCGCAGTGGCAGTACTCGGACGTGCTGCGTCGGCGCCAGCGGCGGCGATCCTTCGATGAGTTCTGCAATGCGAACTTCGAGGTCATCGGCCACAAGCTGGAGCCGCGGGCCTTCATGCGGCTGCTGCTGACCTATTGCTACTGCGGTCGTCAGATGGCCGGCGACGAGGGCGCCGAGGCCCAGTACCACATGTTGCGCGAGGGGCACATGCGGTGGTGGATCGACGAGACGCTCAAGAAGCACAAGGAGGGGGTGGTGCTGGTGGTGGCCGGCGGCAGCCACTCGGCGGTGCTCAAGTGGACGAAGCGCCAGCGGGTCAAGGTCAAGAAGGACGCCAACCTGGAGACGGTGCTGGCGGCGCACTCGTACCGTGCGCTGGCGAACCTCTACGAGCTCAACCGGATGCCGGGCTACGGGCAGATGGTCTGGGACGAGCTGGAGTCGGGGGGTGAGGAGCCCTTCAACGCGGCGGCGACGCGGACGTTGCTGGAGGTCATGCGCAAGGCGCGGGCTGGCGGCGAGGGGGTCAGCACGGCGGACTCGGTGGGGGCCTATGGGGTGGCGCGCAACCTGGCGACCTTGAGGGGCAACGCGGAGATCACGCGGCAGGATCTGGTCGACGCGATCCAGATGGGCTACGTCAAGGGCGACGTGCGGGTGAAGGGCGCGGGCGTGGAGCTGGCCTCGCGGGCGATCATGATCGGGGACCGTCTCGGTCGCGTGACCAGCGAGGCGGGTCAGGCGCCGATGATCCGGGATTATTACGAGTCGTGCCGGGCCCACAAGCTGGTGGTGACGGGGGAGAAGAAGATCGTCAAGTGCGATCTGCACAAGCAGGAGGCCCACAAGATCAAGAGCGCCTTCCTGCACCAGTGCAACTTCCTGGGCGTGCCGATGTTCGATCGCATCGACGACAAGTACGATTACCGCACGGGGTCCTACGCGGGGTTCTACAAGGGGCCGGATCTGGTCTCTGGGGAGAACATGCACCTCATTACGGAGACGTGGGGGATCAAGTGGGTCGAGGGGGTGGACGACAAGCTGCTGGAGATCTCGGCGCTGGGGGCTTCGGTGGCGCAGGCGGCGGGGACGTGGCTCGCGGAGCAGCTCGTGTCGGCGGCCGGCAATGCGAGCGAGACGACGAAGTTGCTCTTGCGCTGCGCGCAGATGATGTTGCTGGACACCTTCGACGAGGTGTTGACGGCGGTTGAGGACGCCATCGTCGTGGATGGGTCCTTCGGGAGCCTGATCAAGGCGCTTCACAACTTCGTCGTGCTCTACAGCTACCGGGACACGGTGGCGACGCAGGGGCTCGACCGTCTGCTTCAGACGATCGTGGTGCTCTTCAACAAGGCCGTCAGCGTCCTGCCGGGGATCGCCAACGCCAGCACGCCGGAGGAGGTCGCCGAGCAGCTTGGGCACCTTCAGACGCTGGTGCGGGTGACCTTGACCTTCGAAGGGGTGATGCTCGATCGCCAGCATCTCATTGAGAGGATTCAGGAAATGGTCCTGGTGGAGGAGGGCGCGGCGTCGATCCGGGGTGCGGGCTTCGGGGTCCTGTTCTCGTTCGGGGCGACGCGCGAGAAGATCGTGGCGCGGGAGCTCAACGGCTACCTGATGGGAGGGGTGGAGCAGGTGCGTCGGGCGGGGTCCTTTCTGGACGGGCTGTTCATGAGTTCGAAGAACATCTTCATGGGCAGCCCTCGGCTCTTGAGGGCGATCAACGGGGTGCTCAAGGAGCTGGACTGGGAGACCTTCAAGATCATCCTGCCGGATCTGCGCCGGGCCTTCACGCAGTTCATCCCCTCGGAGATCGACGACATCTCGGTGCGGGTCAGCGAGGAGATCGGGATAGACGAGCCGCCGGCGGTCGACGCGCCGGTGCCGGAGTCGCTGGCCAGGGTGTCGGCGGCGGCGGACGCGCGGGTCAGGGCGCTGCTGGCCGGCTGGCTCCAGGGGCCGCAGGAGTGTTCACCGTGAAGGATCCCACCCCCAACCCCTCGGCCTTCGAGCCCGAGGACGATCAGGAAATCGAGGGCGCCTCGCCGGTTCAGGTCGAGCAGGCGATGCGCTGGCGGTTGATCCTGGGTCGCTTCTCGGAGGATCGGCTGGGCTACGACAGGCTCCAGGGCGCGTGCGGCCTCGGCGAGGGCGAGGGCGTCGGGCTTGGGGGGATGATGGCCGAGGCGCGGCGGATGGAGGCGCCGCTGGAGTACATCTACGACAGGGAGCACGCCAAGCGCTCGCACCGTCAGGCGAGTCCGGGCGGCGGAGGGGGGTTGAGCGTGCCGGCGTGGCTCAAGTCGGTGCGGGAGCTCTTTCCGCAAGAGGCCGTGCAGGTGATGGAGGGCGACGCGCTGCACCGCTACGGGATGAAGGAGCTGGTGACGGACGCGGAGATCCTGCGCAATGCGGAGCCGACCGAGGATCTGCTCAAGGCCATCCTGCAGTTCAAGCACATGATGAAGGGGGACGTCCTCAAGGCCGCCCGCGAGGTGATCGACGCGGTGGTCAAGCAGCTGGCCGACAAGCTGCTCAACGACTGCGGCCCGGCGCTGCACGGGGTGGTGGACCCGGATCAGCGGCCGCCGATGCGGACCTTCCGCAACACCGACTGGCGCAAGACCGTCCGCCGCAACCTCAAGAACTGGGACCCCGAGCAGGACAGGCTGGTCGTCGAGCGGGTCTTCTTCAAGCACCGGCAGAAGAAGAAGAGCGCCTGGGATATCATCATTGCCGTCGATCAGTCCGGTTCGATGACCGACAGCCTGATTCACAGCGCCGTCATGGCGGGGATCTTCGCCTCGCTGCCCTCGGTCTCGGTCAAGCTCATCCTGTGGGATCACCGGGTGATGGACGTCTCGCACCTGGTCGACGACCCGCTGGAGATCCTGATGGGGTGCCAGCTCGGGGGCGGCACGCAGATGTTGCCGGCGATGCAGTACAGCGCGGGGCTGATCACGGAGCCGACGCGGACGCTCTTCGTGCTCTTGAGCGACTGGTACGTCTGGGGCGAGCAGGAGCAGTGTCTGGCGATGGCGCACGCGCTGAGGGAGGCGGGGGTGACGTGCATCGGCCTGAGCGCGCTGGACGCGGACTGTCGGCCGATTTTTGACGAGCGCTTCGCGCGCCAGCTGGCCGACTGCGGCTGGTTCGTGGCGGCGTTGACGCCGAGGAAGCTGGCCGAGCACGTCGGCAAGATCCTTGCGTGAGGGGGGGATGAGCGAGGCACTGAACAAGCGCGAGCGGGACACGCTCGGCCGGATGTCCACGGCGCTGGACTCCATCGACCGGCTGCTGGTGCGGCTGGGGCTGCAAGGGCTCCAGCGGATGACGGCGACGAGCGTGACCGAGCTGCAGGCCCTGGAGCAGACCGCGCACAACGCGGCGCTGGTCAACGTCGAGCGTCAGCTCAACCTCCTGCAGACCTACGTTCAGCGCTACCTGGACAAGGATCCGCTCTTCAACATGGGCCAGTACGCCGGGACCATCAACCGGCTCTGGCTGCTGAACCTGGCGGCGCGGCGGAGCTTCGAGCAGGGTCAGGCGCCCTCGGCCATGATCGACGTGCTGGGCGAGGCGAGGCGCAGCTACACGACCGTCGAGCGGCCGCTGATGCTCCAGCCGCTGGGGGCCTCGGGCTGGGTCAGCGACACGGACTTCGTCGGCGTGACGATCTACTTCTTTGTCGACGGGATGCCCGGGACGATCTACCAGGCCTCCAACGCCAAGCCGACGGCCTACTTCGGCACCGACCCCAGGGGGCTGTTGCGCCAGTCCATCAGCGACTACGTCACCTTCAGCATCCACGACATGGCCCACAGCGCCTTTGAGTTCCGCAATGCGAAGGTCTCGCGCGACGGTCGCCTGAGCCTTCACAAGGATCTGTACGTCAAGAAGGCCCCCTACATCGGCGCGCGGGCTTATGGGGCGCTGGCCTGCCGGACCTGGATCGAGCTCTCGGAGCGGCTCAAGGCCGCCGAGGCCAACCCGATCAGCGGCGGGGGGGTCACCTACGTCTTCATCGCGCCGGCCAGCCTCGGGGATCTGTCCATCGACGAGAAGGGCGCCCGAGCCCACGGGGAGGTCTTTGACGCGCGAGGCGCCCAGCTCACCCTGGAGGTGGCGCTGCGCAAGGAGAACAACTTCCTGATCGACAACCTGGAGCTGCTCTTCGGCGCGCCGACCAACGTCCCCGAGAAGGGGACAGCGAGAGGCCCGAAGGCGAGCGCGCCCCGGCCAGACGCCTTCTTCGGGACGGCCTGGATCTCGGGCGGCCAGCTGAAGTTCTTCCCCTACACGGCGATCTACAACCAGGCCGTGATCCTCAACGATCACGGCAAGCAGCGGGTCAACGAGATCCACCTCTCGCTGGAGTCGCTCAAGGACGTCCGCGCCGACGAGGACAGGGGCGGCGACGAGGACAAGGGTCCGGTGCGCAAGCGCAAGAAGGTCTGAAGGGGAGGCCGGGGGGAGAGCCGCCGATGAGCATCGAAGACAACCTCAGGGGTCTTGACGCCGCCATGGCCGAGGCCGACGGCCGCGCCGAGGCGGTCCGGGCGAGCTACGCGGGATCGGTCGGCGCGGAGATCGGGGCTGCGGAGCTGGAGGACGTGGCGCGGGGGGCGCGGCTCGTCGACCGCTTCTTGAGCGACGTGGACGAGGCCCTCAAGCAGATCTTCGTCGCGGGGCTGGCCTACCCGGACCCGGAGCTGCCCGACGAGCTCAACGCCCTGGCCGAGCGGGCCAGCCGCCACGGCCTGGCCTCGGCCGTGGCGCACCTGAGCCGGCTGGCGGTGCTGGTCGAGGCGATCTCGGCGCAGCGCGATCTGCTCGTGCGGCACGACTTCGCCCAGCGCGCCTGGGATGAGACGCAGCGCTTCGTGGCGTGGCTGAGGATGTTCCGCGTCGAGCACGATCACCTCGTCGTCCAGGGCAAGCTCGCGGCGCAGTCCGTCGGCGCCGTCGAGCACCGCAGGGTCACCTACCCCGCCCGCACGATGAGCGTCTGGCCCGTGGGCATGGAGCTGGACGCGGGGGGCCGCCTCGTGATCTTCGCCCGCGATCTGGACTCCAGGCTGGTGGTCCTGCTGCGCGATCACCTGGCCGATTTTGACCCGGAGTCGCCGCTGACCTCGCGCGCCATCAGCCGGCTCTTTCAGGACTCCATCGTGCTCGGCGACGTCCTTCGCAACGTCATCCGCCTGGAAGACCACCCGGTGGTGACCCGCGCCCGGGCGCTGCTCTTCCGGCCGGCCTTCCAGGCCATCCCGAAGCTGCGCCCGGTCGGCGACCGCTTCACCGCCCCGGCGCTGCCCACGATGCCGCTGTCGCCCTCGGGCGCCCCCGCGCCGATCGTCAGCGACGGCCCTGCCCGCCTGTCGCTGCGCGCCCGCCTCGACGGCGGCGCGCTCGTGGTCGAGACGCTGGCCGGGGCCCGGGTGCCGCTGTCGCTCTCCACGCAGACGCTGCGCCACAACCTCACCAAGCTCATGATCCGCGAGGCCGCCGCCTGCGTCGAGCTCGACGCCGTCCTGCTGCCCAGAGACGAGGAGCTGCTCATCCTCAACGTCACGACGCCGCTCGAAGGGGTCACCTTCCCGGCCTACGATCCCTCCCTCTTCAAGATCGCCAACACCGTCCTGGCGCGCGCCGCCGACGCGACGGCCGAGGCCCTGACGCACGCGCCGATCAAGGCCGCGTGGCTGCGCTGCGCCGCCTACCTCCCCGGCGGCGTGACCCCCGAGCAGGTCGACGATCTCCTCGGGCAACTCGCCGGGCTCAAGGCGTCGGCCTTGTCCGATCACTATCTCCTTGAACTGTCACGCTATTTTGTGGGCGGCGAGGGCGAGCCGGAGGGCCTGGAGCACACCCTGCGGCGCACCCTTCAGCTCGCCGCGCTGCCCGAGGGCGCCTCCGTCGACCTCGGCGCCCTGGCCCACGTCCTCGGCCTCCCCGAGCGAGCCACCTCGCCGGTCGACCTCAGGCTCATCGACGGCGACGCGATCTACAAGGCCGTCTGGATGGCCTTCGAGCGCGACCTCATCGAGTCGCTGGAGGTCGAGCTGGACGCCGTCTACAAGGCCCGCTACGCCGGCGAGCTCAAGAACCCGACGCCGGGCGACGTGTGCGCCCGCGCGCTGATGATGGCCATCTTCGAGCGCCTGGTGCAGGACGAGGACGTCGCGGCCGAGGCGCGGCCCTCGACCCAGTTCCTGCGGGCCTTCATCAACGATCTCAACCCAGGCGGCGCGCGCGCGAAGAAGACCCCCATGCCCGAACCCCTGGAGATCTTCTGGTACGGCGACACCCTGGCCGTCCTGACCGCCGGAGATCGCCTCGGCTCCCCCGTCTCGAAGCTCGGCCTGTCACGAGAGGTGATCACCCGCGCCTGTGTCGACGCCCTCCACGCCTGGAGGACCTCGGAGGCGGCCTCTCTGGCCGTGATCGAGCGCGCCGCCGAGGCGATCCTCCTGGCCGTCTCGTCGGACGTCAAGGGCGTCATCCTCACCTGATCCCAGGTCTGTCGACGTGATTCATCAATGATGACGCGATCTTCGGGCACCGCGCCCGCCGATCACGGCGCGGGCTGGCCTTTGGCGTGTCGGTCGAGGCATGATGTGGGCGGACCAGCTCTCGCATGAGGTCACCATGAAGCGCTCCCTCCACCTCGTCGCCCTCTCGCTGTGCTTGATCCTCGGGAGCCCGGCTTTGGCCGAGGGTCCGGCGTCGGCGCTCAAGAAGTCCCAGGTCAAGCTCGCCGAGCAGGGCGCCAAGGCCGCGCAGAAGGGGCAGCACGCCCAGGCGATCCGGCACTACGAGGCGGCGCTGCGGCAGGGAGAGGCCAACAGCCTGCACCTGGCGGTGGGGCGGTCGCGGGGGGCGCTGGGTCAGTGCGCGGCGGCCGAGGCCAGCTTCCAGCGGGCGGCCGGGGCGCCGGAGGTGGCGCCCTTGGAGGCGCTCAGGGCGTCGATCGACGAGGCGCGGGCGTCGCTGAGGGCCACCTGCCCCAGCCTCCTGACCGTCGAGTGCGATCCTGCGGACATGGTCTTGAAGGTCGACGGTCATCGGCTGGCCTGCGGTGTGGTCGTGGCCCTGGCGCCGGGGATCGCCAAGGTCGTCGGGGAGGCCTTCGGCGGGAGCGTCGTTCAAGAGGTCGACCTCAAGCCCAAGGCCAGGGTGACGCTGAAGATGGCGATCGAGGGGCCGTCGATGTTCAAGGAGCCTTCGGACGATGTCCACCGGCCTTGACGCGGGCTACGGTGCGGGGGGGATGGGATCGACGGGCGGCGCAGGGTCGTTTGCGGCAGGGTCGTGGAGGGCGGCGCCGAGGTTCGGTCGTGTGAGCAGCGCGAAGGCGTCCTTGCCGCGCTCGACGATGTCGAAGGAGCAGCCCGTGCGGAACCAGTGCCTCAGCTCGGCGCGGATGACGCCGAGGATGGCGCCGGCCTGGACGCGGGCGAGGGCGAGCTGATCCGGGTCGTCGGAGCCTCCGGCCAGCGTGCGGTGGATGGCCTCCTCCCACTGGAGGTCGAGCTGGAGGTCGTAGGCCAGCAGGTGCTTGGATCGGAGGATGATCTGGTACTGCTGAAGGACGACGTCGCGGTCGGCCATGAAGTCGGCGGCCATCTCCAGGCAGACGCGGGTGACGCGCTCGAAGCGGGGTTCGGCGGGGAGGGGTTGTTCGAGGAGGGTCTTGAAGCGGGCGAGTCGAGCCTCCTGGTTGACGAAGAAGGCCCCTTCCTTGGTGGGGAAGTATCGGAAGAAGGTGCGAGAGGAGATCCCGGCTTCGTGAGCGATGGCGTCGATGGTGGTCTCATCGAAGCCGTCCTGGAGGAAGCGGCGCAGCGAGACCTCGGCCAGCTCTCGCATGTTGCGGCGTCTGTTGCGTTCGCGCAGGCTCATGGGTTGACTGTCGATGGTTCAGGGAGGGGGGTGGGAGGGGTCATTCGAGGGGCTTGACCTTGGGCTTGTCGCCGTCGAGGGCTTGGACCTTGGGTTTGCCGCCGCCGTCGAGGGCCTCGATCCTGGGCTTGGCGCCGCCGTCGAGGGCGGTGATGTTGGGCTTTCGTTTGTCGGTGGAGGCCTTGGGGTCGGCGGATTTGTCGGCGACGGGGGGGGACTTGTCGGCGTCCTCGGCGGGGATGAGGGGCTTTCGGGCGTTGTCGTCGCTGGCCTCGGTGATGCGGGGCTCCCGTGGGTTGGTGTTGTTCGGGAGTCGCCGTGCGGCTGCGCGGTTGTCGCGCTTCGGCTCCTGGGCGATGTCCTCGGGCGCGTCGTCCTTCTTCGGGTCGACCTGGGGGTCGTTTTCGGCGACGGGGGAGAGGGGCTTGAAGTCGATGTTCCAGTCGTCGCCGCCGTCGGGGATGTTGGCGGTGGTGAAGAGGCGGGTGACGGCCTGGTGTCCGTCGAGCTTGACGGTGTAGCGGACCTCGGCCTCTTCGGAGGAGATGTCGATCACCATGGGCGTCTCGCCGATGGGGTTCTCGTCGCGGTAGATGGTGCCGCCGTTGGGGACGCTGGTGATGGTGATCCGCGCCTGTCGGTTGACGGCGGGATCCTCGACGTCGTCCTCGGGGGCTGGGGAGGCGGCGGCCTGGATGGCCTGGGAGTTGTTGTCCTCAGGTCGGGCGAAGATGAAGCCAGTGACCCCGGCGATGGCGATGAGCATCAGGATGAGCACGAGGGCGAGCGCGCCCAGGGCGATCATGCGGACGCGCTGGCCCTTGGGGGGCCACTCGAGGTCCTCCTGGTCGTCGCCGCCGTCGCGGGGGTGGCGCGGGGGTCCAGAGATGGGCGGTGCGCCGACGCTCTGCGGGCCGGGCCAGAGGGGTGCGGAGCCGCGCGGAGGGGTCGGGGAGGGGTGAGAGGCGTGCGCGGGTGGCTGGTTGACGGTGACGGGCCACGCGCCGCTGCCTCTGGGGGGGGTCTGAGCGCCGTGGGGCATCAGCGCGGGGTGGCTCAGGGAGGGGTTTGAGCCCGAGGGGTTGGTGGGGTCCTTGAGGAGAGGGGCGTGCGGGTCGCCGATCCTGGGTTGGCGCTCGACGCGCTGGGAGGCGGGGAAGGAGCCGCTGAGCCTGGGGATGGGTTGGGAGAGGTTGGGGGAGGAGAGGCTGTTGCCCGAGGAGGGCATGACGAGATCGAGCTCGGTGCGGAGCATGTCGATGGTCTGCTGTCGCTCCTCGGGGTGCTTGCTCAGGGCCTTCATGGCGATGGCCTCGAGGCCGGGCGGGATGGCCTCGGCCAGGGGTCTGGTGATGCGGTAGACGAACTCGGCGGGCAGCTCATGGGCGTGCTTCATCATGAGCATGGCGGTCGAGGTGTCGTCAAAGGGGGGCGAGCCTGTGAGCATCTGGTAGAGGATGCAGCCGAGGGAGTAGATGTCGGCGCGGTGGTCGATGGGGAGGCCGAGGACCTGCTCGGGGGCCATGTAGCGGGGCGTGCCGACGATCCGGCCTTGCTGTGTCAGGTCGTCGTCGCTGTCGTCGCCCATCATGATCTTGGCGATGCCGAAGTCGAGGACCTTGACGTAGTCGGGGTCGTCGTTGCGGTGGATGATGAAGATGTTGTCGGGCTTGATGTCGCGGTGGACGATGCCGGAGGCGTGCGCTTCGGAGAGGGAGCGGCAGACCTGGTTGGCGATGTGGACGGCGCGCCTGGGAGGCATGGCGCCCATCTCCTTGAGGACGGCGCCGAGGGTGCGGCCTTCGAGGTGCTCCATGACGAGGAAGAGGAAGCCCTCCTGGGTCTGGCCGAAGTCAAAGACGGTGATGGTGTTGGGGTGGCTCAGGCGGCTGGCGGTCTTGGCCTCGCGGTGGAAGCGCGCGGCGGTCAGGGGGTCGAGCTTGGGCAGGAGCTTGACGGCGACGGGGCGGTTGACGGCGACCTGAACGCCGCTGAAGACCGCGCCCATGCCACCGGAGCCGATGAGCTCCTTGAGTTCATAGCGGTCGAGGATGGTGGTGCCGACCATCTCTCGAAATGTCCTGGTCTTCAGATCCACGGGGCCTCACGCGCTCAGGGACGCTCGCCAGCCAGGTCGAGCAAGGATCAAGGGACTCCGAGTGGAATTTCAAAGGCGGCCCCGAGAGTACCGGGTCCGACCCATGGTGTCCAACGGGCGCCCTCGGGTTTCTCTTCCTGGCCCATATCCAGGGCAATCAGGACGGCGCCGGTGATCACGGCGGCGGCGCCGCCGATGTAGAGGATGTCTGCGGTCAGGGCCTTGTCCTGGGCGCTCTTCTGGGCGGCCTTCTTGTCGTCGAGGGATCGGGAGGCGTCGAAGGTGTCGATCTCGTCGACGACGAGGGTGCCGAAGATGGCGCCGCCGCCGATCAGGACGACGCCCAGCGAGGAGGTCACGATCCCGGCGATGGTCTTCGAGCCCAGGCCCTCGTCCTTGTCCTCCCCTTTTCCCTTTTCTTCCCCCTTGCCCTCGCCCTTGCCCTCGCCCTTGTCGGTGATGACGCCGACGCCGGCGCCGCGGCGCGCTTTTTCGATCTCCTTGATCCGGGCCAGGGCTCGAGCGCGGATGTCGGGTTCGGCGTCGGGGGCCAGGATGAACTCCTCGTAATGGATCCGGGCGTTCTCGGGGTCCTTGAGGCGATCGTAGCACAGGGCGGTGTTGTAGAGCAGGGTGCCGACGGGCGAGAGGGCGTAGGCCTTCTTGAAGAGGGCGATGGCCTCGTTGTACCGGCCCTGGCTGAACTCCTCGGTGCCCTTCTGGCTGAGTTCCTCGACGATCGCGATGGTGTCGTCGCCGCCATCCCTGGGGGGGTCGTCGCCCGCGGCCTGGGCCAGGGCGGTCGAGCAGGGCAGGGCAATGGCGAGGGCGAGCGCGACGGCGCGGAGGCCGTGTGGGAGGTGGCGCGTCGGGCTCATGGCTCACTCCTGGCGCCGGGTGAGGTCGGCGCGTTGGGGGGTCTCACGGGGCGTCGGCGACGAGGTAGCCGGCCTCTTGGATGGTCTTCGCGATGGTGTCGCGGTCGAGGGCGGCGCCGCGGCGCAGGGTGACCTCGACGCTGTCGTTGGCGGCGCTGGCGTCGACGCGGGCGACGCCGTCGAGGTCAGCGACGGCCTTGTTGACGCGCGCCTCGCAGTGTCCGCAGGTCATCCCGGTCACTGTGAAGGTCTCTTTCTTCATGCCGAGCATGGGGTGGAGGGCTCCTGGCGTTGAGGCGAGAGGGCTCGCCGGTTACCACAGAAAGAGGACGAGGCCGAGGCCGATGAGGACGAGGCTCCCGAGGGCGAAGACGACCAGGACGATGATGGGGATCAGGGAGCTGGACTTGCTGGAGGTGTCGTCCATGGGTGTCATGGGCGGCATCGGCGGGAAGTCCATGGGAGGAGGAGGAGGGGGGGCCAGCTCGGCCGGCGGCGGGAGGACAGGGGGCTCGTAGTCCTTGGCGCGGGGCTGGCCGAGGATGAAGCGCATGACGGTGGAGCCGATGAGGATGTCGTCGCCGTGCTTGAGGATCTGGTCGGTCTGTCCGGGGAGCGGCCTGCTGTTGAGCAGGGTGCCGTTGTCGCTGTCGTTGTCGCGCACGACGAAGTCGTCGCCTTGCTTCTTGAGCCTGAGGTGCTTGCGGCTGGAGAAGGGGTCGGAGAGGACGAGGTGGTTGGTCCGCTCTCGGCCGACGTTGGTGACGCCCGGTCGCAGGTCAAAGAGGACGGCCGCGGTGCCGGGGACGAAGATCAGCAGCCGGCCGCCGGAGTCGGCCTCGTTGAGGCGCATGTTCTCGATGTCTTTTTGATCGATGACCGTCGTGCGGGCATTGCCGCCTGTGACGGAGGGCGAGGGCGAGGTCATGCGGCGCATGGGGGAGGAGGGCGGGGTGAGGGGCTGCTCGGTGGTCTCCTCGTCCTCTTCGATGGCCTGGAGGTCGAAGGCCTGCGTGCGCTCGTGGGGGGCGAGGTCGTTGACCTCGGGGAGCTTGCGGCGCAGGCTCTCCAGATCGAGGGCCTCGGTGCGGTGGAGCTCGTCGTCCTCCTCGACGATGACGGAGTTTGGGCGCAAGGGAGAGGAGGGAGCGGGCCTGGGCATCGGGGGGCCCTTGGCGATCTGGTCCATGGGGATGGCCATGGTCCGCTCGTGGGGCATCAGGTTGTTGTCGCCCTTCTTGTCGGGCGGGTCCATGTCGTCGAGGTCGTCGAGATCGTCGCCGCGCGGGTTGTAGGAGCGGCCCTTGCCGCGCGTGATCTTCTCGTCGCGGCGGGCGGGGTCGCCCTGGCCGCCGACGTAGGAGCGCTTGCCGCGCTGGTCGTCGTGGGTGTGCTTGTTGCGCGCGTCCTCGCTGCGCTCGGCGCGGCGGTTGACGCTGAAGGGCTCGGCGCGCTGTTCCATCTCCTCGACGTCTATGGAGAGGGTGTTGGAGGCGCCGCCGAAGTCGGCAAAGTCGCTCGTGGGCCTGGGCTTGCTGCCGCTGGAGCCTTTGCGGCGATCGTCGCGGTCGCCCCAGTCGTCCTCGTCGATGGGGTCCAGGCGCCGGCCCTTGTCCTTGTCCTTGCCCCTGCCTCTGGATGAGCCCTCGTCGTCCTCGAGGCCGTCCAGGCCAGAGATGTCCAGCGCGGCCGTTCCCGGGCTGCCGCCGCCAAAGTCCGAGGGCCAGGCCTCGCCGCCGCCGCCCCATTCATTGCTGGCCCACTTGCTCTTCTTGGGCTTGGTGGGCCATCCGTCATCGACCTGATCCTTCTCGAGCTGGTCGATGTCGAGGGCAGCGGTGTGTCCTGACCGGAAGGGGTTTTCTCCAGACTTTGCCATGCGTTCCGAAGTTGACAGGCTTGGCGCTGTCACCCGGGCTCCGGGTCGGGCGCGTCGTCCTGCTCCCACCAACACGCAGAGTCTAAGGCAAGCGCGGTGCGCTGGCAAGCCGCCCAGCCTCGCGCTCCAAGGACGCGGTGGAACTTGCGCTCTCCCTGCGCTAGGGTGAGACTCGCAGGGGGAGGGCGCCCGATGATCGGCACCGAGCAACGACACACCCGACGAGGACAAGCCGCGCTGGCCTGCGCGCTGGCGCTGGCCTTCGCTGCGCCCGCGGTCGCGCAGGCCGAGGGGGGCCAGGGGGCCTCCCCCGAGCGGCTCCAGGGCCGGCCCTTCGTCCCGAAGCATCAGGGCCCGGCGAGCCCCGAGGTGGGTGGCCTCGCGCCGGAGATCCAGGTGCTCGGCTTCTCGCTCCTGGGCGCGGGCGCCTTCGCCGGCGGGCTCGGGCTCTTCATGCTGGAGACTCGCGGGGTCGAGGACTGCAGGGCCTCGCCTGGCGCCTCCGGGTGCATCCAGAGCGCCGACTCCAACGCGCGGATCGAGCTCGGCGCGGGCCTGCTCATCGGCGGGGTCTTCGTCGCTGGCCTGGGCCTCTACCTGGTCGTCTCCGAGGGGACCTCTTCGGGTCCGATCATCACCACGCCAGGGATCTTCAAGTCCGGCGCGCCGACCTGGCGCCTGGGGCTGCTGCCGACCTCGGGCGGCGCCCTGCTCAGCTCCGACCTCCAGTTCTGAGCGAGGAAGCGAGCGCGGGACGCCCAGGGCCCCCTGGTGGGTCGATCAGAAGAGGCGCTTGATCAGGCCGATGAGGGGGGAGAGGCGGACGGGGCCGAGGCGCTTGCGGACCATCGGCCACGCCAGCGCCCAGAAGGCGATGAGGCAGGCGGCGCCGAGCATGATCCCCGCGCCGATCGTCAAGAGCGGCAGCCCGACGAGCCCCTGGCCTGCCGAGGCGAAGAGGACCGAGGCGCCGACGATCAGCCCGGCGCTCAGCAGACCGAGGAAGAGCCGGGTGCCGATCGCGGACAGGTCGGCGCCGAGGCGATCGACCTGCTGGTTGCGGACGTTGACGGTGACGGTGCCCGACTCCAGGTCCATCAAGACCTGATCGAGCTGCGCCGGCACGTCGTTGAGGAAGCCCGACAGGCTCAAGGCGCCGGTGAAGAGGGTCTGGATCAAGCGCTTGGAGTTGTAGCGGTCCGTCAACAGGCGCCGGGCGATGGGCTGGGCGGCGGTGGTCAGATCGAGCTTGGGGTGCAGGCGCCGCATGACGCCTTCGAGGGTGACCGTGGACTTGACCAGCAGCGAGTACTCGCTGTTGAGCTTGATCCGGAAGCGCAGCGCCGCGTCCATCAGGTCCATGGTGAAGGCGCTGACGTCGATCTCGTCGAGGTGGCGGTTGAGGGTCAGGTCGCGCAGCCTGGCGATCTCCCGCTTGAGGGCGCTCAGGTCGACGCGCCCCTGCGGGTGGCCCATGCGCAGGATCGTGCGGGCGATGCCGTCGATGTCGCCGTTGATCAAGGTCAGCACGAGGGTGACCAGATCGTCCTGCTGGGCGCGCGAGAGCTGGCCGACGAGGCCCAGGTCCAGCAGCGCGATCTTGCCCTCATCGGTGATCAGGAGGTTGCCGGGGTGCGGGTCGGCGTGGAAGAGCCCGTGGATGAAGATCTGCTCATAGGCCTCATCGAGCAGCAGGCCGATGAGGCGCTGGGCCTCGGGGCCGCCGGGCTCGATGTCGGAGATGCGGCGCCCCTCGATGAACTCCAGCGTCAGGACGGTCTGGCAGGACAGGGCGTCGACGACCTCGGGGATGATGACGTGGGGGTTGCCCTCGTGCAGCGCCTTGAAGCGTCGTAAGTTGCGGGCTTCGTTGAGGAAGTCGATCTCCTGAGAGATGGCGCGGTCGAACTCGGCGACGATCTCGGCGACGTTGTAGATGTCCGTCTCGACGATCGTGGCCTGAAGGACGCGGCTGAGGAAGTAGAGGATGTCGAGGTCGGCGCGGATCTGGGCGGCGATGCCGGGTCGCAGGACCTTGACGACGACCTTGTGGCCCTGGAGGGTGCGGGCCTGGTGGACCTGCCCGATGCTGGCGGTGGCCAGCGGCGTCGGGCTGACCTCGTCGAAGAGGTCTTCGAGCGATCCGCCCAGGGCGTGCTCGATCTGGGCGCGGACCTGATCAAAGCCGAGCGGCTCGACGCGGTCCTGGAGTTTTTCGAACTCGCGGATGGTGACCTGGGGCAGCAGGTCGGGGCGCGTGGAGAGGATCTGCCCGAGCTTGATGAAGGTGGCGCCGAGCTCCTCCAGGGCCTTGCGGAGGCGACGGGAGGTGCCGCGCGGGTCGGCGGGATCGAAGGCGTCGTCGCCCTCGGTGGAGGGGAAGCGGTCGCCGAGGATCTTCTCGAGGCCGCCGCGGCGGATCAGGCGCGCGAAGCCGTGGCGCGCGAGCACGCCGGCGATCTCGCGCAGGCGCTGGATGTCGCCCATGAAGGCGGCGAAGCCGGCGGGGGGCTTCGGGGGTGCGGCGCCGGGGTCTG
The DNA here is from genome assembly GCA_005804885.1 of Pseudomonadota bacterium. Classification (GTDB taxonomy): domain Bacteria; phylum Myxococcota_A; class Bradymonadia; order Bradymonadales; genus SYOX01. The sequence continues at coordinate 23,791 of SYOX01000087.1, forward strand.
GCTGGCGGGCGGAGCGCTGCCGGGCCGAGGGTGAGGGGGCTTGATCGGCGTCCTGTGGCTCCTTGTCGCTCATGCGGCCTCTGCGTCTTGGGTCGGCTCGGGTCAGAGGGGCTGGCCCGATCGTAGAACGTCCAGCGCGTGTTGAAAATCCGGGGGCGGGGGAGCTTCGAAGCGCAGGCGTCGGCCGTCGGGCAGGTCGAAGCCGAGCAGCTCGGCGTGGAGCGCCTGGCGGTCGATGTGGCGGGTCTGGCTCAGGGCGCTGCCGTACATGTCGTCGGCCAGGATGGGGGCGCCGGCCTCGGAGAGGTGGACGCGGATCTGGTGGGTGCGGCCGGTCTCAAGGCGGCAGGCGACCAGGGCGGCCCCCGAGGTGAAGCGCTCGACGACCTTGAAGTGGGTCACGGCGCTGCGTGGCCCCTGGCCGATGAAGCGCCGCCGGTCGCCGGGGTGGCGGCCGTGTCCGGTGGAGAAGGTGCCGGCGTCGTCGAGGCGGCGGGCGTTGGCGACGAGCCCGAGGTACTGGCGGTCGATGCTGTGGGCGGCGAACTGCGCGCCGAGGGAGCGCATGGCCTGGTCCGAGCGGGCCACGACCATCACGCCGCTGGTGTCGCGGTCGAGGCGGTGGACGATGCCTGGGCGCAGGTGCCCCTGCTGGCCGAAGGGCAGGGGGCTGGAGAGGGCCTGGCAGTGGTGGAGCAGGGCGTTGACGAGGGTGCCGTTGGGGTGGCCGGGGGCGGGGTGGACGACCATCCCTGCGGGCTTGGTCAGGACGAGGACGTCGCCGTCCTCGTGGAGGATGTCCAGGGGGATGTCCTCGGGGTTGAGGTCGGGGCGGTCGGGGTTGGTGATGCGGCACTCGATGGTGTCGCCGGTGCGAAGGCGCAGGCCGGCCTTGGAGGCGGGCAGCCCTCCGACGACGATCTCGCCGCGATCGATGGCCTTGCGGATCTGGGATCGGCTGATGGGGACCTCGTCGCGGTCGGCCAGGAAGGTGTCCAGGCGCTCGTCCTGGTCGTCGTCGCCGACGGTGAACACCTCAAAAATGCCGCCTTGGGCGATCAAGGGATCTACCAGATGGGGGTGTTGATGTGGGCGCGGCCGGCGATGATGATGTCGATGATGGCCTTTTCGAAGATGTTGGTGTTCTGGGCGATCTCCGCGGTGACGCGCGAGTGGAAGAGGGTGTGGCCCTCGGCCAGCTCGTCGGCGATGGCGGTAAAGACGTTGTCGTTCTTGAGCGCCTCGGCGATCGCGTCGGTGTTGTAGATGGAGATGTCGCTGGCGATGGCTCGGGCCAGCTGAGTGGCCTTCTTGATGTTGTCGATCTTTTCCACACCTGCTCCCTGATGCGTGGTCTGTCGCCAGTCCACCATAACGCCAAGGTCAAGGATAGCCAAGGTAACTGAAGTAACGCCGTATCAACTCTGTATCGTCGAGCTTGAAGACCTGGGCGATCTCGCGCAGGTATCCACGGAGGTAGACGGGCCTGGGCAGAGCGGGGCGGTCGACGGCCTCGATGGCCAGGAGGTACTTGATGCCGATCTTGGTGCGAAGGCTCAGCTCGCGGGTGGACATGCCGCTGTTGCGTCGGACGGTCTGCAGGAAGTGCCCTGGAGACTCGGCCGAGTCCGATCTGGCCGGGCTGGTCGGCGTGGACTTCGCCGGGCCCGAGGCGGCCAGCGGGGCCATGGAGGTCGCCGGTGGGTCGTCGTCGGCGAATATCTCGATGATGGAGTCCCCGGCGCTGGCCGTCGCGGGCAGGTCCGGGGTGGCCTCGTCCGGCGCAGGCGATCCCGTCGAGGAGGTGCCGAGCGCGCTCAAGGGCGTATATCGAGGGGTCGGCGCGTCGGCCTCCTCGGGTGGGGTCAGGTTCGGGGTCGGCTCAGGCCGAGGGGTTGGGCCGGGTGGATCGAGATCGAGCTCGACGAGGGCGTCGGCGGTGTAATCGTCGGGTTCGGCGCCGATCGCCTCGGCTGGCGCGGGGATCGGGGCGCTGGCGTCGGTCAGGAGCGCGGTCAGGGGGGTGTGGGCGCGCGGCGCGGTGGAGGGGAGCGGCGGCGGCTGGGCGGGCGCGGCGAGGCCGGGATCGGGCGTCGTCGGCGGGATGACGGAGGCGGCGGGCGGGGGCGCGTGGACCGGGTCCAGGAGGCGAGGTCTGGAGGGATCGGGCGGCGAGAGCTCGTCCTGGGCGCGGGCGATGGCGGCCAGGAGCTCGTCGCGCCCGCGGCTGTCCAGGAGGACCCTCAGGAAGGGGGCGTCCTCGGTGAGGAGCTCGCGGGCGCCCTTGAGGCGCATGCTGACGACCGGGTGTGGGACGGCGGGGGTCAGCCCGAGGAGGCCGTGTGGGGAGTTGGGGGCGGCGATGGGGCGCGGGTGCCGGTCGAGGAAGACGGGGTAGTCCTCAAGGGCGCGCGCGATGTCGGCCAGCGCGGCCTCCAGTTTGCCAGGAGGGGGGTCGGCGACGCCTTCGAGCGGGGCATAGGCGTTGTCGAGGGGGATCTGCCCGAGGGCTCTGGGGGCGACGTTCAGGAGGCGGCCCCAGGCCATGGACAGGGCGCTGGACAAGGCGCCGCCGTTGTTGGTGCGGACCTTGTTGAGGATCAGCGCGGGCGTCATGGCCGTTCGGGTCTCGCGGACGACGCGGCGGCCGAGCGAGGACAGGAAGGGGGGCTCAAGGGAGGCTTGAGACATCTCGAGGTCCTGATCGCGCAGGAGCATCAGGAGCTCCTCTTCGATGTCGTAGCAGCTGGGGTGGAAGCCCAGGCCGTGGAAGAGGGCGGCGCGGATGTGCTGGGTGGCGTTGGCGACCCCGGAGATGTCGGCGGTGGTGACCAGGATCGGGCACTGGCTCAGGGCAAGGAGCGAGACCCAGACGGGATCGTGGCCTGCGGGCAGGTCGATGATGCAGGTGTCGAAGTTCAGATCGAGGAGGCGCTCGATGATGGAGGGCGCGTTGAGGCGGGGCCGGACGTAGGGGTAGCCGCGCGCGAAGGCGAAGGTCAGCAGGGCCAGGTTGGGCAGGGGCGTGTGGCGGACGAAGGGCGCCAGCGGGCAGTTGGGATCGCCGATGCCGGAGCCCCTCGGCGGGGTCGCGTGGCTCATGCCCAGCCACAGGTGCGAGGTGGGGCAGACGGTGTCCGCGTCAACGAGGAGGACCTTCCAGCCGCGCTGGCACAGCGCGCGGGCCAGCCCGAGGGCCACGGTGCTGCGGCCGGCGCCCCCTTTCCCCCCCCCAATCGTGATCGTCTTCGGCAAGCCAGCGGTCAAGGGCCCTCTCCACGGTCTGCTTTCGCGCCCGAGTGTGCCCCAATCCCCTGGCAGATCCAATAATATCGGTCTGTCGAGCGCGGTGGTGATCCTGCCATGATCGGTTCCCCTGAGGGCAACGGGTGTGGTATAGAATCTTGGCGCCTTGGCGATGTGGTGGCAGGATGCACCGGCCACAGGGTGATGAGTCGACGAAGGGAACCTTGGAGGAAGGCGGTGCCTAAGCTCAAGTTTCAGGATCCGACGGGCAAGGAGATGACCGTCGAGATCAGCGAGGCGTTTCCGGAGATTACGATCGGGCGCAACCCCGGCAACGTGATCCGGATCAACAACCCGTCGATCTCGCGCTCTCACGCCAAGATCCTGTTTGAAGGGGGTCGCTGCACGATCTTTGATCTGAGCAGCTCGAACGGCTCCTTCGTCAACGGCAAGAAGATCCGCAGCCAGGTGCTCAACAGCGGCGACCGAATCCGCTGCGGCGGCTTCCCCCTTGAGTTCGGCGATGACGTCGGCGTGGGGCCTTCGGCCTCCTCGCCGATGGCGCCGTCGATGCCAGCGCCGCCGATGGCGCCGCCGATGGCTCCGCCCATGGCGCCGTTGATGTCCGCGCCGCCCATCCCCCCGATGAACCCGTCGCGCCCCCTGGCGCCGCCCCCGAGCCCGCTCTCACCGCCGCCGCTCGGAGGGCAGGACACCAGCGGGAACGTGCGCCCCCTGGCGCCGCCCCCCGGACCCCCGGCGGCCTTGTCCACCCCCGAGCTGCGCGAGCCCCGTCGACCCACCGTGCCCGGCGGCTGGGGCGATCAAGCCTCCAGCTCGTCGCCCTCCAACGTCGGCCTCGGCCTCGGCAGCTCCCAGGCCAACTCGCTGGCCCTCGACGATGAGGACTACGACGACGACTCATCCTCCCTGATCATGCCCGTCCTCCCCGCCGACGAGACCCAGGCGCCGCCCCCGCCGGCGATGAACATCCCGCCCGCGCCGCCTTCCTCGCCGCCCATCCCCTCCTTCAGCGGCATGGGCTCGCACTCGGAGATGGACATGCTGCGCGCCGAACTCGAAGGCTCGCGCCGCGCCAAGGTCGAGGCCGAGGCCCGCGCCGCAGAGCTCGAAGGGCTCCTGCGCGAGGCCAACGGCGCCGAGATCGAGGAGCTGCGCCGCGAGCGCGAGCAGCTCGCCCAGGAGCTCGACAACATCCGCGTCATCGGCGCCGACGGCGACAGCAAGCTCCAGCTCGAGAAGCTGCGCAAGGACCGCGAGCGCCTCCACGACGAGCGCCGCAACCTCATGCGCCAGATCAGCGATCTGAAGCGCAAGCTCGAAGACGCCCCGGACTTCGATGAGGTCGCCCAGCTGCGCCAGGACCTCGCCCAGGCCCAGGCCGATCGCGAGTCCCTGACCGCGCTGCGCGAAGACCTCGAGAACGCCATCACCGAGCGCGACGTGGGCCTCGAGCAGGCCCAGGGCGACATCGGCCAGCTCCAGGGCGACCTCGGAGAGGCCCTCCAGCAGGTCAGCGAGCTGCGACAGAGCCACGACGCGATCGGGATCCGCAACCAGGAGCTCGATGAGACCCTCGCCCAGCTCCAGGCCGAGATCGAAGACCGCGACAACCAGCTGGCGGCCCGCCACAACGAGGTCGATGAGCTCTCCCAGCACATCGGCGCGCTGACCCTCGAGCGCGACAACCTCTCCAACGAGCGCGACGCCCTGCGCCACAACCTCGGCGACGCCCCCACGCACGAGCTCGTCGCCGACCTCCGAGGCCAGATCGCCGACCTCCAGGCCGCCCTCGACGCCATCCACCAGGAGCGCGACACCCTGGCCTCCCACGGCGACAACCTCCAGGGCGAGCTGGATCAGAGCCGCAAAGATCTCGATCAGGCCCGCAGAGACCTCGACAAGGCCAACCACCTCAAGGAGCGCTACCAGAGCGAGCGCGAGGAGTTCCGGCTCGGCCGCGACGCCTTCTACCGCGAGAACGAGAGCCTCCAGGCCGAAAAGAAGAGCGCCGACGCCGAGCTGGAGCTGCTCCAGGGCAAGATCGACAAGAACAAGGCCATCTTCGAGGAGCTCTCCGGCCACATCCGCGGCCTCGTCTCCGAGAACAACCGCCTCAACAAGGAGGTCAAGCAGCTCAAGAGCGAAGGCGGCACGATCGGCGATCAGACCCAGGAGCTCTTCGAAACCCAGGAGAAGCTCCAGAACATCACCGCCGAGCGCGACGCCCTGCGCAAAGAGCTCGCCGAGGCCGAAAGGGCCTCCGCCGACCTCAAGACCGAGGCCGCCCGCCTCGCCGCCGAGGCCGCCGGCGCCAACGCCGATCAAGACGCCCTCGCCGAACTCCAGGCCCAGTTCGACGCCGGGAGGGCCGAGCGCGATCAGCTCGCCGAGCGCGTCGCCGAGATGGAGGCCGAGCGCGATCACCTCTCCTCCATCATCTCCCAACTCCAGGACGCCCCCATCCACGACGGCGAGGCCGACGTCGAGCGCCTGCGCGAAGAGATCCAGGACCTTCAGGAGCTTCTGGAGGAGGAGCGCCGCAGCAACTCCGACCTCTTGATGGAGATCGAGCAGATCACCAGCGCCCACGCCAGCAACGGCGTCCCCAAAGGCGACACCGACCTCCAGCAAGAGAACGATCAACTCCAGATCGCGCTTGCCGAGGCCGTCGCCGAGCGCGATCGCCTTGAGAAGCGCCTCCAGGCCGTCGGCGTCTTCAGCGCCGAGGAGTGAGTTTTTCACCCCCCCGCTGACAAGAATGCCCCGCGCGCGCGTCTTGCTTGAGTGGACGCGACGCCCCTGCGCGCCCTGATTTGCCGAAATCTCCTGAACCTGCGCCACCTTGAGGCCGAGGGAAGGCCATGAGACAGATCCCCGCGCTCATCATCGCCCTTGTCTTGTCGCTCAACGCGCTCGCCCCAGCCCGCGCCCAGGGCGTCGAGGCCGCCGAGATCGACGCGCGGCTCGCGGCGCTGGAGAAGGACGACGCGCCCGAGGCCCAGCAAGCCGCGATGACCTCGCTGGTCAAGCTCGGCGCCGACGCCCTCCCGCACCTCATCGCGGCCCTCGGGGACAAGGGCCGCTCGTGGCCCGCGCGCTCTGGCGCGGCCTGGGTGCTCGGCGAAATCGCCGACGCGCGCGCCGTCGAGGCGCTCAACGCCGCCTGGGCCGACGCCGAGGCGCCCGGGGTCTTCAAGGTGCAGGTGGCCACGGCGCTGGCGGCCCTGGGCCAGACAGGGCCCCTTCGAAGCTTCCTCGATCTCAAGGGAGACGCGATCCTCGCGGCCAAGGCCGCCACGGCGCTGGCCAACGTTCAGGACCGGGGCGCCGTCGAGGCCATCAAGCCCCTGCTGTCCAACGCGGACATCGCGCCCTTCGTGGCCCTGGCGCTGGGGCGCCTGGGGGATGACTCCGGGCGAGCGGAGATCGAGGCGCTGGGCAAGGAGCCGATGTTCCGAGATTACGTCGCCGTCGCGCTCGGCGCCCTCGGCGACAAGAAGGCGCTGATGCCCCTGCGCTTCGCGCTGTCCAACCCCGATCCCTTCATCCGTCGCGACGCGGCCGAGGCGCTGGGCCGCCTTGAGGACGCCTCGTCCCTGGCGAAGCTGGAGGAGATGGCCGCCGCTGACCCCGACGCTCGGGCGCGCGAGGCTGCGGCCAAGGCGGCGCGCAAGCTCTCCCGCAAGGCCCCACGCCCGCGTTGACGCCTCCGATCCTCGGTCCTTCGGCGGCGTTCAAGCCGGGCGCGGAGGCTCCTTGGGGTGGCCCTTGGATCAGCGCTGGCGCATGAAGCGGCGCAGGGCGTCGAGGGCGTCGTCGGCGGCGTCGTGATCGGGGTTGATGCGCAGGGCCTCGGCGTAGGCGGCGTCGGCCTCCTCGTAGCGCCCCTGATCCTGGAGGGCGGCGCCGAGGTTGTAGTGGACGTCAGGGTTCCTGGGCGTGTCGGCCAGGATCTCGCGGTAGAGGGGCTCGGCCTTGTCGGGCTGGTTGTTCTGGCGGTAGGCGTTGGCGAGGTTGTTCGCGACCTCTGGCTGTCGCGGGTCGATGGCCAGGGTGCGCTGGAAGAGGGCGATGGCCTCTTCGAGTTGATCGGCTTCGAGGGAGAGGAGGCCGTGCAAGGCCAGGGCGTTGGCGTCGTTGGGGGCGGCGTTGACGAGGCGGGTGCTGAAGGCGAGCGCCTCCTCGCGGCGATCCTGGACGCGCATCATCAAGGCCAGCAGCGAGAGCAGCTCGACGTCGCGTTCATCGAGGAGGAGGGCCTTCTTGAAGAATTTTTCGGCGTCGGGGAGGTTTCGCTCTCGCTCGAAGCTCTCGGCCATGCCGACGAGCGCGGTCTTGTTGGCCCGGTCGAGATCGAGGGCTCGCTTGAAGTAGAGGCGGGCGCGGAGCTCATCGCCTCGGATCGCGTGCTCCTGGGCCTGCTCCAGGAGGGACAGCAGCCCGTCGACGTCGGCGATGGCCGCAGGTGCGAGGGGCGGCGAGGGGAGGTCGGGCTGGAGCGCCTGGGGGATCTGGTCCTGCGGCGGCGGGGCGTCGGCCTGCGCGGGCGGCGCTTCAGGGACCGGGCGAGAGGTGCAAGCGCAGAGCGCCGCGCTCGCGAGGATCAGGTGGAGGGCCAAGGTGGGGATTTTGAGTGCCACGAGGACTCCTTGAGGCGCCGTGCGGGGGGCAAGGGGGGTGTCGGCGAGGCCCGCCCTGGCCCTTCTGGCGGACACGCCCTTGTTCAGTCATAGCAGAAGAGCGCGTGGGGACAAACCTGGCGCCTTTGGGATCTGGCCCTGGGGGTGTAGGCTCTCGGGAGGCTCGGGCCGTGGTGGCGAGCGGGGTGTGGCAGGGCAGGGAGGGGTGGACAGCCGATGCGTCTTTCGATCGCGACGAAGATCTTTCTGGCGTTTACGGCGCTGCTGTTGACCTTCGGCGGGGTGTTGACCTTCAACGTGCTCCAGATGAGGGCCATCTACGAGGAGGTGGCGCTGATCAACGGGGGCTTTGTGCCCTTGAGCCTCGTGCTGAGCGACGTCAAGAACGATCTTCGCACCTACACGGTGCTGCTGGGCGAGCGCGAGTGGGAGGCGCTCAAGCGGACGCTGGCGGCCATCCGTCAGCATTACAACTTCCCGGAGCAGATCGACATCAAGCTCAGCCGGGCCGAGGAGCACGTGGTCAGGATGCTCGACTCGCCGCTCTCGGATCGCGATCGGAGCTTCCTGGAGGGGTTGAGGGCCGACATCAAGGAGACGCGCAGCCTCAACGAGGCCTTTACGCGCAACTCGGATCGCTTCACGGAGGCGGTGCTTGCGGGTCGGTTTGAGGATGCGTCGGCGCTTCAGGTCGATCTGGGGGGGATGTCCAGGCGCTTTGAGTCGCGGCTGCGGGCATCGCAGCAGGTCGTGCGCGAGGAGATCGACACCTCGCTGTTGCGGGCGCAGCGCGGCGAGCAGCGCGCGTTGGGCGGCGCGGTGGCCCTGTCGCTGATCGCGTTGGCGCTCAGCTTCGGGATCATGCTCGTGATCCACTTCACGATCCGGCCCTTGAGGAGCCTGACCGAGGGCGTCAAGCGGATCGCAGGGGGCGAGTATCAGCCCGTCGAGGTGGTCAGGAGCCGAGACGAGATCGGGGTGTTGGCGGCGGAGTTCAACGCGATGGTGTCGACGCTGGCGGATCGGGACGCCGAGCTGCGCGAGCAGGCCGGCGCTCTGGAGCAGGCCAACCGCGATCTGACGGGGGTCAACGAGCGCCTCGCGGCGCTTCGCAACTTCACCGAGGACATCCTCAACTCGGTCAACACCGCGATCGTGGCCGTCGGGCCGGAGGGGGACATCACCAGCGCGAACCGGAGGGCGCAGTTGCTCTTTGGTGATCGGGCCGAGGGGTCGATCGTGGGCCAGCCGGCGGCGTTGCTGCCGCCGCTCAAGGCCATCGAGGCCGGCGAGGGGGAGCTTCAGGGGATCATGAAGGAGGGCCGCATTCATCAGCACGAGGCCGTAGCGGTCACGATCCAGGGCGAGCGAGAGCTCTTCGATCTGCTCTTGCTGCCCCTGCGGGCGGGGCAGGACCGGTCGATCAGCGGCGCGCTGGTGGTCTGCGACAACGTGACGGAGAAGGTGAGGACCAAGGAGGCGCTGATCAAGAGCGAGCGGCTGGCGGCCATCGGGGAGATCGCCACGAAGGTCACCCACGAGCTGCGCAACCCGCTGTCGACGATACGCCTCAACGCCGAGCTGATGGGCGACGAGCTCGTCGAGCGGGGCATCGCGGAGGACAGCGAGCCCCAGGAGACGCTGCGCAACATCGTCTCGGAGGTCGAGCGCCTCACGGCGCTGACCGAGGACTACCTGCGCTTCGCCCGCCTGCCCGACCCCAACCCCGAGCCGAGCGATCTCAACGCCCTGATCGAGGACGTGATCGACTTCCAGCGCGACGAGCTTGAGGGCAGCGGCGTCGACATCGAGCTGGAGCTGGGCTTCGGGCTGCCGGATCTGCTCATCGACGAGGCGCAGCTCCGCCGGGCGCTGCTCAACCTGGTCCGCAATGCCCGCGAGGCGATGGAGGGCTGCGCGCCCAAGATCCTGAGCGTGAGGACGGATCTGGACGACTCAGGGGAGGCGCTGCGAGCGCGGTTGACGATCTCGGACACGGGCTGCGGGATCCCGGCCGAGGCCATCGAGCGGATCTTCGATCCCTTCTTCAGCACCAAGGCCACCGGCACGGGCCTGGGCCTGCCCTTGACCCATCAGATCGTCGAGGAGCATGGCGGCGAGATCGCCTGCCGTTCGGTCGTGGGCCGCGGGACGACCTTCGAGGTCCGCCTGCCGCTCACCGGGGGGCGTTGAGGTGGCCGCCGACGCGCCCGGCGCGCCTGGGTGGACCCGCCGCCGACTGCTGAAGTGGGCGGCCGGCGGTGGGCTCGCGCTGGCCTCGGGCGCGCTTGGGGTCGAGGGCAACTGCCTCCACGTCGAGCGGCTCCAGGTCGACCGCTTCGGCTTCAGGCGCCGCCTTCGCCTGGGCCTCCTGGCCGATCTGCATGCGCCGCGCTTCTCCTTCGACCTCGACCGCCTCAAGGCCGCGATCAACGCCGAGGGCTGCGATCTGGTCGTCTCGGTCGGCGATCTCATCGAGGAGGCCAGCTCCGTCGGCCTCGTCGAGGGGCTCCTGTCCGGGCTGGAGGCCCCCCTTGGCCGCTTCGCCGTCCTGGGCAACTGGGAGCACTGGGGCCGCGTCGACCTGCGCGCCCTGGCGCTCGCCCACGCCCGCGCGGGCTTCGAACTGCTGATCAACGCCAGAGTCGAGGTGCCCTGGGAGGGCGCGGTCGTCTCCATCGTCGGCCTCGACGACATGCTCGACGGCTCGCCGAGGTGGCCCCTCGTGGCCGAGCGCCCCGACGATCCCGCGCTCATCCTGAGCCACTGCCCGGCCAGCGCCGAGGCCATCGTCGCCCACAGGCCCGATCCCGCCCTGATCCTCTCGGGACACACCCACGGCGGCCAGATCGCGCCCCTGGGCTGGGCCATCTGGACCCCGCCCGGCAGCGGCGACTTCGTCCGCGGCCGCTACGAGGTGGGCGACAAGGCCACGATGCTCGTCTCGCCTGGGCTCGGCAACAGCGTCATCCCCTTCCGCACCGGATCGCCGCCGACGCTGATGATCGTCGACGTGCTGTAAGCTATTGTCCTTGAAGGATAATCTGGCGCCGGTCAGTTGGAGATGACGATCGTCGTGCCGCGCTCATCGGGGTTGTAGCTGTACCAGCCGGCGGGCATCTCGGGTCCGGTCCATTCGAAGAACCACTGGGCGTCGTGGGCGGTGAGGTTGACGCAGCCCTGGCTGGTCGGCCACCCGAAGGCGTTGTGCCAGTACACGCCGTGCATCGCGTAGCCGCCGTGGAAGTACTGCACCCACGGCACGTCGCTCAAGAAGTGGTAGCCGTCGCCCTCGCCGCCCGCCATCCGAGCGCTCCGCAGCTTGTTGTTGATGCGGTACTTGCCCGTCGGGGTGAAGCTCTCAGGGCCGTTGGTCCCCTTTCCGGTCGAGATCAGCGTCGCGTACACCATCCGGTCGCCCTCATAGGCCACCGCCGTCTGCTCCGACAGGTCGATCAGGATCCACTTCTCATCCGAGCCGACGTCGTCCGGTCGCGGCGTCTGCTCGATGAGGCCGACCTGGTGGCTGTCCAGCCAGCCGACCTCGATCCTGAACGACTGGGCGAAGCGCCCCTCCTTCGGGTGGCTCTCCAGGACCTTGTGGAGCGTGAAGCGCCCCACGTCGACGGCCTTCGCCTTCGCCTTTCGCCGGTCACCCTTGGAAAGCGCCGGCTCCGGGTAGGCCGTCGTGTAGTTTCGCCTCACGAAGGCCAGCGGCAGCTCCGTCTGCGGGGTGATCACCACACCCTCCAGCTTCGAGGTGCGCACGATCCTAGGCCCGACGACGCGCTTGTCCAACCACTGATCCGGCCACGTCTTCACCCAGCGGTCCGTCGTCTCCTCGATCGTGACGGTGGACTTGCGCTTGCGCATCTTTCCCGTACCCATGTACTTGTGCGGACCGCTGTGGATCTCCGTATCCTCGTAGACGACCCCATACTCAAAGGGCAGCGCCGCGACAGGCGCGCCAGGGCCGCTGGCCTCCACGAACTTCTCGCTGCACACCCACCCAGGGCCCACCCGAGCCCAGTCCTCGTCGCACCCCGGCCCGTCCTTGACCTCGTAAATCGGGAAAGGCCAGCCTCGCCGGACCGTGCCGATCACGTCAGCCTTCGTATCGGGCACCTTGCGGATCACCATCGCCGAGTTCTCAAGATCCACCCACCTGAGCGGGGCGGGCCCCTCATCCCCCCCTCCCTCGCCCACCCCGGCCGCGTCACCTTCGCCCCGCTCCGCGTCGAGCCTCGCCGTATCGTCGCCCTCGCCCTCGGTGCCGGCCTCTGCGCCCTGTGCGAGCCCGCCTCCGTGCGCCGCTCCCTCAGGCGCCTCGACCTTGTCGGCCTCGACGGCCTTCGAGGCCACGTCGGTTGTCGCCGGGGGCGTGATCACCGGCCTTGCGCTCTGCTCAAAGCCGTCCTTCGAGCCCCGGGAGGGCTCCTCGGTCGACGAGCACGACGCCGTCAAGGTCGCCGTCAACGCCGCCGTCAGGACGATCTGTGCTATTCTGGCCTTCCTCATCGGGGCCTCTGCCTGCGTGGAGGTGTCGCGCGGTGGTTGTCCCACCCCACCTGGGGGTCGGTTCTAGCCGCTCAGCAGGGGGTTGTCGAGTTTCGCGCCCGACCCACGGAGCCCTCAGCATGGACGCCCTCCCCAGACGCGCCGCCCTTCGCGCCGACGCGCTCGCCAGACGCGGGACCCGGATCGCGGTCCTCCTTGGCCCGACGCCCGAGGCCGCTCGGCGCGACTTCGACGCCGCCGCCGCCGAGGTTGAAGGTGAGGACCTTGTCCTGCGCTTCGACGTCGAGGCGCTGTTGGCAGACCGCCGCTCCATCGCGCGCGGCGCCCTGGAGGCGCTCTTCTCCCAGGACGGCCCTCGCTGGCTCCGCGCCCTCAGAGCCGCCGTCCCCCCAGGTCAGGCGCTCCGCCCGTGGTTCACGCGCAACACCGATCTGAGCGCCGATGGGGCCTTTCGAGTCGCCACCGCGCTGGAAGAGGGCGAGTTTGGCGCTGTCAAGGTCCTGCTCGCGCGCCAGGATCCCCCCCCCGTCCACTTCCAGGGCACGGTCTACGAGCCTCCCCCCGCGCCCCTGGGCGAGCGCGACGCCCGGGCCCTCCTGGCCTTCATCCTCGGTCGCCTCCGCGATCGGGCCACCTGGTTTCTGGTGGAGGGCTTCGAGGCGCTCCTGTGGGAATGCTCGCCCTTCGCGAGGGGCTTCGCCGAGGGTTTCAAGGACTGGTGGCGGCACATACTTGAGGTGCCCGGCGGCGTGCTGGTCGTCTCTTGCTGGCGCGGCGGCCACGAGCGGCTGTCCAGCTTCGGGGGCGGCCTCTTTTTCAAGGCGGTCGACGCCGCCCTTGACGCCCTTGATGCGGCCGAAGCCGAGGAGATCGCTGGCGAGGCCGTCGAGGGCGGCGTCGATGGGGCCCCTGTTGTCGTCGGGGCGGTCGATGAGAGGGGGGCGTCGTGTCTGACGGAGGCGCTTGATCCTGTCGAGGTGGCGCGGATCGAGGCGCGGCGGCTGGGGTTGCCGGCGCCTGAGCGTCGGGGGGGGGCGCAATGCTGGGTTGCGGCGGGTCAGGCGCTGGCGCTGGTGGTGGTCTGGCCGGTGGACTCGCGGGATCCCTCGACGCGCCTGGTCGAGCTTGTTGGCGAGGTGGCGGCGGAGATCAAGGAGGGGGATCGGGGGCTTGGGGTTGAGGTTCTCGCGCCCCGATGGGCTTGCGGGGGTGAGGACGAGGCCAGTCGGGAGGCGTTGTCGCGGGCCTTTGGCGGGTTGCGGTGGCGGTTTGCCGGGACGGCGGAGCTGTTGCTGATTCAGGCCGAGGCGACCGAGGGTTGAAAACTCCCCCTCCTGTCCTCCCCCTCGCACACTCCCCCTCCTGTCCTCCCCCTCGCACACTCCCCCTCCTGTCCTCCCCCTCGTTTCACAAGGGGGAGGGACGCTCGCGGTTCGGACACGGCGAAGCGGCGAGTCGGCATCGTTGACGGACACGTCGATCGTGGCGGGTCGGCGTTGTTGGTTGGATACGTCGATCCCGACGGGTGGGCGTCGTTGTGTGGGCACGTCGATCATGACGGGTCGGCGTTGTTGGGCGGGCACACGGTCCTTCCGGGGACCCCCAGGCTCGCGCCTGGGGCTACAATTTGTCCAGGGACGCCCCTGCGGGGCTGACGGCAGTGGGTTGGCCTGCGTGCGTCGTGTCCCTCGTCTCCAAACCTCGTGTCGAGTGTGCCGGTTGTTGTCTGGGGCACGACGCTGGAAGGTTGACACCCCGCCGAGAGCCCCGCAGGGGCGTCTCGGGACAAATTGTAGCCCCAGGCGCGAGCCTGGGGGTCCCCGAGAGGACCGCGTGTCCCCCATCGAAGGCAACCCGACAGGGTCTTGTCCCTCAACCCGTCGGTCTCCGGAGGGACCGCGTATCCACCCGTTGGAGGCCGTTGGGATCGCTGTGCCCGTCAACAACGTCCACCCGCCACGATCGACGTGTCCGTCAACGATCCCGACGCGCCATTCGTCCCTGGGCGGGTTAGCGGAGGGGGTCGCAGTTGTGCTGGGGCCAGGGGTCGGGGGGGTTGGGGGAGGGTGGGAGGCGGCTGGCCTGGGTGGCGAGTCCTTGGAGGAGGGCGGGTGGCCAGGGGGTGAGGCCGGCGGAGGCGTCGCGGTGGAAGTCGTGGATGAGCGTGGTGGCGTGTTGGGGGTATGTGGGGGGGCGGTCGGGGTGATCTGCGAGGAAGATCGCGAGGTTACGGCGAGCGGTGGCGGTCTGTGGGGCGTGGTGGGTGGCTTCGACCATGACGCATTCGGCGTCGTCGAGGCGGTTGATGCGTGCGAGGGCGACGCCGTAGTTGATGAGGGCGTCGGGGTCGTAGCCGACCTTGAAGCTGTCGTGGAAGTGTCGCGAGGCGGTGTGGCTGTCCTTGCGGAGGGTGTGGAGTTCCTGTGCGAGTGTGGAGTGAGCGTAGGGCCAGTCGGGGTGTTGGTCGATGAGGGGTTGCCAGAGGGCGGCGCCGCCGGTCCAGCGGTTGACCTGGGGGTGGGCGCGGAGCGCGAGGGCGGCGATGATCGCGAGGGAGACGAGGGCGGCGGCCTTGGAGGAGTGGCGGGTGAGGGGCTGGTCGTGTGGGAGGAGGCGCGTGAGGGAGATGGAGGCGGCGAGGGAGAGGGAGGCCAGGGGGAGGTAGAGGTAGCTGTCGGCCATGAAGCGGGGGAAGGGGAGGATGTTGCTGACGGGGAGGAAGGAGGCGGCGGCCAGTATGAGGGTCAAGGCGAGGGGGGGTGAGCGGCGTGCGGAGAGGGTGAGCGCGGAGAAGGCGAGGAGCGCGGCGGCGCCGAGCCAGGTGTGCCAGTCGGAGAAGGCGAGGGTGCGGTCGATGCGGTAGATGGGGTGGAGGTGGTCGGGCCAGGCGAGGTGGTGGAGCTGGTGTCCGAGCGCGAGGAGGGGTTGGAAGTGTCCTTGGGCGGCCTGGTCGAGGTCAGCGACGAGGAGGGTGTCGTGTGAGAAGCGGCTCATGAGGGCGAGGGCGGAGCCGATGGCGAGGGTGAGGGAGGCGGTGATGAGGGCGGGGCGTGTGGTGGGGGAGGGGGGGCGTGTGGCGGCGAGGGCGGCGAGCCAGGCGGCGGCGATGAGGACGGCGGTGGGCTTGGAGAGGGCGGCGAGCGTGGCGAGGGTGAGCGCGGCGACGAGGAGGTGGGGGCGCGCTGTGGGCGTGCGTGGCGTGGTGGGGTCGGGGGAGGTGGGAGGGGAGAGGGGGGTGGGGGGTTGAGGGTGGCGAGGGTGGGTGGGGTCGGGGTGGGGTGAGGGAGGGAGGGAGGCTTCGAAGAAGCACCAGGTGGCGGCGAGGGCCAGGGGTGCCATGATGAGGTCCTTGATGCCGGTGGCCCAGGAGACGGGCTCGACGACGACGGGGTGGAGCGCGAAGGCCAGGGTGGAGAGGGCGGCGGCGTGGGTGCTGGCGCCGAGGCGTCGGGCGAAGCCGAAGAGGCCGGCGGTCGTGAGGGTGTGGAGGGTGAGGGAGGCGGCGTGGAAGGCCCAGGGGGCGCCGCCGCCGAGCGCGTAGAGGAGGGCCTCGATGGCGACGGTGACGGGGATGATGTAGCCGGTCGAGGGTGTCAGGAGCCAGTCGAGGGGGGTGGCGGAGGCGGGGTTGACGACGAGGGGGTTGGTCAGGATGTACTTGACGTCGTCGTAGACGACGAAGGGGTGGTTGACGATCCGGCCGAAGAGGACGAGGACGGCGACGATCAGCAGCGCGAGCGCGAGCCGGTCGGAGGTGGAGGGCTTGCGGGGGGGATCGGGGGGCATGGGCTCCTCGGCGTGTGGCGCAGCGGGTGGGTCTCCGTGGCGATATTAGGCGAAGGGGAGTGGGCGGCGTCAAGGCGGTGGGGTGCGGGTTGGCGGTTCTCAAGGGGTGCGGGTTGGTGTTATCGTCGGGGTGCGTTGATCAGGGCTGGTTGGACGCGGATCGTGGGGGATGATGAGAGCGCATATTTGTGTGACGGGCGGGGCGGGTTATGTGGGCAGCCAGACGGTGTGGGCGTTGCATGATCGCCAGATGCCGGTGGTGGTCTACGACGATCTGTCGACGGGGCACAGGGAGTTCTTGCCGCCCAGCGTGCCGGTGATCATCGGCGACGTGCGCAATGGGAAGGCGCTGGGGCGTTGCTTCGAGGACTTCGGGGTCAAGGCGGTGATCCATTGCGCGGCGCTGGCGCTGGTGGCTGAGTCGATGGCGCACCCGGGGCGCTACTGGTCGGTGAACGTGGGTGGGACGGCGGAGCTGGCGGGGGCGGCGGCGGCCAACGGCGTCAAGGCGATCGTGTTCTCGTCCTCGGCGGCGGTCTATGGCGAGCCGGCGCAAATCCCGATCCCGGAGCAGGCGCCGCGGGTGCCGATCAACCCCTATGGGCGTTCGAAGCTGGCGGCCGAGCAGGTGCTGGCCGACGCGTGCGCGGCCGGGGGGGCGAAGTGGCTGGCCTTTCGCTACTTCAACGCGGGGGGGGCCGACTCCAAGGGGAGGACCGGCGAGGCGCATGAGCCTGAGTCGCACATCATCCCGAACGTGCTCAAGGTGGCGCAGGCGATGGCGTCGGGTCAAAATGTCGAGCCCGTGCAGTGCTTTGGCGGAGACTACCCGACGACGGACGGGACGTGCGTGAGGGATTACATCCACACGATGGATCTGGCCGAGGCGCACTTGCGGGGGGTGGAGTATCTGATGGCGGGCGGCGAGTCGCGGGCCTTCAACCTGGGGACGGGGCAGGGCGTGAGCCTGCGGGAGATCATCCGCGCGGCGCGGCAGGTCACGGGGCAGCAGATCCCGTACAAGATCGCGGCGCGGCGGCCTGGCGATCCGGCCACGCTGGTGGCCGACGCCGATCAGGCGTGGCAGTCGCTGGGGTGGAGGGCGAGGTACAGCGCGATGCCGAACATCCTGGGGACGGCGTGGGCGTGGTCGCGGCGGGCTTAGCGGCGGGCGTGGTCGCGGCGCGGCGGGCCTGGCGGCTGGCCTGGGCGCGAGGATCGGGCGTCGGGGCGTTGGCCGGGGCGAGGATCGGGCGTCGGGGCGTCGGCAGGGGTGAGGATCGGACGTCGGGCGGCAGGGGTGAGGATCGGGCGTTGGGGCGTCGGGGCGTCGGCAGGCGCGAGGACCGGGCGTCGGGCGGCAGGCCTGGGGCGAGGATCAGGCGTTGGGGCCGAAGCCGACGATGAGGAAGCCGCCGGACTTCTCGTCCTTCTGGAGTTCGAGCAGGCCGCGGACCTGGCCGTCCATCAAAAGCTCGGTGAAGGTCCGGTAGCCGTAGTAGGTCTCGTCGAAGTTCGGGCGCCTGCGCTTGAGGGTCTGCTTGATCATCGAGCCCCAGAGGTTGCCGTCGCGCTCCTGGAAGAGCGCCTCGGCGATTTCCAGGACGTAATCGAGGGCCTCCTCCTTGTTGCCGAACTTCAGGATCGGCTCCTCCTCGACGGGGGCGCCCCGCTGGCTCCGCGGCGCGGCCGCAGCCGCCTGCTGGGCCGAAGGCTGGGCGGCCGGCGCGACGATGTCAGCGTCGTCGTCGTCGTCATCGTCGTCGAGGTCCACCACACCCATGTCGATCTGCATTCTGCCGTTTCTGCCCCGGCCCCCTCGCCTGGAGCTCTTCTTGCGGCTGCTGCCCTTCCGGCGCCGCACCAGGTCGTCGTAATAGATGAACTCGTCGCAGCTCTCGATCAGGAGGTTGCTCGACGAGTTCTTGACCCCGACGCCGATGACGATCTTGTCGTTCAGCCGCAGCTTGTGGACCAGCGGGGAGAAGTCGCTGTCGCCAGACAGGACGACGAAGGTGTCGATGTGCGGGCGCGTGTAGCACAGGTCGAGGGCGTCGACGACCATGTGGATGTCGGCCGAGTTCTTGCCCGAGTAGGAGACGTGGGGGACCTCGCACAGCTCAAAGCCGGCCTCGTGCATGGCCTTGCAGTAGATCCTGTAGCGCTCCCAGTCGGCGTAGGCCTTCTTGCTGAGCACCTTGCCCTTGTCCAGCAGGCGCTCAAGGACCAGGTCGATCTCGAACTGGGGGAAGTGGGCGTCTCGGGCGCCGATGGCGATGTTTTCAAAGTCTGCGAAGATGGCGATGTTCAGCGCATCGTTCATGGAGGGCTCTCCGGGGGCGTCGTTCGCGGGGATCTGCGGTCGGTGTTCAGGGGCGCGGGGCGGCGAGTCGCCATGGCGAGGCCGAACCTGGAACGGTGGTTGGCTTGACCTCCGTCGGTCACCGGGCCTGCCTCGGTCCCTCAAACCTGCTAGAACTCTAGCAGATCCGCCCGGCGAGGTCGACTCTTTCTCAAGACCCCGCAGCGCCCCGCCGCCGGTCGATCACGGCGTCGAATGGGCTTGCAGTCGCAGAGCAGATCGAGTCTCCTTGGCTTCAGGAGGCGCCTGGCTTGAGCACATCCTGGAAGATCAACTCACCCTGGGGATGGATCCTGGTCGCGGCCGCGATCGGGGTCATGCTCCGCGCGCTACACCTGTGGTCCATGGTCTCCGAGGACCCGCTGCTGCTGGCCCCCGTCATGGACGCGCGCAGCTACCACGACTGGGCCGTGGACATCCTGAGCGACCCCGTCGGCAAGGAGGTCTTCTTTCAGTCGCCCGCCTACCCCTACATCGTGGCGCTGATCTACGCCGTGACCGGCGTCAGCTGGATCAACGTGGCGCTCGTCCAGGCCATGGCCGCCGGCGTCGGCATCCTGCTGGTCGGCAGCATCGGGCGGCGCGCCGACCCCGCCGGCGGACCCTGGGTCGGCGTCGTCGCCGCCTGGATCCTGGCCCTCTACAAGCCCATGATCTACTACGACGCCCTCCTGCTCAAGGCCGAGTTTACGATCCTGACCTCCCTGATCCTCCTCGACTTCACGCTGCGCGCCCTCGAAGCCCCCAGGCGGCGGGCCGCCCTGGCCTGGATGCTCGCCGCCGGCTTCACGGCCGCCCTCGTCGGCCTCTTCCGCGGCAACTTCTACCTCGCCGTGCCCTTGCTCCTGGGCTGGATCCCCGCCCGCTGGCTCATGCGCCGCGGCGATCCCAACCCCGACTGGCAACAGGCCACCCTCAAGACCCCGATCCTGCTCATGGCCGCCTTCGCCCTCGGCTTCGCCGCCCTCATCGGCCTCGTCGGCGCCCGCAACCACGCCGTCAGCGGCCAATGGGTCTTCTCCAACGCCAACAGCGGCGCCGTCCTCTACCTCGGCAACAACCCCTACAGCCCCCTGGGCGAGTACACCCACCTGCCCTTTGTCAGACCCAACCCCCTCTACGAGGCCCTCGACTTCCAGGCCGAAGCCTCACGCCGCTCCGGCACCCCCCTGACCGACGCCGAGGCCTCGACCTTCTGGCGCAAGGAGGCCGTCCGCTTCTCCCTCGATGAACCCCTGACCACCGCTCGGCGGCTCCTGCACAAGTCCGCCCGCGTCGTCGAGTCCTACGAGCTTGGCGACAACTACGGCCTCCGCTTCCACGAGCGCGCCTCCCCCTACCTCGCCCTACCGCTGCCCGGCTGGCCCCTCGTCATCGCGCTCGCCATCGCCTCCCTGCTCACCCTCCGGGGCCGCTGGCGCGACCATATGCCCGTCCTCATCCTCGCCCTGACCTACGCCGCCACCTTGCTGATCTTCTTCGTCCGCTCCCGATACCGTGTCCCCATGGCCCCCTTTCTCATCATCATGGCCTCGTCCTATCTCATTGTTTTTATTCGGCAATGGCGATCGGATCGGCGAGGGCGGCTCGTCGCCGGCGCCCTCGTCGCCCTGATCGCGCTGGCCGCGAGCTTCGTCCTCGGGCTGCCCCGCGAGCGCCAGGGGAACATGGCCTGGTGGAACGCCTCGCTGGCCGTCCTTCACTTCGAACATGGCAATATCGAGCGCGGGAAGGCCCTGACCGCCGTGGCCCTGGCCGAAGACGACTCCAACCCCTCCATGCTCGTCAACCTCGGCCGCGTCCACCTCGGCGCCGGCGATCTCCCCGCCGCCGAGCGCCTCTGCCGCCGCGCCGTCGAGCTCGAACCCGCCCGCCCCGAGCAGCGCGACTGCCTCGCCATGACCCTGGCCGAGCTCGGCCGCGCCCAGGAGGCCCGCGAGGTGCTCGCCTCCGCCTTCACCTTCGGCGGCCCCCCGCACCGCTACATCCTGGCCGCCTTCCTCGAAGAGATGAACGGCGACCCCGCCGCCGCCGCCGACCGCCTGCGCCTCTTCCTCAAGACCTACGGCGACGACCCCCAGATCCACGCGCACCTGGCCCGCCTCCTGCGATCCACCGACCCACAGGCGGCAGCCCTTCACCTCGACCGCGCCCTCGAACTCGCGCCCGCCGAGGCCGACAGCCTCAAGGCGATCGCCGGCCCGTGACGCCGCCCTGCGCGCCAGGGCGCGGATCTTCACTCCGGCGCGGCGTGCCTCAAGGCGATCGCCAGACCCTGGGCGACGCCCGGCCTTCCGAGGCGCGCCATCCCCTACGCCGCTGAACCCCTCCAGTGTGACATCCGTGTGACCTCGCCTCGACCACCGAGCCCGTCACCTCCGGCCCTTGTGACAACTTCGTGATGCGACAGGAATGTGTTGTCCTCGACGCAACAATGGGTAGGATATGCCCGCTCTGGCCGGTCTGAGCCCATCAGCCTTTCGAGCGAAGTGTTTGATTGAACCGAGGTGTCAACATGGCCTTGACCCGAGACAAGTTCTTCTGGGAATCCTTCTCCGCCCACATCGAGTGCACCGAGCGCGCCGTCGCTCTGCTGGCCGAGCTCCTGGGCGGCCCCGAGCACGCGGCGATCCTCTATGAGCGCATCCACGACATCGAGCACGAAGGCGACAAGATCACCCGCGAGGTCGTCCAGGCCCTCCACAAGACCTGGATCACCCCCCTCGATCGCGACGCCATCCACGGCCTCATCACCTGCCTCGATACCGTCCTCGATGAGGTCGACGCCTGCGCCGTCCGCTTCTCCCTCTACGAGATCACTGAGATCCGCCCCGAGGCCCGCGCCGTCGTCGAGCTGATGCGCCGCTCCATCCAGATCGCCCGCCCCGCCATCGACAACCTCACCAACATGAAGGAGTCCGCGCACACGCTGGAGCTGTGCAGCCAGCTCAACCAGCTCGAGAGTCAGGCCGACCGGGTCTACCGCGAGGCCGTCGCGCGACTCTTCAAGGAGGCCACCGACCCGATCCTGGCCATGAAGTGGCGCGACATCTTCGACGCCCTCGAAGCCGTCCACGACAGCATCGAGAACGTCGCCGACATCATCGAAGGGATCGTCCTTGAACACTCCTGAACACGAAGGGATGGGCTGACGCCATGTGGACCACCTATCTGATCATCGTCCTCTGCGCCGCGCTCCTCTTCGACGCCATCAATGGCTTTCACGACGCGGCCAACTCCATCGCCACCGTCGTCTCGACGCGCGTCCTCTCTCCGCGCGCCGCCGTCCTCTGGGCCGCCTTCTTCAACTTCATCGCCTTCCTCGTCTACCCCGCGCACGTCTCCAACGCCATCGCCAAGGGCGTCGCGGCCGAGGCCGTCACCCAGAACGTCATCTTCGCCGCCCTGATCGGCGCCATCACCTGGAACCTCCTGACCTGGTGGAAGGGCCTCCCCTCATCCTCCTCTCACGCCCTCATGGGCGCCTTCGCCGGCTCGGCGCTCGCCCACGTCCCCGATCCCTCCATCCTGACCACCTCCGTCTTCGGCAAGGCCGCCCTCTTCATCGTCGTCGCCCCCGTCCTCGGCGGCCTCATCGGCTGGATCATCATGGCCCTGATCAAGCGCCTGCTCGCCCACGCCACCCCCCACACCGTCGATAGCATCTTCCGCCGCGGTCAGCTCGTCGCCGCCGCCCTCTACTCCCTCGGCCCCGGCGGCAACGCCGCCCAGACGTCCATGGGCATCATCACCGCCCTCCTGATCACCTCCGGCCTCCAGTCCGCCGACCAGACCGAACCCTTCCTCTGGGTCGTCCTCGTCTGTCACCTCGCCATGGCCCTCGGGACGATGTCCGGCGGCTGGCGCATCTTCAAGACCA
>SYOX01000088.1 GCA_005804885.1 Pseudomonadota bacterium
GCGCCTGGGCCAGGGCCGGCTGCGGGGGCGGCGCGCGCGGCGGCCCGAGGGCCGGGACGGGGCCGCTGAGCGATCGGGCCGGGGCGGTCTCCTCGGACTGGATGGGCGGCGTCAGCCCGAGCGGGGGCAGGTTCGCGGCGCGCGGGGTCGGCGCCCAGAAGGGGTCCTCGGCGGGCGCCTCGGCGGGCGCCATGGCCGCAGGCTTCTTGAGGATCGGGGTCGGCCCGGAGCGCAGGCTGGAGAGGTGACGCCGGACCTCCTCGTCGAGGCCCTTGAGGACCTCGCCGCTGATGCGGTCGAAGGAGCCGGTGACGGTGTCCTCGTCAAAGCGCAGCGGCGGCGGCTGGGCGGGGCTCGTGGCGGCGCGGCCGGGATCGCCGATGGACCACGCCCTCGGGGACGTGGACAGGTGCTCGGGGACGGCCCGGCTCGTCGTCGGATCCTCCCAGGTCGAGTCCCTGGGATCCTTGTCCTGCCGCGGGGCGGTCTCCAGGCCAAGCTCCGGGTCGACGCGCGACGGGTCGGTGAAGTCCCAGCCCTCGCCCATCTCGTCGTCGGCCAGCAGGGCGGGCTCGTAGAAGGCGCGGTGGGTCTTCTCGTCCAGTTCGCCCTTGCGGCCGCCGACCCAGGGCATGGTCAGCTCGTCGTCGGCGAAGGCCAGCGGCCTGTGCTTGAGGATCTTGTCGGTGGAGGCGAAGGGGTCGCGCGCGGGCCGATGGTCGTCGTCGCTGATGAGCACCGACAGGCTGTCGTCGGGGTTTGGGCTCCAGGGCTTGCCGTCGAGCCGGAGGCGGAGCTGATCGACGCGGCCCGAGTCGGCACCGGAGCTGCGGGCCTTGTCGAGGATGTCGCGGGCCTTGTCGCCCTCGTCGCAGACGATCAGGGACTCGGCCAGCAGGAGCAGCGCGTCGGGGCGGTGGGCGTCTATCTTGAGGACCTCGACCAGCTCCGCCACGGCGGCCTTGGCCCGGTCGGCGTCCAGCAGCACCCGCGCCAGCACCAGCCGCAGCTCGGCCACCTCCCCGGCCGACAGCGCGCCGCGCTCAAGCCGCTGCCTCAACACCCGGACGGCCTGGTTGGGCTCCCCGGCCCTCGCCATGCCCAGCGCGGTGCGGGCGACGGCCCCCGCCGAGGGCAGCGGAGTCCCGGAGCGCTCCTCGTCGGCGCGCTCCTGGCCTTCGCGATCTTGGGAAGAGGGGTGGTGGACGGAAGACACGCGCTTTCTTCCTGCGGTTGAGGGCTCCTCAACATCTCTCGATGGAAGAAGATAGCACAGGGCCTCGGCGGTCGCTAGCGGCCAGGTGGCCGGCTGTGTTAGGCTTTCGGGAGGCCACCTTGAGGGCCCGGATGGACAGACCCGAGGGCGCATGGCAGGGACGGTGAGAGACATCAGAGTGCTGGTTCTGGTTTTGGCGGGCGCCCTGGCGCTCAGTGCGGCGGCGTCAGGGGCGATCTGGCCCTCGGCGGCGGCGGCGCAGGAGGGCGAGGACAAGACGGAGGCCTCCAAGGCCTTCTACATCGAGGGGCGCCGCGCCTTTGATCGGAGCGACTGGCCGGCGGCCATCGACAGCTTCCAGAAGGCCTACGCGCTGCGCGAGATCCCCAAGCTGCTCCAGTTCATCGCCAGCGCCTACGATCGGATGGGCAAGCTGGCCGAGTCCCTGGAGTACCTCGACAAGTACGCCGCCTCGTCGCCCGAGGCCGCCGAGGAGGTGCGCGAGCAGCTCGTGATCCTGCGCCCCATGGTCCACCGCCAGATGGTCTTGAGCGCCAGCTCGCAGGTCTCCGACGCGATCTTCATGGCCACGCCAGGGCGGACCTCCGCGATGCCGCGCAAGGTCGTCGGCATGGACTTCAACGGCCCGGTCTTCCTCGACGTCCCCTACGCCGTCTTCACCGACCCGCCCGGCGCGACCGTCTACATCAACGACAAGGAGTGGGGCGGCCAGGGCCAGACCCCCTATCAGCTGAGCCTCTTCCCCGGTCGCCATAAGATATGGATCGAGAAGGACTTTTTTGAGCCCGTCGAGCGCGAGGTCGTCATCAAGCCGCTGACCAAGGACGCCGGGGAGCAGAAGCTGGAGATCTCGCTCTCGCGCCAGAAGGTGCCGGTGTCGATCGAGGCCCGGCCCGAGAACGCCGAGATCGTCTACGTCTCCGAGGATGGGGTCAAGCGCACCCTGGCCAAGGGGCGCTGGAGGGGGGAGCTGCCCTCGGGCAAGGCCCGCTTCATCGTCCAGGCCACCGGCATCGGGCAGCGCCAGTTCGACGAGGCCATCCGCCTCTCCGCCGTCGACGAGACCGGGGCGCAGACCTTCGTCTTCAACGTCCGCGTCGAGGAGGTCGACCGCGAGGTCGCCAGCCAGAGCGGCACCCTCGCCCTCAAGAGCGCCCTGGTCGGCGGCGGCGTCTACATCGACGGCCAGTACGTCGGCAAGACGCCCGGCGAGCTCACCAAGGTCCTGTCTCCCTCGGTGCACCGCGTCGAGCTGCGCCTGGAGGGCCACCTGCCCTACACCTCCGAGGTGGCGATCAAGCCCGGCGAGGTGCTTGAGCTCGCGCTGCCCGACACGCTGACCCCGCTGCCGAAGGCCGGGACGAGCTGGGGCGGGATCGTCCTGACGACGCTCGGGATCGGCGCCGCTGCCGGCGGCGGCGTCTTCACCTTCGCGGCGCTCGATCCCGAGACCCTCAAGATCCTCGGCGAGGACGATCAGCTCGCCGGGCTGGTCCTCCTCGGCGCTGGCGGCGCGCTGCTGACCACCGGGATCATCCTCTTCGCCATCAACGGCCCCGACGAGCCCGCTCTTGACGGGGCGGGCGGCCTGCGCCTCGACCTGGCGCCGACGGAGGGTGGCTGGGCCATCGGAGCCTCATGGATCTGGCCTTGACAGCGGCGGCGGCCTCGGGCCAATGCTTCGAGCCTGTAATCGACGCCGCGCCTTGGTCCGACACGCGCGCACGGGGACTTGATGGACAGCGATAAAGACCGCCCCAGGCCCACCTATGAGTCCCCGACCGTCGAGGTCGAGGGCGTGCCGCTCGGAGACACCTTCGACCGGGAGCGGTGCATTCTTGAAGTGCTCGACGGCGCCGAGAAGGGCGTCAAGGTCAGCTTCGACAAGCGCCTCATCCGCATGGGCTCCGACCCGCTCAACGACCTCGTCCTGACCGACAGGACCGTCTCTCGCCAGCACTGCGAGCTGCGCCGCCACGGCAACCAGACCAAGCTGCTGGACCTGTCGAGCACCAACGGCACCTTCCTGAACGACATGAAGATCGGCGAGGTCTACCTGAGCCACAACGCCATCTTCAAGGTCGGCCGCACCCGGATCCGCTTCTGCGTCGAGGTCGAGAGCGAGCCCATCTCACGCAGCAACGCGATCCGCTACGGCGACATCATCGGCGGCAGCCCCGGCCTGCGCGACGTCTTCGCCATCATGGACAAGGTGGCGCCCTCGGACCTCTCCGTGGTCATCGAAGGCGAGACCGGCACCGGCAAGGAGCTCATCGCCCGCGCCCTCCACGAAAACAGCCGCCGCGCCAAGGCCCCCATCGTCGTCTTTGACTGCTCGGCCTTCCCCGCCACCCTCCTTGA
>SYOX01000089.1 GCA_005804885.1 Pseudomonadota bacterium
CCACGCGGCCGGTCGGGTTGTGCGTGTTGCGCACGGCCGACTCGGTCTTGTTGACGTGCTGCCCGCCGGCCCCGCTGGCCCGGAAGACGTCCACGCGCAGATCGGCGTCGTTGACCTCCACGTCGACCTCGTTGGCCTCGGGCATGATGGCCACCGTGCAGGCCGAGGTGTGGATCCGCCCCTGCGCCTCGGTCGCCGGCACCCGCTGGACGCGGTGCACCCCGCCCTCGTACTTGAGCCGGCTGTAGACCGCCTCGCCGCTGATCAGCGCGATGATCTCCTTGAAGCCCCCCGCCGGCGACGGGCTGGCGTCCATCACCTCGACGTTCCACCCCTGCACGGCGGCGAAGCGGCTGTACATGCGGAAGAGATCCCCGGTGAAGATCCCCGCCTCGTCCCCGCCCGTCCCGGCCCGGATCTCCAGCATCGTGTTCTTCTCGTCGAGCGGGTCCTTGGGCAGCAAGAGCAGCCTGAGCGCCTGCCTGAGCCGCTCGATCTCGGGCTTGAGCCGATCGACCTCGGCCTGCGCCAGCGCCCGCATCTCCCGATCCTCGTCGGAGAGCAGCTCGTGGGCCTCGCTCAACCCCGCCTGGGCGTCCTTGAAGGCCCGGAAGGCCTCCACGACGCCGGACAGGTGGGCGTGCTCGCGCGCGTAGCGGCGATACTCCTTCGGGTTGGAGGCCACGTCCGGCTGACCCAGCAGCCGGTTGACCTCTTCGAAGCGGTGCTCGATGTCTTGAAGGTGCTCGATCATGGCTCGATCCTCGCTGAACGCTCGCCCAGAAGGCGGCGATCAAGGGGGTGCAGGGCGAGCTTTTGCCGAGCAGGGAGTCCACCCTGGGGGCTCAGGCAGAGCCCCCCGGATCGCGGCAGAAGTCGCCCTCGGAGAGGCGACCGGATCAGAGCCCTGGCGCTAGCCGTTCGAGGCGCGGATGGACGGGCGGTTGTACTTCTTGTTGAAGCGATCGACGCGACCGGCCGTGTCGATCAGCTTCTGCTTGCCGGTGAAGAAGGGGTGGCAAGCCGCGCAGATCTCGACCTTGTAGTCGCCCGCCGTGCTCTTCGTGTTGTAGCTCACGCCACAAGCGCAGGAGATGACGGCCTCTTTGTACTCGGGGTGGATGCCTTCCTTCATGACTCACTCTCCAGAATCCGCGCAGGATACCTGCGGTTGAACACCATCAATTTATTCTTCGATCGCCGAGGTGCCCATCAAGGCTCGACAAACCGGCTGGGCTGGATAACACAACCTCCTTGACAGATCAAGGCGAGCGCTCTTTGTCCTGTCTTCGTCGCGCAGTTGAAGCAGCCCCGCAGTTGGCGCTATAAAGTGACGCAGCCGAGGCTCTCGGCGCGCAGGCCCTGAAACGGCCCGCCTGTCCACCGTATTTCCGAGCGCCGTCGCGGCGCTCTCGACGCCCTTGATCTGGAGATCCCCATGAAAAAATTGATGATTTCGCGCTGGGCACCCTTGGCGGTCGCCACGCTGCTCGCGGCGCTGGCCGCCTGCTCGGACGACACCAACTCGCCCGGCGACGTCGACGTCGACGAGCCTAAGTGTGGGGACGGGACCTGCGACGCGGGCGAGACGCCGGACAGCTGCCCCGCCGACTGCGAGGACGAGCCGGATTCCTGCGGCAATGGCACCTGCGACGCGGGCGAGACGCCGGACAGCTGCCCGGACGACTGCGCGCCCGAGGAGAGCTGCGCGGACGACGGCGATTGCGGCCCGGGCGAGATCTGCGAGGGCGAGGCCTGCCAGGAGGGCTGCCGCGAGGACGACGACTGCGGCCAGGGCGAGCTCTGCCTCAGCCTGTCGTGCGTCGAGAGCGGCGTCGGCTGCCGCCAGGACGAGGACTGTAATGAGGGCTTCGTGTGCGACGAGGGCAACGAGCGCTGCGTCGAGGACATGGGCCAATGCATCGACGACGCCAACGAGCCCAACGACAACACCGCCGAGGCCTCCGAGCTCGGCGAGGGGATCTTCGAAAACCTGAGCATCTGCGGGATCGACAACGACTATTTCGCCTTCGCGCTGGAGCCCGGCGACCGCCTGACGGCGACGATCCTCTTTGGCGCCGGCCTCGCGCTCCAGATCGTCGACGAGGACAGCCAGCCCGTGGCCGAGTCGGCCGCCGTCGACGGCGGCCGCCGGGTGAGCTTCACCGCGACGGAGGCCGGCGACTTCTTCGCCCGGGTCTTCCCCGCCGCCAACGCCGGCGAGGTCAACGCCGAGTACATCCTGGACGCGGCGGTGCTCGGGGTCGGGGACATCTGCGAGGAGGACGACAGCGAGCCCAACAACGCCATCGGCGAGGCCACCGCGCTGACGGAGGCCGGCCTCCAGGGCCGCGCGGCCTGCGCCGGCGACGCGGACTTCTACCGCTTCGAGGTCCCCGAGGGCGGCACCGCCGTCGCCTCGATCCGCTTCGAGCACGACGAGGGCGACCTGACCCTGGTGCTGCTTGACGCCGACGGCGACGAGGTCAGCCGCTCGGCCGGGGCCGGCGACACCGAGACGGTCCGCGTCGCCCAGGCCGGCACCTTCTTCGCCCAGGTCACCTCGGCCAGCGAGGCCGGCGGCTCGACCTACGCCATCACCCTCCTGGTCGCCGAGGGAGGCGAGTGCACACCGGACGCCTTTGAGCCCAACAACGCCCTCGAGAGCGCCGCCGAGGTCGAGATCGGCGCCCACGAGGGCCTCGTCGTCTGCGACGGCGACGACGACTTCTTCGCCGTGGAGCTCGGCGCGCTCGACGCTCTGACCGTGACGCTGAACTTCGACGGCGACGCGGGCGACATCGACTTCGAAATCCTCGACACCGAAGGCGAATCCATCGGCGGCTCCTTCGGCGTCGGGGACGTCGAGGAGGACACCGTCGAGGCCTCCGTGGCCGGCACCTACTTCATCGCCGTCGGGCTCTTCGGCGAGGGCAGCAACGGCTACTCGATGACGCTGGGCGTCGTCGAAGGCCCCGAGCCCCCCGAGTGCGCCGACGGCTTCGAGCCCAACAACGACGCCGAGGGCGCCACCGCGCTCGGCCAGGGCATCGAGGGCGCCACCGTCTGCGCCGACGACCCCGACGTCTACAGCTTCACCGTGGCCGAGGACAGATCCCTGGTGACCCTGACGGCCACCTCGGAGCTGGCCTTCGGCGACGTGGAGATCGAGCTGCTGGACGCCGACGGCCAGCGGATCATCGCGCGCTCCAACACGCGCGGCAACCCCGAGACGGTCCGCAGCCTGGTCGGCGCCGCCGGGACCTACTTCGCCCGCGTGCTGCTGGCCAGCGGCGAGACGACCGCCTACGACCTGAGCGCCGCGATCGTCCCCCCGCCGCCCTGCGATGACCCCTTCGAGCCCAACGAGGCTGTCGACGCCGCCACGCCCCTGACCACCGCTGGCGTCCAGGCCGCCGTGGCCTGCATCGACGAGGTGGACTTCTACGAGATCGAGATCCTGGAGCCCTTCACCCGGGTCGACATCTCGGCCACCTTCGCCGACACCTTCGGCGACGTCGACCTTGAGCTCTTCGACACCGACGGCCAGACCTCGCTGATCGCCGGCGAGCGCCGCGGGCCGGGCGAGAGCGTCAGCTTCCTGCTGGAGAACACCGGCGTCTACTTCCTGCGCGCCGCTCTGGCCGAGGGCACCAACACCGCCTACAACCTCGCGATGCGCTTCACCGTCCTGCCCAACTGCAACGACGTCTTCGAGCCCAACAACAGCACCGACGAGGCCACCCCGCTGGCCGTCGGCACCTACCCGGCCCTGACCGTCTGCGGCGGCGTCGACGTCAACGACTTCTTCGCCATCGAGATCGTCGAGACCACGATCGTCGACATCACGATCCTCTTCACCGACGCGGACGGCGACATCGACATGCGCTTGCTCGACACGGACGGCACCACCCAGCTGAGATCCTCGACCTCGAGCAGCGACAACGAGCAGATCAGCCTCTCGCTGGAGCCCGGCACCTACTTCATCCAGGTGTTCTCCTTCGGCGGCGCCTCGAACACTTACGACATGATCTACAGCTTCGTTGTCCCGGCCGAGTGCGTCGACGTCCACGAGCCCAACGACGCCCCCGAGATCTCCACCAACCTCAACAGCCCCGTTCAGGACGCGGTGGCCTGCGACGACGGCGACGTCGACTTCTACGACATCAACGTCACCGAGGTGCCCGCCGACCTGACCGTCACGGCCACCTTCAACAACACCTTCGGCCACATCGACATGGAGCTGCTCGACCTCGACGGCGTCACCGTCCTGGACACCGGCGACGGCATCGGCGCCACCGAGAGCGTCACGGCCCGGATCAACACCCCCGGCACCTACCTCGTGCGCGCCTTCCTGGCCGAGGGCGGCCAGAACGTCGCCTACAACATCCGCTCCACCCTGCGCGGGGCCGTCGTCTGCGACGACCCCTTCGAGGAGAACGACATCCGGGCTGACGCCGCCCTGATCACCCCCGGAACCTACAACGAGCTGACCGTCTGCACCGGCGGCGATCCCGACACCAACGACTTCTACGCCATCTACCTGGAGGCCGGCGACGCCATCACCGTCGACATCCTCTTCCTCAACGCCGACGGCGACATCGACCTGACCCTCTTCGACATCGACGGCACCACGGCCCTGGACACGTCCGCCTCCATCTCCGACAACGAGCAGGTCGAGGCCACGGCCCGCAACAGCGGCTTCCACCTCATCAACGTCCGCATGTTCAGCACCAACCGCGAAGCCTTCTACGACATGATCATCGACGCCCCCGAGCGCACCCCGCCCGTGTGCGAGGACGACGGGAGCGAGCCCAACAACGAGCCCAACGAGGCCACCCTGATCGACGGCCCGATCGAGGGCCTCAAGAGCTGCCGCGGCGACGTGGACCTCTTCCGCGTCAACGTCCCCGCCGGCCAGATCCTCAACGCAACCCTCGACTTCCCCCACGCCCAGGGCAACCTCGCCCTGGACCTGCGCGACGCCGACGGCCAGACCGTGCTGCTGACCTCGGACATCTCGACGGCCAACAACTCCCTGGAGCGGATCATCTTCCGCGCCCCGGCCTCCGCGGACTACTTCCTGGCCGTGCGCGGCGTCGGCTTCGCCGAGAACACCTACGATCTCGCCGTCGAGGTCCTCGACACCCTGCCCGTCGGCCCCTGCCAGGACCGCTTTGAGCCCAACAACGCCCCCGGCGGCGCCTTCCCCCTGGAGGCCGGCACCTTCGAGGGCCTCGACATCTGCTTTGATCAGGACGAGCAGGACTTCTTCGCCGTCGAGCTGCCCGGCAACACGATCTTGACCGTCACCGCCTTCTTCGACGTCGACGTCGCCGACCTCGGCCTGAGCTTCATCGACCGCGACCGCACCACGGTCCTGGGCACCTTCAACGACTTCGCCGACAACGACTCCGGCCGCATCATCATCCCCGAGGACGCCGGCGGCACCTACTACATCGAGGTCTTCTTCGCCGACTTCTTCGCCGACGGGAACACCTACGACCTGCAGATCGCCATCGAGGAGAACAACTGCGTCGACGACGGCCGCGAGCCCGACAACGAGCCCTTCTCCGCCCCCCTGCTCGACGCCGACACCTACAGCGGCCAGATCTGCTCCGGGGACACGGACTTCATCCAGTTCATCGCCAACGGCGGCGACACGATCAGCGCCTCGCTCTCCTTCCGCCATGCCGACGGCAACCTCGGCCTGCGCCTGCTCGATCAGGACGGCACGACGGTCCTGGCCACCGCCAACACCACCCGCGACGTCGAGAACCTCCTCTTCCGCATCGAAGAGGCCGGCCTCTACTTCCTCGAAGTCTTCGGCGCCGGGCTGTCCCAGAACAGCTACGAGCTTGAGTTCGGCTTCGGCGCCTGCGACGACGTCTTCGAGCCCAACAACGCCTTCAGCGTCGCCACCCCCGTCGACTTCGGCCAGTTCAATGAACTGGATCTGTGCACCCCCAACGTCGACCGCAGCGACTTCTTCGCCATCGACCTTGCGGCCAACCAGGCCATCCGCGTCACCGTCTCCTTCATCGACGCCAACGGCGACATCGACATGCGCCTCCTGGACACCAACGGCACCACCACGCTGGCATCCTCAGGCGGCATCAGCGACACCGAGACGATCGACTTCACCGCTCCTGCGGCCGGCACCTACTTCATCGAGGTCTTCCTCTTCACCACCCCTGGCCGAAACACCTACTCGATGCTCATCGAAGAGCGCTGACCCCCTCGCTCGCCCCGGGCGCGAGCCTGGGGTGGCCGATTGCGCTCTCCGCATGATCAGAGACCGCCCCACCCCCTTCTCGATCCTCCTTGCGACGCACCTGAACCTCACCGCGGCGGTCTTGAACCTCGCCGCGGCGGTCTTTCGACCTCAAAAAGCGGTCAGGAGACGTCAACGCGGCGGTCTGAAGACGCCAAAGTGTGAAAATGTGCGGCGCGCGACGCTCTGGCGGACGATCAGGCCAGGGACTGGAGCTCGGCGAGGGATTTTTCGAGGGCGGACTGCTCGGCGAGGAAGCCGGCGAGCTTCTCGCGCTCCTTCTCGATGACGTCTGCGGGCGCCTTGGCCACGAAGCCGGCGTTGTCGAGCTTGCGGCTGACGTGTTCGATGTCCTTCTTGACGCGGCCGAGCGCCTTGTCCAGCCGCGCGGTCTCCTCCTCGAGGTCGATGAGCCCGATCATCGGGATGTGGAGCTCGACGCCCTCGACGAGGGCGGTGGCCGTCTTGGCGGGGCGCCCGGGATCGCCCAGGCCGCCGAGGCGCAGCGCCAGCGAGCGGGTCTGGTTGCACAGGTAGGGGGCCACGCGCTCGACCCGGGCGCGCTGCTCGGCGTCGTCGGTCAGCGCCCAGATCTCGGGGATGTCGACGCTGGGCTTGACGCCGGTCTCGCCGCGGATCGTGCGGACGGCGGAGATCAGCGCGATGGCCGCCTCCACGTCGGCGGTCTCCTGCTCGAAGCGCAGCGCGGCGTCGGCCACGGGCCAGGGCGCGATCATGATCGAGGGGCCGGGCGCGCCGGCCTTGGGCAGCACCTGCCATATCTCCTCGGTGATGAAGGGGATGATGGGGTGAAGCAGCCGCAGGGTCCGCTCAAGGACGTGGGCCAGGACCGTGCGAGAGGTGTCGACGTCGCCGCCAAGGGCCTCCGCGTCATCCCGACCGTAGAGCACCGGCTTGCTCAGCTCGATGTACCAGTCGCACAGCTCGCCCCAGACGAAGTTGTAGAGGGACTGGGCGGCGTCGTTGAGCTGGAAGGCCTCCAGCGCGACCGTGACGCGCTCGGTGACGATCTGGAGCCGCCCGAGGATCCAGCGGTCGGCGGGCGTCAGGCGCTCGCGCGAGGGCGAAAGCGCCCTCGGGGTCCAGGACTCCAGGTGCATCATGGCGAACTTCGAGGCGTTCCACAGCTTGTTGAGGAAGGCCCTGTAGCCGGAGACGCGCTTGACGTCGAGCTTGATGTCGCGGCCCTGGGCGGCGTAGATGGCCAGGTTGAAGCGCAGCGCGTCGGCCCCCTGGGCGTCGATGCCCTCGGGGAAGTCGGCAAAGAGCATCTCGTAGTTGGCCATCTCCTCGGGGTCGATGTCCCCGGGCCGCACCCCCTGGATGATGTGCAGGGGGTCGATCACATTGCCCTTGGTCTTGGACATCTTGTCGCCCTGCTCGTCG
>SYOX01000014.1 GCA_005804885.1 Pseudomonadota bacterium
CCGTCTTGTCCGGGGCGAGGATGAAGACCGAGCGCACCGTCAGGGTGTTGTCGGCGTTGGGGTGGATCATGTCGTAGAGGGTGGCGACGGTGCGATCAGGGTCGGAGATGATGGGGTAGTTCATCGTCGCCTGCTGGGTCTCCTCGATGTCGCCGATCCAGGCGCGGTGCTCCACGAGGCCGTCGACGCTGATGGCCAGGACCTTGGTGTTGCGCGCGTCGAACTCGCCCTTGAGCTTCGCCACCGTGCCAAGCTCCGTCGTGCAGACGGGCGTGAAGTCCTTCGGGTGCGAGAAGAGGATGCCCCAGCCATTGCCGAGCCACTCGTGGAAGTTGAGGGTCCCCTCGGTGGTCTCTGCCGTGAAGTCGGGGGCGACGTCGCCAAGTCGGATGGCCATGATCTGCCTCATGATTCTGGATCGCTCGGTGGCGATCGGGGTTGTGAGATCGGGTGGGATCGGGAGCTTGTCTGTCCAGAGCTGGGGCCGCATGATAAGCGCGCGCGGCCTTCGGGCAAGGCAAAATTCAGACCCCGTGACGTCGTCGGCGGAGGTCAAGGTGGGGGGTCGGGATGTTGCACCATGTCTCGTTCGGGGTCGCGTCGCTGGAGCGCTCGGCCGCCTTCTACGACGCGGCGCTCGGCGCGCTGGGTTTTACGCGGGTCTGGTCGGTGCCGGACGCCGTGGGCTACGGATCGCCGGGGGGTGGGGACAAGCTGGCGATCAAGGCGCAGGCCGGCCCGGTCGCGGCGCCGTCTGCGCGCTTCCACCTGGCCTTCCGCGCGCCGTCCAGGGGGGACGTTGACGGCTTCTACGCGGCGGCGCTGGCGCAGGGCGGCCAGGACAACGGGGCGCCGGGCTTGCGGGCGGCCTACGGGCCGGATTACTACGCCGCGTTCGTGATTGACCCCGACGGCTACAGGATCGAGGCGGTGTTCAAGGGGCCGGCTTGAGCCTGCGGGTGCTGGGAGCGGGTGAGCGGGGCCGGTCGGGGTGTTCAGGGCAGGAGGGGGAGTGCATGGCGAGGGCGCTGGTGACGGGCGCGACGGGCTTCGTGGGGCGGCACCTTGTGGCGGCGCTGCTGGCGCGCGGCGATCAGGTGCGGTGTCTGGTGCGGGCCGGTTCGTCGGTGGGGGCGCTGGAGGCGCCTGGGACCTGCGAGGTGGTTCGGGGCGACGTGCTCGACGAGGGATCGGTGGTCGCGGCGGTCGCGGGGGTCGACGTGGTCTATCACGCCGCCGCCTTCTTGCGGGCGCCGTGGATGTCGGCGTTTCGGCGGATCAACGTCGACGGGGTCGGCGTCGTGGCGAGGGCGTGCGCGCAGGCGGCGCGGGGGCCTGCGCTGGTCGTCGTGTCGTCGATGGCGGCGGCGGGGCCGTCGGTCGGGGGTCGCCCGCGCGCCGAGTCGACGCCGCCTGGGCCGGTGTCGATCTATGGGCAATGCAAGCTCGACGGGGAGGCGCAGGCGGCCTTGCTGGCGGGGTCGGTGCCGGTGTCGATCGTGCGGCCGCCGGGGGTCTTCGGCGCGGGAGATCCCTTCCTGCCGAAGATGTTTGCGATGGTCGAGCGCGGCTGGCAGGTGATCCCGACGCCGGCCTCGGCGCGGATGTCGATGATCCACGTCGAGGAGCTCGCGCGCTTCTTGATCCAGGTTGGCGAAGAGGGCGAGCGGGTGTCGGGCGAGGTGGTGGCGGGCGCGGGGGGTGAGGTCGGCCAGGGGGTGTACCACTTCGCCCACCCGGAGGTGACCTCGATGCGGGAGATGGGCGAGGTGGTGGCGGCCGAGCTGGGCGTCGAGCGCGTGCGGCGGGTGAAGGTGCCGCCCTGGGCGCTGCGGGGCCTCGGGGCGCTTGGGGAGCTTGGGGGCAGGGTCAGGGGGCGGCCGTCGGCCTTGACGCGCGACAAGGTGAGGGAGGCCCTGGCGGAGGGGTGGATCTGTGATGTCAGCAAGTCCATGAATGATCTCGGTTTTTCGTTTGAGATGGGATTGGATGAGCGGCTCAGGAGGGCTGCGGCCGCGTGGCGATCGGGGAGGGCCTGAGGTCCTGCGATCAGGGCGGCCTCGTGTTGAGTGGGGGTGTTGGAGGGGTGTGAGCAGCGGTCTGCATGGATCGACGCCGTATTGGGCGGGCGTCGGAGGATAGATGAGGATGAGGGTGGCGGGTTGCTGTGGCCGCCGATCTGGCGGGCCCGGTGGGGTTGTCCTTGGGTCGGGTATTGTCAGGGCACGCCGCCCAGAACGGAGAAGTCCATGGCGTTGCTGGCGGCGCTCAGATCGATCCTGCCGCCGATGAGGACCAGCAGAGTTCTCGTAGGCTGATGGCCTTATTGGGCCATGGAGCCCGTCAGCGACGTTGTTCTCATGGTTCACGAGGCAAGGGTTCCGCTCTATCGGGCGCATCCCCTCGTTGCTGCTTGGATCCTCGCCCTTCAGGCGGCTTTTGCGGCCCGATCGCTTTCTTATTCGCGCTGGCCAGCGGGTCTTGATCGCGGCGCCTGGTCTGGCGACCTCGACTGTCGCGGGATCGGTGGGCGTCGGGATGTCGTGATATACCGCTGGGCACGACCTTGCGTGCAAGCGGGATATCACCCGTGCAACAGTGAGAATTTGAGCGACATAGCACCGGCAAAGGGCTTGCTTACCCCGCCCGCCAGCGGCATAGTCTCAGGGATGTATCCCGCCTGCGGGCGGCTTGAGAAGGATGTTAGACGGAGAGTGAGAAGCTACCGCGACATCCGAGGTCACGAGCCTGACTTCTTCGTCAGGTATCGGCTCTACAGTCCTGAGGAGGGAGGACGGAAGGTCACGTTCCAGCATCTCCGCTGCGACTTCTCCTATGGGGGAGATGACCCCGCGACGGATGGTATCTACGCAATACACCCAGAGTTCCTCGACGCAGCCGGGCAGCCACTCCCTGATGAGGAGCCGGTACCCCTCTCGGGACGCGCTTCGATGTGGGTGCTCTTTCCCAGGATGCGCCAAGAGGTCCATTGTGGCCGGATCAAGGTGGGTACCTGCGGCTCCTTCATGGAGGGTGCGCGACGGGTCGGTGAGGTGGAGGTGGACGAAGTTGGCGGTCTGCATGAGAATCCCGTCTAACAAGCCGCTGCAGTTGACCGGCTCCGCCAGCAGCTGAGAGCCTGGCCGTTGGGCCGATGGAGACACGATGAAGCTGGATTCACAGGTGGTCGGCAACGCTGGTCTCTACTTCACGTGTTTTCATCTGTCGTTGCTTGGCTGGAACGCCATGCCGACAGCTCGCAACGCTCGTGGCATCGACATCGTTGCCTATAGTCGGAGCGGGTCTCACTTTTTCGGCGTTCAGGTCAAGGCGCTGAGCAAGCGCGCCCCTGTCCCACTCGGCACATCTCTGGATAAGATCATGGGCGACTTCTGGATCATCGTGAACAACATTGTGGCGGACCCTGCAGTCTTCATCCTACGCCCCGCAGAAGTACGGGAGCGTGCACGAAGATGTGAGAAAGATGGCCGCGTGTCGTTTTGGCTTGAGCCGACTTCCTACGACACGGATGTCTTTCGCAATGCATGGAATCGAATTGGCCGTGGAGACGACACAGCCTGACAAGCCGATGCAGCGGACTGGCCTTCGGCCGACCGCTGATCGGCAAGTTCAGGCGTCATTCGTAGCTGGAGCCGTTGTCGGGTGTTGTCGGCTCACTTGGCTCCGCCACTGCTGAGTTGGGTCGTTATGTGCCAAAGAGTGGCGCTTCGACGTTTGGGAGTTCAACGGTTCTGATTGTGGATGACGGCACATGAATCCTCAAGAAGTTGTGAGGGCCCTGGAGCCCTGGCTGGCCAGGCACCGCCGCCCGGCCTGGAAACCCATCGTGGAGAACATCGATGGCTCGCCCATCGCCTCGAAGTTCTGCGGTCTCCCTTGGATCGGCCCAGACGCCCCCTGGCCCGAATGCGGTGTCTGCAAACAACCGTTGCAGCACTTCCTTCAACTCGACCTGGGCAACCTGCCGGAAGAACTTGGTCGGCGGTTTGGACTGGGCCTGCTGCAGCTGTTTTACTGCACCCGCAAGGAGTGCCGGGGCAGTGGAGGATGGGAACCGTTCGCCGATGACCTCAGCCGTGTTCGCGTCGTCCACCCGAACGGCCCTTCGTGGCCGACTTCCCATCCCCAGCAGCACGTCCAATTCCCCGCAAGACAGATCGTTGGCTGGTCCCGCTTTACGGACCTCCCGGCCCCCTGCGAGCACGACAATCTTGGTCTGATATACAAGTACGATTTCAACGCAAGGACTCTTCGCTTGCAATGTCCTGAGTTGAGTTTTGATCTGACGAACCCGATGAAAGACTGCCCCGCGGAAGAGATAGCGTCAAGCCAACTTGGGGATAAGCTGGCCGGTTGGCCTGCATGGGTGCAGGACGTCAAGTACCCACGCTGCCCCCGTTGTAAACTTCCGATGGTCAATGTTTTTCAGGTGGATTCCGAAGACAATATCCCGTTCATGTTTGGGGACTATGGCTGCGGCC
Organism: Pseudomonadota bacterium; assembly: GCA_005804885.1. GTDB lineage: Bacteria > Myxococcota_A > Bradymonadia > Bradymonadales > SYOX01. The sequence continues at coordinate 4,503 of SYOX01000014.1, forward strand.
ACGTTACTCAATGTCCCGATCACAAAGAGATTGTGGCCTTCGGTTGGGCTTGTTTTTAATGGAGACGTCGGCGAAATCGCGCGACCAGCCCAAGCTTCAACGCCATCGCGCGAAAACGCACATCACCACGGGTTGCATCAGGTCGACTTAGTATCAATCGCCTTTTGCTCGTTCTCTGGTGGAAGCGATATTTCTTCGAATTCGAGATCCGGCCCCTGCTGGTGAATCCGAACGTCAGGCGTCGTTCGTGGCTGGAGCCGTTGTCGTGGGTGGGGTGTTGTCAGGGCACGCCGCCCAGGACGGAGAAGTCCATGGTGTTGCTGGCGGCGTTCAGCTCGGTCCTTCCGCCGATGAGGTAGAAGAAGCCGACGAAGACGGCGCGGCCCATGTTGACGCGCGCGGTCAGGTTGGTGTTGCCGAGCGAGTTCCAGTTGTCGAGCTGGCCGTTGCTGAGCAGGTCGGTGCTGGCCCCGGTGGAGCTTGGGTCGCCGCCCTGGCCTCCGACGGCGACGAGGGCGTTGTTGGCCGCCGCCGCCGCGTAGCCGCGCCGGAAGGGCCGCAGGGCCTCGGTGCTGGTGAAGGGGCCGGGCAGGCCGCCGGGCAGGATCGAGGCCACGGTCACGTCGGTCAGGGTGGCGTTGCCGGCGCCAGCGCCGCTCAAGACGTAGAGCTTGACCACGCCGGGGCCGAGCAGGCTGGCGTTGGAGGATGAGGCGACGACGATCTCGAGGCCCGTGCGGGACTGGGCCAGGCCGTTGGGGAGGGACTGCGCGTTGACGACGCGCTGATCGGCTGGGCCGTGCACTCTGACGCTGACGATCTCGATGGAGGCCGTGAGCCCCTGGCCTGTGTCGCCGCCGGCGAGGATGATGTGTTGGAGGGAGGGGTCGGCGGGGTCGGGGGAGACGGCGACGCCGTGATCGAAGCGCGCGGTGGTGAGGGTCGCGACGGTGTGCCAGCGGCCAAGCGCGCCGATGGGCAGGGGGGTGTCGACGCCGGGCACGTCGGTGCCGTCGTCGATGAAGGCGGTGGTGTCGGCGGGCAGCTCGGCCAGGAGCGTCTCGGCGCCGAAGGCCAGGTCTGGCAGGGGGCTGCGGTAGACGCGGTAGGCGACCGCGTCGGGGATCTCGGTCCACTCGATGATGGCGCTGACGCCCTGGGCCAGGGCGGGGACGAAGACGGGCTGGGGTTCGGAGGGGAGGGTCTCGCCGTCGGGGTTGGCGTCGGCGTCGCCGGACAGGATCGCGGAGACGCGGTAGATGTAGACGCCGGTCTCAAGGCCCTGTCCTTCATCGAGAAATTCGAAGTCGAGGTCGTTGATCACGGGCACGGCGAGCGGGTCGAGGATCTGGGCGCGCAGGACGCTGTTGACGGCCTGTGTTCCGTCGTGGCCGCCGGCGAGGTAGACGAAGTCGTCGATGCGGGCGGCGTGTGCGAGGGTCCGAGGGGCGGGCAGGGAGTCGGGCAGGGGCGTCCAGGGTCCGGGCTCTCCGAAGCCGTCGAGCTGGGCGTACTCGCCGGTGTTCAGCGCGCCGGCGAGGGCGCCGCTGTCGCCGCCGACGGCGTAGAGCAGGCGAGTGAGCCGCGAGGGGGTGCCGCTGAAGGTGGCCGGCGAGCGCCTCGGGGTGCCGAGCGCGGGGCCCGCTCTGAAGGCGACGAAGTTGCCGGCGGGGTTGGTCACGGTCACGGGGCTGAACTCTTCGAAGGTGCCGTCGTCGTTGGTCACGCGCAGGATGCAGACCGAGAGGTGCGACAGCGTGCCGGTGTTGACCGACAGCCGCAAGGTCTGGGGGTCGAGGGTGGTGGTCTGGATGGGGGGCGAGGGGAGGATCGCGCCGCCGGAGTCCTTGCAGAGGGCGGTGACATCGGCGTCCCGGAAGCTCTCGCCGATGACGGTGACGGCCAGCGCGGTGTTGTTGGTCTCCCAGGAGCCGGGCGTGACGGTCAGCACGACGGGCGGCGGCTCGGCGGTCACGGTGAAGGCCCCCTGCAGCACGCCGACGGTGCCGTCGGGGTTGACCGCGATGGCGTCGTAGGTGCCCGGCGGCAGCCCGGCGCGCACCACCCCGCTGAGCTCCGTGGTGTTGACCAGGATCGTGGCGCGCAGCTCCGTGGCGACGTCCCCGGGTACGGGGTTGGAGGGGTTGATGTAGACCCTCGGCGTCGGCAAGAAGCCCACCTCGCCGTTGGGGATCGGGTCGGCGGTCTTGACCCGGATCGAGGTGTTGGCCTCGGTCCAGCCGAAGGGCGGCGTGACCGAATCCATCGAGATCCGGACCGTGTCGGTGATCCGGACCAGATCCTCGGTGGTGCCGTCGCAGCCCACCTCGTCGATCAAGGTCACGTCGTAGAGGCCCGCGGCCAGCCCCGAGGGGACGACGGCCTGGAGCCTGTTGGGGGTCTGGGGGTCGAAGACGAAGTCGAGTTCGAAGTCCTGAGCCTGGCTGTCGGTCAAGAAGACGCGCTCGACGCTGCCGCCGAAGAGGTTGCCCAGGTAGATGGTCACCTGGACGGAGAGGCCGTTGAAGAGCACCGGGGGATCGACGAAGAAGACCACCGGGCCGCTCGTGACCCGGATCAACGTCGGGAAGACGCCGAAGCAGCCGTTGGGGGTGGTGGCCACCAGCTCTCGCAGGCCAGGCTCCAGCGCCGCGGTCCAGGTCGCCACGGCCTCCGTGTCGGAGATGACCTCGACGGTCTCGGCGGCCACGCCGTCGAGCTCGACCGACATCCCATCGACGAAGTGGCGCCCGGTCAGCGTCAGGGAGCCGCCCGTGTCGCAGATCTTTCGGGGCTGCGCGTCATCGATTACGGGCGGCTCCTCGATCCTCAACTCCAGCGTCGAGGTCTCGCAGTCCACCGGGGCCGGGTTGGTCACCGCGACGGTGAGATCCTGATCGCGGAGCGCCAGCGGGACCTCCACGCTCAAGCTCGTGCAGATCTCCACGCCGTCAAAGCCCGACACCGTCTCGCAGCCGTCGATCGCCGTGACCGTCGCGTCTTCGAGGCCGTTGAGGACCACGGACGGGAGGGCCCCGTCGATCTGGAAGAAGCCGACGCCCTCCAGCGTCAGCGCCCCGTCGAACTGGCCCCGGCACAGCGCCGGAGGCCGCTGATCGAGCACGCGCGGCCCGCCGGCGACGATGGCCTGGACCGCAGGCTCATCCTGGCTCTGGCAGCCGACCGGCGCCGGGTTCCGGAGCCCCACGGCGTAGACATCCACGGGCAGCGCGCCCTCGGGGATCGTCGCCGTCACCGAGGTGCAGCGCTGGACGACCGCCGATGGGCCCTCGACCGCCTCGCACCCCCCGACGGCCTCGCCAGGGAAGGCCTGATCGCCGAGCAGGACCTCCGGAAGCGCGCCGTCGACCACGAAGAGCCCGGCACCGCTCACGGTCACCGAGGTGTCCCCCAGGCTGGTGCAGAAGAGCGCCGGCTCCATCGAGGCCACCGAGGGGGCCTCCAGCGCCAGCAGGCTGACGGCCTGCTCCGAGGCGCACCCGGCAGGGGCGGGGTTGATCACCGTCACCTCGTAGCTCCCCGCCTGCAGCCCCGCCGCGATGGTCGCCGTCAAGGTCGCGCACGTCCGCGCGCCCTGGACCCCGGCGACCTCCTGGCAGCCATCGACGCCCTCGACCGTCGCCTCCTGATCGCCGATGCGGACCGCGGGCAGCGCGCCGCTGAGGTCCAGGAAGCCCTCACCGCGGATCGTCACCCTGGCCTCGCGCGTCTCGGCGCACAGGAAGTCCGGCTCAACCCCGGCGACCGTCGGCGGCGGCACCACCGTCAGCGTGATGGCCTCGACGGTGGTGCACCCGGCCGGGTCGGGGTTGGTCACGGAGACCTCGTAGACCCCGGACTCGGGCAGATCGCCAGCCGGGACGGTGACTTCGAGCGTCAAGCAGGTCTGGACGTCGGCCGCAGGGCCGACGACCGGCTCGCAGTCGCTCGCCGCGCTCTCGTAGGTCGACTCCCCGATGGTCACCGTCGGCCCCTGCCCGTCGATGGTCAAAAAGCCTTCGCCGATCAAGGTGATGGGGTTGTCGCCCTGGGCGGTGCAGATCGGCTGCGGCGCCACGCCGGACAGGCTCGGAGGCGGCGCGACGGTCAGCTCGACCGCCTCGACCGAGGCGCAGCCCGCAGGCGCAGGGTTCTCCACCGACACGGGCTGGTTGCCTGGGGGCTGATCGCCGGCCGCCATGGCGAAGCGCACCGTCGTGCAGGCGCGGGCCGCCTCGTGGACTGGCCCTGGCACGTCCTCGCAGCCCTCGACCGAGGTCGCCGGGTAGGTCCGCTCGCCGACCCTGATCGTCGGCAGGGCCTCGGGTGATCCCTCGACGGTCACGGCCAGGAAGCCCGTGCCGGTGACGGTCATCGCGTCGTAATCGAGCTGCTCGGAGCACACCGGCTCCGGCTGGATGTCCGCCACCGTCGGCGGCGGCACGACGATCAGCTCGACGCCGTCGATGCCAGGATCGTTGGCGCAGGCCGCCGGCGCAGGGTTGGTGACCCCCACCGCGATACGACCCGGCGAGAGGTCGCCCTGGCCGATGGTCAAGGTCACGCTCGCGCACGACGTCCACGCGCCGAAGACCGGCGCCAGCTCTCGGCACCCCTCGGCGGCCTCGACCTCGTAGCGCTGATCCCCCAGCGACACCGTGGGGCGCTCCTGGCCGCGCACCAGCAGGTGCTCGCCCGAGATCGTCACCTGCCGATCGCCCTGGGCCACGCAGATGAGGTCGTCCACGATGGCCGCCGCGACTGGCCGCGGCGCCACGCCGAAGGCCCCCGCCAACGACACTGAGCGGCCGTTGGCGTTGGACACCTTGACGTCGTAGATCCCTGGCGTGAGCCCAAGCGCGGGGTCCACGCGGAAGGACATCAGCCCGCCGTCGAGCCAGCGCACCGGCGTCTCCTCATCCTCCGTCGCCTGGAGGACCACCACGAAGTCCTGGCCGTCGTCCGTGCCCTCGACGTCGCCGCTGCGGGTCAGCGTCACCGTCGGCAGGACCGCGCGGGCCTCCTTGTCGGCGTCGATCGCGTCCACCACGAGGGGGCTGAAGTCCGCTCCGCGCAGCTCGATCCAGGTGGTGAGCTGCTCGTTGCAGGCGAAGCCGGGGGTCGTCGGCGCCTGCTCCGGATCCTCGGCCCCGGGCGTCCCGCTGATGGACGGCGTCGGGCCGGTCACCTCAGCCGCACACCCGCCCAGGAACCACGCCAGCGCGGCGGCCAGCAGGGCTGCTCGGCAGGTGAACAAGGGCAGATTCGCGTTTGACAGGTTGCTTTGAGTTTGAGGCATATCGTCGAACTCACCATTTCCTCGCGAGAATTACAGGCGAGGTGTCAGGGATGATCTTGCCGAGACGTCGACTGTCGGTGTCGACAAGGCAAGCCTCAACCAGGTTTCAGGCAAAGCCGAGCCCAGTGTAGTCGAGGTCATCGAGATCTTCCAGTGCCGTCGGGATCTTGCCCAGGGCAATCGAGTTCTCACGAACCTCTCGATGGCGACGGGCTCCGTAAGCACCCCGCCCGCCCCAGGCTCGCGCCCGGGGCTACAGGTCAGGGACGCCCCTGCGGGGCTCTCGACGGGGTCAAGGCCTGCCCAGCGCCCTGTCACAGACCACGACGGACGCGACGGGGGAGGCCGGTGGTGGGCTCCAGGGCCACATCGCCACGAAGGTTGATGTCCTGTGGCCAGCCCCGCAGGGGCGTGCCTTCTGTGTAGCCCCGGGCGCGAGCCTGGGGCGGCGGGCAGCCGTCATGGAGCGATCACCTCAATGGGTCGGCCAGGGCTATCGAGTTCCCACGAACCTCTCGATGGCTACGGGCTTGACGTCCCAAACCAGAATCGTGCCAGTTAGAACTCGATTGCCCTGGGATCTTGCCCTGGCGGCTCAGGTTTGCTCAGTGAAGGTTCCAAGGCCCGCGACGCCACGGCATCCCACGCCACGATCGTGCCGACGGCGTATCGCCCCACGCTCCTCGCACCGCCCCCCACAAGGGGGGACGGGCTCGTCGGGTGGGGCTTGGAAGCTCAGGGTGGGCTGCGCCCTGTCGGTCGCAGGCCAGCGCACGACCCAGGTCGACACCAGGGGGCGTGAAAACCCCA
>SYOX01000090.1 GCA_005804885.1 Pseudomonadota bacterium
CGAGCGTCATGGATCGTCATGATGCCATGGCGAGATCGACGCGTCGACTGCGGCGACAGGCCCCGTCGAGGCCAGCGCGTGGATCTCACCGTGCGCTGCGGCGAAGCCGGCGCGTGGATCTCAGCGCGGCTGGAGGCGGCGGCGATCAGGGCCAGGACAGGCCGAGCTGGAGCAGCGCGCCGGAGATGGAGTGGACGGTGATGTCTTCGAAGTCCGTCTCCCGGCCCACGGCCAGCCCGTAGGCCAGCAGCGCGACGCCGGAGCCGCCCACGACGAAGAAGGACGCGCCGGCCGTGGCCAGGAAGACGCTCTGGCAGGAGCTGTCGACGGCTTCGTCGCAGGAGGCCCCGGCGATGAAGAGGCCCATGGAGCTCAGCATCCCCACGCCCATCAGGACGCCGCCGGTGACGATCGTCCAGGTCGGCAGCGCGTCGATCTCGACGGAGGTGGCGCCGATGGGCACGGGGATCTCCCGCGTCTCGTTGACGTCGCCCTTGACGCGGATGCGGGCGGTGCCGGGGGCGACGCCCCGGATGACGCAGGGGTTGTCGTAGGTCACGTCGGCGGGGCAGGGCAGCTGCTTGCCGTCGCCGGAGAGCACGAGGGCCTGAAAGACCTCGCCGTCTTGTTTGGCCTCGATCCGGACGAGGGTGTTGAAGCCCTGGGGTTCGGCCCGGGGCGCGACCTGAGCCTCGCCCTCGTCGCGGCGAGGGCGCGTCGCGGCGGCGGCCAGCCGCATGGCGTCGAGGTCAGGGCCGGCCTCGCGGGCGCCGCGGCTGAGGATCACGCCGCGGGCGTCGCCGAAGGCCTGGGGCTCCTGATCGCGGTCGGTGACGAGCACCTCCATGACCCGCCGGGTGTAGTCGTGGGCCTCGGCGGCCGTCACGGCGCCGTCGGCGTCTGCGTCGGCCCAGCCGCGCAGCGCGCCGAGCATCAGGTAGCTGAAGGCGGGGCGGCCGGCACCGGGCAGGTCGCCGGCGAACTGGTCGTTGCGGGCCGCCGTCAGGATCAAGGCGCGGCCCGGAGCCAGCATCGGGCTGACCGGGACCAGCGGCTGGATGCCCTCGGCCAGCGCCCGCCCCTCCCTGTCCAGGCCGCTGAAGCAGGCGTCGAGCAGCACGACGGCCCTGGCCTGGGGGCCGGCGCCGATGGCCGCCAGGAGCTCCCCGCGCCGCACCCCCCGCGCCTCGGCGCTGCGAGGGCTGATCTGGGCGTCGGCGCCGACCAGGACGCCGTCGCCCTCGCTGGTCGGGGCGCCGTGGCCGACGAAGATCACCCAGAGGGTCCCCTCCGGGCCGAGCTTCTCGATGGCCCCCGAGAGCCCGGCCAGGATCTCCTCCCGGGTCGCCTGGCCGTCGCGCAGCAGCTTGATGTGATCCAGCGGCAGGCCGCGCGCCTTGCGCAGGTGCATGTACCACGCGCTGATGTTGGCGATCGCGCCCGGGACGTCCGGCGCGAATGCGTAATCCTCGATCCCCACCAGCAGCGCGGCGTCCTGGCTGGCCTGGCCCTCGCCCCCCTCCAGCGCCTGATCCAGCGCCGGCCACGACTGCGCCCCGGCCTCAAGGGCCCCGAAGATCCCGAGGGCGACCGTGAGCGCCCCGATCGCGCGCCGGCTCGCGTTCAAGTTCATGGTGAGGCTCCCCCGTTGAAGATCGCTGCCCTTGCCTGATGTTCGACGAAGCCATCATGACGCGGCGCACGACCCGGGGCAACCTCGCCCGCGTCAGATTGGGTGTTATATGAGTGTTTTCAGTGGGTTGGCGCGCAATCAGGCCTTGACGCGGTAGCCGCCCATCTCGTTGTTGAAGATCCAGGCGACGACCTCGCCGATCTCGAAGGTGTTGCCGGTGTAGGTGCGGATGTTGGCGGCGGCCGATCCGGCGTCGCGCAGGACCGCGCGGCCCTGGATCATCTTCGAGAAGCGGGCGCGCCACAGGGCGATGTTGGAGGGCCGCAGGTCGATCCAGCCCTTGGTGATCCAGCGGTCGACCTGGGCCGGATCGCTCATGGGGGTCTGGGTGGAGCGGCCGATCAGCTCAGGGACGTTGATCCGAGGGCCGCGCAGGATCGTGACGCCGTCGGGCATCAACACCGGGATGCCGATCGAGGGCGCGGTGCGGGCGACGCCGGACCTCTCAAGGACGGCCACGAGCCGCTCGCAGATCGCCGCGTCGTCCAGCGGGCTCTGGACGGTGGCGGTCATGGACCCGAAGGCGTGGCGGAAGAGGTGGGCCTCGAAGAGCAGCTTGCTGAGCTCGGGGGGGCCGAGGCGGCCGAGCGCGACGCTGTCGACGCCGGTCTCCTCCTCGACCTCGATGAGGTCGTTGAGGGCGGCGCCCCGCAGCAGCCCGGCCTTGTAGGAGGGGTTCAGGACGCTGGCGTCCATGGCGCTGATGCAGTCCTGGCCGGTGTTGGCGCCCCGGATCTCCAGCACCACGACCCGCGCGATCTCCTCGGGGGTGATGTACTCCATCTGCCCCAGGGCGGTGATGGCCGCGAACTCCCCTCGGGTGAAGACGCCGTTCTCGCCGGTGTCCACCAGCGGCACCGAGAGCTCACCGACCTTCTCGTAGCCCTCGGCGGCCTGGCGCAGCTCCAGCGGCGCCCCGTCGAGCGCGACCTGCCGTGGGGCGTAGAGGTCGCTGTTGCCGTGCTTGTCGGTCGCCACGCGCACCCGGACGGCCCGGTAGCCGATCATGGCCGCCGGCTTGATCTCCTTGACGATGGGCGCGTCGGGCGTGCGCGCCAGCAAGAAGAGCAGCCCGGTGTGGGCGAAGGCCGACTCGGTCTTGGCCAGCAGCTTGCTCGATGGCTTGTCCTCGCTGTGCGTGTAGGGGATGTTGAGCCCCATCCCGCCGGTCCCCGTCGTGCCCACCTTGAGGTAGACTGCCGTCTGGAACTCGGTCGTGGCCCGGTGCAGGAAGCGCACGTGGCGGATGAGCTGGGGCGTAGACTGCGACAGCAAAAAGGCCTCCAGGTCCGCGATCCCCTTCTTGTCGTAGCTGCCGTCCTGGATCCACTCGCGCACCCGCGCGGCTCCGTCAAAGACGTCCTGGTAGGAGACGCCGGTGGCCGTGTTGACGCAGTCGACGATCACCTCGGGGCGGTGGCGGCGGATGAGGCGCACCAGGTGGTTTTCTCGATAAGCCTCGTCGAAGTCGTCGTAGAGGGCCTCGATGAGCTTGCCTCGCAGCTCGGCCGAGGCCAGGATCTCGTTGCGTTGGGTGTAGGCCAGCGCGCCGGGCACGAAGAGGTTGCCCCAGGCCGGCACGAAGGCGATCCTGTCGCCGTACTCCTGCTCAAGCGCCTGACAGGCCTCCACCGCCTCGGGCTCAAGCAGCGAGGCGACCACCATCCGCTTCGGATCGAGCTGGTCGACGATGTGGCGGCAGACCTGAAGGCCGACAAGCCCGGCGCCGCCCAGAATCAAGAAGTCGTGAAACATGCCTCTCCTGGCCTCCCTCGCTGATCGCGGCGCCATCATGCTCCCGGTCGCCTCGCCTCGCAAGCCGACCCGCGCCCTTGTGGTCGCCGCCCCGTGCTGGTATCCCCTTGGGCGGCGCCGGCCGGGCTGGCGCAACAGAACCCCACAGGAGGCATCGCATGAGCACAGAGGCGCTCAAGGTTGAGGATCTGGTCGTCGGCGCGGGCGCTGAGGCCGTCGCGGGCAAGAACGTCAAGGTCCACTACACGGGCTGGCTGACCAGCGGCAAGAAGTTCGACTCGTCCGTCGATCGCGGCCAGCCCTTCAGCTTCCCCCTCGGCGGCGGCCGCGTCATCAAGGGCTGGGACCAGGGCGTCGCCGGCATGAAGATCGGCGGCCGCAGGCGCCTGACCATCCCGCCTCACCTCGGCTACGGCGCCGGCGGCGCCGCCGGCGGCCTCATCCCGCCCAACGCCACCCTGATCTTCGAGGTCGAGCTGCTCGGCGTCGGCTGACCCCTGGAGCCCTGGTGCGTTGGAGGGACCGACGGGCGTCCAACCCGTCAGCCCTCTACAGCATGAAGAAGAGGAAGGGCGAGCCGAAGCCCAGGAAGAAGAGCCCCCCGACCAGCGCCGTGGCCCGGTCGGCGTCGACGATCGTCCGGTACTCGATCCGCAGCTTGTCGCCCTCGATCCTCGGCGCGACGGCCTTCGACACGCCCATCAGGTAATGGTAGGCGATCAACGTCATGCCGGCCTCGAAGGGGTCTCGCTGATCGATCTCCATCAGCTCCTGGCTCATCTCCTTCTGGACCTCGCCGAGCTTCTGGTTGACGAAGGCCTCGATGGCCCGCAGCGAGAGCGCGTCGCCCTCGATCACGATCACGATGTCATCGGAGAAGGCCACCGCGCCGGCCTTCGGGATCACCGGGAGCCCGAAGTCGCGCCGCAGCTCCTCGCTCAAGGGCCCGTCGCCCGGCTCCGCGGCGATCGTCAGCGCGCCGGCGCCCACCTCAGCCAGCACCCGCGCCATCGGGCTGCCCGCCAGCCTGGCCCTGAGCCCGCCCCGCTGCCCCCCGATCACCTGCGCCACGGTCGCCGCCCCCTCCTCGCCCTTGACCAGCGCCAGGAAGCTCGGGTCGCCCGTCTCGATCAGGAAGGCGTCGAGGTCCACCTTGACGCCCTTGAGGCCCGTGGCGCCGATGGCCTCGAAGCGCTCCGGGGCGTCGAAGCGCCCCTTGAGGATCACCATCGGCTCCTCCTTGTCCGTCAGCGCGAAGACCAGCCACTCGGTCTGCAAGAGATCGACGCCGAAGCGCTTGATGGACAAGTTCTTGAGATCATTGAACATTGGCCCCTTGTTCCAGCCCTCCGGCGCCATGCCGAAGCCCTGCGACAGCGCCTGGTCCAGCGCCAGCTTCACGTCCACGATGACGATCAGGACCGCGTCGGCCGGGATCAACCCCGCCGCCTCGTTCAAGGCCCTCGTCGGATCGATGAAGGCCACCCCCTCGACCTGCGCGGCCTTGACCACCTCCATCGTCGTCCTGGCCGCGTCGACCGTGGCCGCATCCCGGGGGACGCAGGCCCCCGTCGTCAGCAAGGCAAGGGCCATCAGGGCGATCGCCGCGGCGTGTCTCATCGTCATCTCTCCCTCGCTTGTTCGATCCTTGGTCTCAGAGCCCTTGTACTCTCCGCGAGGGAGCGCGACAACCTGTGGCGTCAACGCTGGCAACTTCTGGCCGCCGGGCCTATGTTGGGGCCAGGATTCTTGAGGGCTCAGAACTTGAGCAAGGAGGTGCCGTGTCCATTCGGCGAATTGCGATCATCGGGGCTGGGCGCATGGGGCGCGCGCGGGCCGAGGCCTCAGCTCGGCTCGGCGCCACGCTGGTCGCGGTCTGCGATGTCTCTCTCCAGGCCGCCGAGGCGCTCGCTGGCCCCAGCGGCGCCGCTTGCGTCCAGAACGTCGAGGCGCTGGACTGGTCTCGCCTGGACGTCGCCTTTGTCTGCACCCCTCCTTCCGAGCGCGGCCCCGCCGAGCTGCTGGCCATCGAGCACGGCGTGCCCTTCATGGTCGAGAAGCCCATCGCCCTGTCGGCCCGACAGCTCAAGCCCGTCATGAGCGCGCTGGCGACCAGGCCCGTCGTCAACGCCGTCGGCTACATGAACCGCTACCGCGCCTCGATCCAGGCCATCAAGGAGAGCCTCGTCGGCCAGCCCGTGCTCGGCTGCGCGGCCCACTGGATCAGCAGCCGCTACGAGGTCCCCTGGTGGTTCCGCCCCGAAGAGTCCGGCGGCCCCATCAACGAGCAGGCCACCCACTTCGTCGATCTGGCCCGCTACCTCGTCGGCGACATCACCCACGTCCAGGCGCTGGCCCACGTCGCCGTCGCCAACCCCGGCTTGATCGAGAGCGCCTCCATCGGCCTCCAATTCGAAGGCGGGCAGCTCGGCTCGCTGCTCTACAGCAGCCAGGCCGACGCCCACATGATCAACTTCGAGGTCTTCACCAAGGACCGCGGGTTGCGCCTGGAGGGCTGGGATCTCCAATGGCTCGACGGCCACATCCTCGACCCCGAAGCCGCCTCGGCCGACGACCGCGACACCATCTTCGAGAAGGAGACGGCCACCTTCTTCAAGGCCGTCGACACCGATCGCCGCGACCTCGTCCTCTCCGACCTGCGCGACGCCTGGGCCTCGCAGCGCGTCGTGGACGCCATCCGAGAGGCCCTGCGCGTCGGCGAGCGCGTCGAGGTCGGCGTCTGAACCCCTGGCCTCAGGGCCCGTCGCGCTTGTCCGGCGTGGGGAAGGGCCGCCACGTCCGGTAGCTGTCCAGATCGTCGTCAAGAACCTCGAAGAAGATCTTCTGGATCCCCGCCGCCTCCTGCGGCCTGGCCGCGAGCAGGTCGACCCGCTCGCCCGGATCGGCCTCCAGATCGTAGAGCGCCTCCCAGCCCAGGTTCAGATCCCGCACCCACTTCCAGGGCCACTGGACGAGCCCCTGCATCCGCTGGCGCTTGACCTGCAGATCCAGAAAGACCCACGGACTCCTCAAGGGCGCGCCATCCCTCAGGTGCCCCACCAGGCTCTCACCCTGCCGGGGATAGGGGGGCAGGACGCCGGCCAGATCGAGGATCGTCGGCCCGAGGTCGATCAGCGATACGGGCGTGTCGACCTCCCTGGGCGCGCCGAGCGGGCGGCCAGAGGGCGCGCAGATCACCAGCGGCACCCGGACCTCCTCCTCGAAGACCGAAAACCCATGCACCTCATAGCCGTGCTCCCTGAAGGCCTCGCCGTGATCGGCGGTCAGGATCACGAGCGCGTCAGGGGGCATCGCGGCCAGGGTCCGGGCCACCGGCCCGTCCAGCGCCCGCGCGGCCCGCTCGTAGCCCCCCCGGTTGGCCCCGTGGCCCCCGTAGGGCAGGTGCATGTCCATCAGGTGCGCCCAGACCATCGCCGGCCGACCCTCGGCCTGCCCCCGCTCCCAGGCGCTGCGCGCCATCGCCATGACCGCCTCGGCGTCTGGCCCCTGCGCGTTGTTCAGGCCCGGGTTCTCCCGGCGCTCGAAGCCTTCCTGCAAGAAGGGCTGCCAGGGGTGCAGCGGCACGATCGCGTGGGTCGCGTAGCCCTGGGCCCGCAGGACGCCCGCGACCGTCGGCGGCGCCCCAGGATGATCGCCCTGGGCCGGGATCGCCAGCAGGCCCTGCCCGCCCTCTTCAAACTCATTGAGGCTGTGGCGCGGCAGCGTGCCGGTGAACATCGAGAAGAGTGAGATGTCCGTAAAGGCCGTGTTCGACCACGCGCGCGTCATCCGCACGCAGCCTCGCGACCACGCCCACAACTCCGGCGTCCAGGTGGGGTTGAGCGCGTCGGCCCGCAGCGTGTCGATCGTGACGATGAAGACGCCCATCGGGGCCTGCGCGACCTCGTCGGCGGGCCGGGGGGGGGCATGATAAGGGCCGCCGGGGGCGTGGCGGGCCAGGGCGCGCTCGAAGGAGCCGTCGGCGCGCGAGCAGTTCTGATCGATCCCGTCGTCGGGCCAGTCCGTCGCGCCGGGGTGGATCTCAGGGTCCAGCGGCGCGCAGTCCTGGCCGAAGATCGACGAGGCGCCGTCTCGATCCGCGTCCGTCAGCCAGATCTCCAGGTCGAGCCCCGCCTTGCTCAAGGGCGTCGCGTTGGAGACATAGCGGCGAACCCCCGGCTGGGTGACCTCCACCGCGACCCCGGCCGCCGCCAGCAGCGCCGCCCCCGCCAGCAGCGCCGCCCAGGCCCTCGGCGCGGCCGAGAGGCGCCGGGGCAGGGGCGCGAGGGCGACGATCCCGATCAGCGCGGCGACGGCCACCAGCGGTTGCTGGGCCAGCGTGTAGCGCAGCAGCGTCGCGGCGGCCAGCGCCACCGACCACCAGATCCCCCGGCCGAGCTGGGAGGGGCCGGCTGGCCGTCCTCGCCAGATCCCGAGCGCCCCGAGCGCGGCCCCGAGCGCGACGACCACCCCGGTCGCCGTCACGAAGCCCACGATCACGGGCATCTGCGCCGACCTCGTCGTCGCCACGCCCACCCCGACCGCCACGAAGATCGCCGCCGCGCCGAGGGCGTGCAGCGGCCTGCAGATCACCTCCAGCGCCTGGGCGAGCCGCCGCTCCAGCGCCTCGGCGCGGCGATCCGGCAGCCAGCGCGCCGTCTGGAGCGCCAGCCCCAGCGCCAGCCCCAGCGCGCCCAGGCGGCCCGCCCGCGCCAGCGCGTCGAGGGCGAAGCCCGCCGCGCCCTCGAAGGGCCAGGGATCGACGACCGCCCGCAGCAGCGCCTCCAGGATCCAGATCCCCCCGAGCGCCCCGACGAGGCGCCGCGTCCAGCCCCGCGCCATCGTCGCGCCGCGCTCGTCGTCGCGTCCAGGCTCCTTCTCCCCCATGCTCACCTCAAGTGGACTCAACCCGCCCCGACTATACCCCGAGCGCCCTCGATCTGCGATCACCGCCTCGCCGCGCCGCAGGTCGCCTCCCTGAAGATCCCGAGGCCCACGGCGCACGACGAGCACCCCCGACGACCAGGGGCAGCGCTTGGGTAGTTGACACCCGGTGCCACGCTCGAAATACTCTTGAGGTCAGGTCGTGTTCAAGCGGCCCGCTGCGCGACCTCAAGGTGAGCGCCCCGGTCCACCTCCGAGAGGCCCAGTCTGATGAAGAAGTCATTGATCGCGCTTTGTTTTTCCATGATCGCGCTGGGGGCCAGCGCGGCCCAGGCCGGCGGCCTCGACGATCGCCTTGGGGCCGGCGAGGTGATCGTGAACAGCACGAAGGTCGAGGGGCAGGATGCCCCGAAGGTCAAGGTGATGGGGGTGATCAACGCGCCGATGGACAAGGTCTGGGCCCTGGTCAGCCATTGCGACGATTACGAGAAGACGATGCTCAACATCAAGCTGGCCGAGGAGAAGAGCCGCAAGGGCAACACGGTCGTCTGCCGGACCATCCTCGGGCTGCCCTGGCCGATGGGAGATCTGGAGGCCGTCACCGAGGCGATCCACGTCGAGGAGCCCGGCAAGCTCTACAGCCGGACCTGGAAGCTGGTCAGCGGCGACTTCGACCTCAACAACGGCAGCTGGACCCTCAAGCCCTTCAAGGGCGACCCCAACCGCACGCTGGCGGTCTACCAGATCCACGTCAAGCCGCGCATCTCGATCCCCGACGCCGTGCGCGACATGGCCCAGGAGAGCACCCTGCCCGATCTCTTCAAGCACCTGCGATCTCAGCTTGAGAAGAAGTAGCCCCCCGCTCCAGGCTGGGCTCTGCGGCGCGCCTCGCGGCCTCGCCCTTGGCCCTCACCGGAAGCGGACGACGTAGGGGTCGGCCTCGTCGAGCGCCTCGGCGGGGATGAAGCCCTTCTCATGCAGCCGCCCCATGATGTACTCCAGGCGGCTCTGCCACCACCCCTGGCTCGGCGTCTGCCCATTCTTGCGGAAGCGCTCCCCGAACCAGGGCGCGGGCTTGATCGCGGCCAGGAAGGACCCTTCCAGCGGGCTGAGCTTCGAGGCCGGCTTGCCGAAGTAGTGCCAGCTCGCCGGCCCGATCCCGTAGAGGTCTGGCCCGAACTCGATGCAGTTCAGGTACAGCTCCAGGATCCTGTCCTTGGAGACGATCGACTCCATCTTCCAGACGATCAGCGCCTCCTCCAGCTTCCGGCTCAAGGTCTTGTCGCGGGACAGGAAGAGGTTCTTGACGAGCTGCTGCGAGACCGACGAGCCCCCATAGACGTAGCGACCCTCCTTGAGGTTCGTTCGCACCGCCCGCCGCATCAGCCCAAGATCGAAGCCCTTGTTGGTGCGGAAGTTGGCCTCCTCGCTCAAATAGGCCGCCGCGCCCACGTAGGCCGGCATCGACCCGAGCGCGACGTAGCCCTCCGTGGCCGGCCCGACCTTGATCCCGGCCCGGCTGACCCCCTCGCGCACCTCCCGTTCGAAGGGGTCGTTGAGCCACGCAGGGTCGTGCGGCCCCAACGACACGATCCGACAGCTCCCCGGCAGCCCCGCCAGCCTCAGCGTCAAACCCTCGGGATCCCTCATGTCCACCGAGACGTCCAGGCGCGGCGCGAAGCGCCCGCTGGCCTCGATGGAATTGATCAGGTTCGGCAACAGCGCCTCCGGGAGCGCGCCCAGCGCCCTGTCGCACTCGACCTCCTCGACCCACACCCCCGCGCGCACGACAGGCGGCCTCTGGCCGGAGATCCCCTCGATCTCCCCGCTGGCCTGCACCTTGACCACCCCGCCGCGCCTGGACTTCAGCCCCAGGTCGAAGCGCTCGACCTTGAGCCGATCCTGCGCGCCGCGCGGCCCAGGCGGCGTGTAGCTGACCTCCAGGCCGAGCGAGGCGCCCTCGACCGCGATCGGCGCGACGGCCACCGCCGGGATCAGCAGCGCGCCGCTGTCGATCACCCCTCCGATCTCCAACCGGACGCCGGGGTGCTCGGCCGGCCCCAGCCGCACCCGCACCTCCCCCGACACGACGCCCTTTGCATCGACGGCCTCAGGCGTCACCCGCCGCGCGAGCGCCCCAAGATCAAAGCCCTCCAGCGCGACATCGACCCCATTCACCCCGCGCTCCAACCGCACCCTCGCGCCGCCCCCTCTCCAGCGCCCCCCCACCTCGGCCCGGTCCCCTTCGGCGCGCGCCTCGATCCCCTCGATCCGCTCCCCCTCGATCTCCAGGACCCCGTCGCGCGACGAGATCCCCTTGAGCGCCTCGATCACCGCGTCTCGTCGCCCCCCGAAACCCTCGACGTCCAGCAGCGCCGCCAACACCCCGCGCCCGCCAGCGCCCCCCTTGCGCGCTCGCACCGACGCCTTCTCCTTCGCGCGGGCGCCGGTGCGCTTGACCGCGCCGGCGTCATCGACCGCGTCGGCGTCATCGACCGCGTTGACGTCATCGACCGCGTCGACGTCATTGACCGCGTTGACATCATCGACCGCGTTGGCGTCGTTGACCGCGTCGATGTCATCGACCGCGTCGGCGTCATTGACCGCGTCGGCGTCGTGAGCCCTTCCCTTCGGGGGGGGCGCGCTCGCGCGGGTCGCGACGACGTGAGGCTGATGGAGCTCAATCGGGCCAGGTTCGAAGCCGTCGAGCGTCGTCCTGATCGCGCCGATCTGCGCGTCGAGGCGCCATCCGTTGAACTCTTGGGTTGCGGTGACGCGCTGGATCTCGACTCGGAACCCTTCGCTTCCCGAGCTGATCGACACCCCCTGCAGCGACACTGGCACGGCGCGGCCCTTGACCGGCGCCACGATCTCCACGCCCCCCTCCACTTGAGCGTTCGCCTTCCAGCCTTCGGGAAGCTCTTCGATCCCACCTTGGACGGCGCGCGCTGCGCCACACCCTCGCGCGCAAGTCCCTTCGAAGGACGCCCGCCAGCGCCCGCCCTCGCGTCGGATGTTGGCGCTCGCCTCGGTCAGCGCGGCGGGGGTCTTGACGTGAGGGAGGCCCAGGATCTCGATGTCGGCCTTGACGATGAGGATGTCGATGTCTTCCGGGTCGTGATCTCCGCGGCCCCCCAGGGAGGCGCGCGCCGGCGCTCCAGCGCCGCTGTCGATGCCGCTTGAGAGGTCGTCGAGGGCGTCGGTGAGGTCGATGCTCGCGTCCACGCCCTCCAGGCGCAGGGTGGAGGGCAGGCGGCGGCCTCCCCACAAGGCGGCGGCGTCGAAGCGAGCCTCGGTGTGGGCTATGGTGATGCCGACAGCGTCGCGATCTGGACCGACAGCGCCGCGATCTGGACCGGCAGCGCCGCGATCTGGACTGACAGCGTCGCGATCTGGACTGACAGCGTCGCGATCCGGGCCGACAGCGCGGCGATCTGGACTGACAGCGTCGCGATCTGGACTGACAGCGCCGCGATCTGGACTGACAGCGTTGCGCTTCAGGCTGACGGCGTCGCTTTTGAGCTCAACGGCGTCGAGGTGCAGGCTCAGATCCCAGCCGAGAGAGAGCGACCTCCAGGAGAGATGGACGCCGCGGCGGGCTGCTTCGGCCTGGAGGGTCGAGGCGGCGTGGTCTTCGGCGAGGCTTCGCCCGATGGGGAGGGCCAGGGCCGCCATTGTGAGCAGCGCCGCGGCCCCGATGAGCGCCGCGCGGCGCGCGGCTGGGCCTCTGGCTTGGGTGGGCCGTCGGGTTTGTAAGGTCATGGGGCGCGATGATCAGGTGCCAACGGACATGTAGATCATGGCGCCGGACTCGACGATGAAGTCGAAGCTGATGCCCTTGTAATTGACCCAGCGGCTTGGGATGGGGGCCATGGGCATTTCTCCAACGTTGTCGGGTTCACCGTAGGCGGCGGTGACGTCTTTCTGAAGGCTGTCGATGTGGATTCCCTCCAGGGTCGCGCCCTTGAAGGCCTGGTGGAGGCCCTTCTCGTAGCCTCCGAGGCGATCGCTGTAGACGAAGACCGTCACCAGGAGCTTCGACTTGAACATCAGGGTCAGCCCGCGGCTGAGGTACGCCCAGTAGTCCTGCGAATCGTTGAAGGACGTGATCTCGTCGGGCTCGCCGAGCAAGATCTCGACCCAGGCGGCCTTGATGCCTGCCTGGATGGGGCCGACCCCGAAACCAGGGGCGATGATCGTGTCAGGATCGAGGCGCAGGCCGTGGGCGCGCGCGGCCAGGACAGCCTGGGCGATCGGCGGCGGCTCCAGCAGCAGGTGCTCGCGCGCGTATTGAAGGCCGACCTCGCGCAGCTGGGCGGGCCAGCCCTCCAGCGCCTCCCAGGCCGCGTTCGTGCGCTCCTTGGAGACCGGCGACGCGGCCAGATCCCGCAGCGCCTCCAGGCGCTCGTTGAGTGTCTCGCTCATCTTCGGCCTCCCGCCCGAACCTCCCGCGCCCTCGATCCGAAGCCGAGGCATTCCCTGGAAGCGGCGCCCTCCCGCGCCCGGCTGCGGCTCTGGCGCCCAGGATACATCGGAGCTTGCGCCGGGTCACCTGGGGTGATCGGGCGAGGCCACAGGTTTGCTCAGTGAAGCCTGAAGTCCTGCCGCGCTCGCCGATCGCCCCACGCTCCTCGCACCGCCCCCGTTGGGGACGGGCTCGTCGGGTGGGGCTTGGATGCGCGGGCGGGCTGCGCCCGTTGGGCGCAGGCCGGCAGGCGGGCCAGGGCGGATCGAAGGGCCGGGTTAGCGCGTCGAAGTGGGCCTGTGGATTGGGATTTTCACGCCCCCTGGTGTCGACCTGGGTCGTGCGCTGGCCTGCGACCGACAGGGCGCAGCCCACCCTGAGATTCTAGCCCCACCCGACGAGCCCGTCCCCCGGAGGGGGCGGTGCGAGGAGCGTGGGGCGATACGCCGTCGGCACGATCGTGGCGTGGGATGCCGTGGCGTCGCGGGCCTTGGAACCTTCCCTGAGCAAACCTGGCGAGGCCAGGGGCGCATTGACGGCGAAGCGCGGTGTGGTGGTCGCGCTTGTTTTGCTTGACAAATGAACAGCGCCGTGGTGTATGGTTTTTACAACCGGGCAGGAGGGATCGGAGATGGCTTTCGACGAGGGGTTGGCGCAGCGCATCCGCGAGGCGATCGGCGAGCGCTCGGATCTGAGCGAGCGCAAGATGTTCGGCGGGCTCTCTTTCTTGATCAAGGGCAAGATGGCGGTCGGCGTGATAGGCCGCGAGATGATCGCGCGCCTGTCGGCCGAGGACGGCGCCCGCGCGCTCCAGGAGGAGGGCGTTCGCCCGATGGACTTCACCGGCAAGCCCATGAAGGGCTGGGTCTACGTCGGCGAGCGGGCCATCGACGACGACGACGCCTTGCGCGGCTGGGTCTCCCGCGGGCTCGCCCTGGCCGAGAGCCTGTCCGACAAGTAAAGGTGCCTCGACGCGTCCCCGCGTCCGTCGCTCACGGCGATCTGGCGTCGTCGCAGGGTAACGCGACGGCGCCCTGTGTGACGTCCCTCGACGCGCCATCCGCCCCTCACGGCGATCCGGAGTCGTCGCAGAGCGACGCGACGGCGCCCCGCACGACATCCCTCGACGCGCCATCCGCCCCCAGCTCGACGATCAAGGCTCCCCCTGCCAGGAGCGCCGCTGGTTTCTGGCGTTCTTTTGCCGAAAGGCTGTCTCGACGTCGATGTCGAGGCGATTGGCGATCGCCAGCAGGTAGTTCAGGATGTCGACGATCTCCTCGGCGACGGCCTCGCGGGCCTGCTCACCCCTCCGCTCATGATCCCGCACGGCGCCAAACAGCTCCCCGACCTCCTCGCCCATCAAGAAGCAGTTTCGGGCCGCGTCGTTGTCGAGCCAGCCGTGCAGCGCCTCCAGCTCGAAGATGTAGCGCTGATAGTCGGCCATGGCGGCGCCCTCGGGCAGCGCGATGGGCAGGGCGTCCTCAGGGGTCGTGGGGTCTGTCATGGGCGGCGTCTCCGGTCGAAGGGATCCAGGCCTTGATGCGTCGATCCTGGCGCGCGTCCCGCGCCTCGGCGGCCTCGGCGGCGCTGGCGCTGGCGAGGTCAGGAGGGTCTGCTTGCCGATGACGTCGTCGGCGTTGGCGCTGGCGAGGTCAGGTGGGTCTACTTGCCGATGATGGCCAGCAGGCGGGCCTTGAGCTCGGGAGAGGTCCAGGTGCTCAGGCTCTCGGACAAGAAGCGCCGATCCTCCTCGGGGTCGGAGGTCATGGCCTCGGCCCGGAGCTTGAGCTTGGCGTCGGCGTAGGCCAGCGGCGGCAGCGCGGCGAGCCGCTCAAGCTTGCGCCGGCCGAGCGCCTCGGCCTCGTCCGAGACGGCGTCGATCAGCCCCAGGCGCAGCGCCTCGGGCGGCGAGAAGAGCCCGCCAGTCAGGACGACCTCCTCGCGGTGGTGGACCGGGAGGCGGTAGAGCACCATCCGCAGCAGGTTGGGCGGGAAGTGAAGCCCGAGGGCCACCTCGTTGAGCCCGATCCGGGCCTTGGGCTTGTCCGAGGCCACCCGCACGTCGCAGCACAGCGCCAGGATGCAGCCCCCCGCGATGGCGTGGCCGTCGATCACCGCGCAGGTCGGCCCGGGGTAGGAGAAGAGCGCGCGGACCATGCGCTCGAGCAGCTTCAAGAAGCGCTCCATGCCCAGGTGATCGAGCGAGGCGACCTCCTTGAGATCCAGGCCCGCCGAGAAGGCCGGCCCCGCCGAGGTCAGCAGCAGCGGCCTGCCGCCGGCCTCCTTGATCTCGTCCAGGAGGCGCTGCATCGCCTCCGACCCCAGGGCGTTCATCGACGGCCCGTCCAGCTTGATCTCTACAACGTCCATGGCTCCTCCTTGGTCCTCGGCGCGCCATACTACCCCTTTGCGGCCGCTGGCGCTTGTCTTCCTGCTTCGGTCGCATCAGGATGGGTGGATGGAGCACAGGTTCGGGGGAGGGGGGGCATGTCGAGGCACCTTGAGCGCATGGCGAGGCTGGTCGTGGCCGCTGGAGGCGAGGTCTCCGAGGGGCTCTTCGTGGAGCGGCCGGGGGTGCGCCTGATCGCCGCCACGGCGCTGACGCCGGAGGCCCGCGCGCTCTTTGACGACATGCTGATCGACACGGCGAGGCCCGATTACGAGCAGCTCGCCGAGCTCAACAGCCGGATCACCTACCTCTCCTTCCGCGACCGGGCGGAGGTCGAGCCGGGGTCTCCTGGCCCGGCCGCCCGGCCCTCGTCCGAGGCCTTCAACCGGAAGATGGTCGAGGAGCTCGGGCACCTCTCCGTCCACAGCGCCCAGGGGGTCACCTTCCTCATCGCCGGGATCTCGGTGGAGACCTGCCAGGAGCTCGTGGCGCACCACGAGGGCAAGGTGGCGAGGCTGACGTCGAGCCGGACGCGGGCGATGGATCGGCCCCTCTTCCGGGTTCAGGGGCCGCCTGCGGCGCGCGCGATTCAGCGCCAGCAGATCAAGGACGCCCTGTTCGACGGTTTGGAAGATGATGGTTCCGATGCGGATCTGGACGACAGGGAGTGGCGGAATCGACTTCTTCCGGGGGCCAAGGCCGTGGCGCTGACGTGGACGATGTCGATCAAGGACTTTCACAAGACCTTCATCGGGCGGCTGAGCCAGCACGGGGTCGAGTTCGAGGTGCGCGAGGTCTGCGAGATGGTGTGCGCCGAGCTTCACGCCCGCTACCCGCTCGTGATCAAGGCCCCGGCGGCCTATTACGCGATGGGCAATGCGGCCAAGTACGAGGGCGACTGAGGAGATGTCTCGGAAGGCGAAGCTTCCGGATGGCGTCTGACCAGGGAGGGGTGTGATGGGGCGGCGCGTCCACTTGATGACGACGAACACGAGGAAGTGCCAGGAGTACGCCCGCCGGCTGTCCCAGTACGGCCTGGAGGTGGTCATGTCGCCGCGCGAGGCCGACCGGGTGGCCGGGTGGCTGGCCGAGCCGGGCGTGGTGGCGGTCCTGCGCGAGCGCAGCGACCTCTTCGATCCCGGCGGCGAGCGCCTGCTTGAGCACCTCCACCTTCAGAGCGCGGTCAACCGGACGACGCTGGAGGTGGACGCGCTCGATGGCGGCGGCGCCCGCACGCGCAGCGTCTACGTCCGCGAGATCGAGGGGCACATCGACCTGGAGCGGCGCGCGGCGCTGGGCGGCGCCGAGGACGTCTTCAACTGGGACGACGTCTTCGTGCCGCGGGCCACGCTGCGCTCCTACCACGAGATGCGCCGGCTCGGCCTCAAGCTCTCGGCCCGCGATCTGGTCATCTCGGACTTCGTGCGCGAGCGCCTTTGGTATCAGGACCCCGTCCAGCTCAACTGGACCCCCGTCGAGAGCCAGCGCAGCGTCGACTTCGCCGTGGATCCGGTGGCCTTCGTCCGCGCCCACCCGATCTACGGCCAGCGCCTGCCCGCCTCCCACTGGCTCGGGTCGGTGCTGGAGCAGACGCTGGCCCAGGGCCTCTTCTTCCGCGCCGCCAAGAGCCGCCGCGAGAAGATCTACTGGATGCCGGGCCTCAACGCCGGGGTGCCGCTGACGCCCAAGCGCGACGGCGTCCACGAGGCCACCTTCATGTTCCACGACCTGATGCACTTCGCCTTCCCCGATCTCCTCTTCGACGGCCATGTCGACGCCGCCCACCGGAACGCCTACGTCGTCCACCGGATGATGAGCGAGGCCTTCACGCTCGTCCTGGCCGACATGGTCTTCATCGACGTGCTCAAGCGCGGCGGGCTGGATTACGACTTCACCCAGCGCCGCATCCACCCCCTCTTCGTCTCCCTCGGGCTCGACGTCGACGACCCCGAGCAGCTCCGCGCGCTCCTGTGGGCCAACACCCGCTACTGCCTGCTTGGCGACGTCGGCGGCTACGAGGCCCTCGGCGCCGACCGCGCGGCGCTGGACGCCTTCACCAGCAAGTACGAGCAGTTCTTCGTCTCGGACTACCGCTGGACGCGGCACAACTTCGCCTCCATGGCGCGCTCGATGGGCTCGACGGCCCGCGGCTGGCTCGACCGGGTGGCCCCGATCCGGGCCGCGCTGCCCTTCGACGTCCCCACCGTCGGCGACCACGTCCAGGCGCTCAGAGCCGCCGGGGCCGACCTCGACGACCCCGCCTCCCTCGTCGCGGCCACCTTCGAGATCTACTTCAGCCGCCTGACCGACCTCAGGACCGCGGCGCCCGTCGAGGGGCTGTCCGGCCGCTGCCTGGAGCGCGGCTTCTTGCGCTACATGATGGGCCAGATGGCGGCCTTCGAAACCTTCGGCTTCCTGCCCGAGAGCGACCACTACTGCGGCCTGCTCGCCCCGGCGCTGGCCGGCGCCGCCGGACACCTCGGCCTGAACGAGGTCCGGCGCCTGCGCGGCTTCTTCGACCAGTTCATCGACGTGCTCCACGACCGGCGCCTGATCTCCGACGACGACCGATCGACCTTCAAGGAGGTCTACCCCATGTTCGAGCCCTTCTACGTCGCCTACGACGTCTCCCTGAGCGCGCCCCTGTCCCAGGTCGCCGCCGACCTCGACGCGGACCTCGACGGCGCCTTGCCAGCGCCTCGCCGAGACGCCACATTGAACAAGGCCGCGCGGATCTGAAGGCCCGCGCGGCGATCCGCCGAGCCCGCTCAGGCCACGAGGCCGCGCGCCAGGGTCCTCCAGGCCCTCCGCGCTCGCTCAGCACAGGAGGCCCAGGCGCTGTCCGATCACCCACCCAGCTTCCCGAGCCTCGTCGCCGAAGGAACGATCCTCAACAAGCGCTATGAGGTCGGCCGCCTGATCGGCCAGGGCGGCTTCGCGGCCGTCTACGAGGCCTACGACAACCTCATAGGCCGCCCCGTGGCCGTCAAGGTGCTCAACGTCTACACCGCGGCCAGGGACGAGGAGGCGCTGGCGACGATCCTGCGGCGCTTCTCCACCGAGGCCCGCGCCGCGGCGATGATCGACCACCCCAACGTGGTCAAGATCTTCGACATGGGCGTGATCGACGCCCTCCAGTTGCCCTACATCGTCATGGAGCTGCTCAACGGCCACGACCTCGACGTCGAGCTGGACCTCGGCCCGATGCAGCCCAGGCGGGCGCTCGGGCTCGTCGAGCGATGCCTGGAGGCGCTGGCGGTCGGCCACGATCAGGGCATCATCCACAAGGATCTCAAGCCGGCCAACATCTTCCTCACCCACCCCGGCACCGAGCGCGAGGACGTCCGCATCCTGGACTTCGGCACCGCCCGGCTCCAGAGCCAGGGCGCGGGCTTGACGGCCGCCGGCGAGGTGCTCGGGACGCCCCAGTATCTGGCGCCGGAGTACATCTCGAAGCAGATCGTCAGCCCGGCGCTGGACGTCTACCAGATGGGCTTGATCCTCGTTGAGATGCTCACCGGCGCCCCCGTCGTCCAAAGCGACAACTCGCTGGCCTGCCTGATGGCGCACAGCAGCGGCGAGCTGCACATCGACGGCCTCTTGCTCCAGGGCGAGCTCGGGCGCGTCCTGTCCGGCGCCCTGGAATACGATCACTCCCGCCGCTACAGCGACGCGGGCGACTTCCTCCTCGCGCTGCGGGCCATCGACGTCGCGCGCATCTCCATCGGCGGCGCCCCCGTCCGCCTCTCAAGCCCCCAGGCCCGCTCCGCGCCCTCGCCGGGTCCCAGGCCCGGCGTCGAAGGCGCGTCGATCTCGAGCGACGACATGCTCTTCGGCTTCGAATCGACCGCGTTCGAGCCGGCCAGGGCCGAGTCGGCCAGGACCGATCCGGCCAGGACCGGGCCGACCAGGGAGGCGCCGGCCACGGTTGATCCCTTCGAGTCGGCCGAGCCCAGGCCCTCCGTGGTCGATACACGCCCCGACTGGTTCAGCAACGACCCCTTCGACTTCGCCTCGGGCACCGTCACCGCGCCCAACTCCATCGCCCTCGATCCGACCTCCGCCCCTGCGATCTCCGCCCCTGCGACCTCCGCCCCGCGACGCGCCGACAGGCCAGCGCCCGAGGGCGGCGACCGCCGCGATCTCAACAGGCCAGCGCGCGAGGACGGCAACCGCCGCGATCTCAACAGGTTGGCGCCCGAGGGCGGCGGCCGCCGCGACCTCAAGGCCGCCTCGCCATCTGCGGCTCCTGCGTCAGCGGGGCTCAGGGCGCGCTCGTGGCTCATGCCCGCGCTCGCGGCGCTGGCGCTGCTCGTGGTCATCGGGGGTGTCGGGCTGGCGCTGACCTGGGATCGCGCGCCCTCCGGATCTCCGGCCTCCCAGCGGCCCGCCGGGGAGATCGAGGCGCGGCCCGGCCCGGTGATCAAGCGCCCCGAGCGGCGCGACGACGACCGCATCTCCGTCGGGCTGATCTCCGAGCCGACCGCGGCGACGATCAAGGACGGCGACGAGCTCCTCGGCCAGACCCCCATGACCCTCCACCTCGACCCGAAGCGGCCTCGCCGCAAGATCACGATCAGCCTGGAGGGACACCACACCCAGACGATCACGATCACCGGGGCCGACGCGCCGATGAAGGTCGTCACGCTCAAACCTTGAGCGATCTTGCGCACTTGGACATGTCGGCGCCCTCAGAGAGTCCCCCCCCCTCGGCCCCCGCGTAGCCTCCTGGCCGTCCCCGGCTCGTCGCGCCCTGTCTGTGGGGATCAGCGCGGGCCGAGGCGCAGGAAGTTCGCCACCAGCGCGGCGCCGCAGGGGGTGCCGATGCTCTCGGGGTGGAACTGGACGCCGACCATGGGCCAGTGGGCGTGGGCGAGGGCCATGATCAGCCCGTCGTCGGTCCAGGCGGTGGCGCGCAGCGCCTCGGGCAGGCTGTCGGGCTCGACCACCAGCGAGTGGTAGCGCATCACCTCGATCCGCTCGGGGAGGCCTTCGAAGAGCCCGTCGCCGGTGTGTCGAAGCGCGGAGGTCTTGCCGTGGACAGGGGCCGGCGCCCGGACGACGCGCCCGCCGAGGTGGTGGACGATCCCCTGGTGGCCCAGGCAGACGCCCAGAAGCGGGGTGTGCGGCCCCAGCGCGCCGATGACCGGCCCGCACACGCCGAAGTCGGCCGGATCGCCCGGGTGCCCCGGCCCCGGCGAGATGACGACGTGCGAGGGGGCCATGCTCACGACGCCGGGCAGGTCGATGGCGTCGTTGCGCAAGACGACGACCTCGGCGCCGAGCGCCCCGATGAGGTGGGCGAGGTTGTGGGTGAAGGAGTCGTAGTTGTCGAGGATGAGGACGGTCATGGATCACAGAGCTGCTTGGGCGTTGACCGGGCTCAAAGGTCGAGAGCGTTCTGAGACTCGGCACCGCAATAAAGCAGGTTGTCTTCGAGGAGTCACCCACATCTCCTGCGGCTCGCCAACCTCGTTGAGGCACGCGGCAAGCTGAAGATCAGACCCATTCCCTGAGAACCTCTGGTCACATCGCCGCTGTGAACGTGTGGGCCAACTCACTCCTCGCACCAGCCCGACCTGATGTGGCAGGCTGTCCCAGGTGGGCATGAAGGCACCCACCCGTAGTCGCAGGGACAAGGGGACCACTGTTGTCGAAGCGCTCCTCGAAGTCTGCAGGTGAACAAGCCGATGTCATCATAGTCCATGGCGAGCACATCGGCCGGTTGAAACTCTCCGTTGTGACACGGCTCAAGGCAGATTTGCTGGATGAAGCTCGTTGTGATCGCGCTCCAGCTGAAGATGGAGAGCTGGTTGGCCACATGAGCGCACGCCATTTCGCAAGACGCAGGGTCTGGACAGGGGCAGTTCTGATTCACGGCGGGCACGTCGCGGCACAGGAGCGGATGGACAAGAGGGCAGTCAATTCTGTGGAGCCCATGCCCAAAGAAGGTCTCCCTCTCGCAAGCACGCAGACATTGGTCCAGAGAGCCGTTGCCAATCCCACAGGCATCGCACGCCTCCGGCGCACATTGGGCGAGCGCCCGGTGGCAGGCCTCGTTGCAGTAATTGCATCCGCACGCTCTTGGAAGACGCAAAACGCTACAGCTCACCTCATGCACCTGATCGCAATCCTCCCGCCCCAACCATCGCGGCAGGCGACCCTCGGCACACGCGCGCAGACAGGTGTTTTCCACCGTGCCGGGGCCAATCATGGAGTGACACCAGTCGGTGTGGCAGGCCACGACGTGCGCACACAGGGCCTGGCAGGTGAGTGCTTCCTCGGGCTCGTCTGGTGGGAAGCCCAACGCTGGGATGGGTTCACAGAAGTCGATGTCGGGTTCATCGGGGAACTCCAGGGCGTCGTCGTTCGCGTCCGTCCGAATGTCGCTGCTGTCCTCTGCACTCTCGGCGTCGATGGATGAAGTGTCCTCGGCGTCCGCGTCCTCGACACCCTCGGGCGCAGCGTCCTCGATATCCAACAGGGCCACGTCGGCAACTTCTTGCTCCCGCGCTGCGTCAGCGTCGCCCCCCACGTCGAAGCCCATGTCGCTTCCTGAGGTCTCCTCGTCGAGAGCGTCCTGCGTCAGGAGCACGTCTTCCAGGCTGTCGCCCGAGTCCAACTCGCCATCGAACTCCGTTCCGATGTCGTATGGGTCGCAATCCCCAACGGCATCTGAAGGCTCACCACAATCACTCGGCTCGCCGACCTCGGCGCGCCCCACGTCGATCGGGATGGTGGCTTCGGCATCGAGATCATGGGCATCGCGGCGCTCTGCATCGCCATCCTGCGCGGCATCGAACTCACTTCGCTTATCGAGCGCGTACTGCACCTCGCAAGCCGTCAGAGCCAATACCACAGCCACCAGCCAGACTCTCATGCCGTATCCTCCTCCTCGCGATCTTCAGTGGTCGTCTTCGCAAACTCCGTACCACCCTTTGCCCACCGATTCAGAGGGTTGCGTCTGGTTGGGGCTCAACGGCGGTGGTTGTGGTGACAGTGTCGGGGGACGAGGCAGATGAAGATCGCCGTCGAGCGGGCAGTGCTTCAGATCAAGGGTGCCAAAGGGGCCGCTCGCTGGCCCTGGAGGATCGGGGGTCAGGGCAGCGTCAGGCGCAGGCGATAGATGAGGGTCGGGCCGCCCTGGCCGCGCAGCCAGCTCATCTCGGCCGCCTCGATGGGCGAGGTGTAGTTGTAGACCAGGATGTCGCCGTTGTCCTGCGGGACGATGGCCGGGAAGCAGGTGTCGCCGCGCGAGGGCAGATCCAGGACGAAGGCCACCTCCAGAGTGGTCGGATCGACGCGCCAGAGCGCGCAGCGCTTGGGCGCGTTGGAGTAGGCCAGCAGGTTGCGCCGTGTCCGCGCCTGGGGCGTGTCGCCCTCGCCGAGATCGTAATGGCCGGTGTCGGTGACGTTGCGGCGGGCCAGCAGCCAGACCCCGTCGCCGTGGCGAAAGAGCAGCGGCGAGTCGTACTTGCGCCGATCCGCCACGCACCTCCAGTCCCCCAGCGATTCAGGCTCGGCCCGGCAGACCTTCGAGCCCCAGCCGAGCTCGTCGTCGCCGGCCTCGTTGCGGCTGACCGCCACCAGCGCGCCGTCGTCCATCAACACGAAGTCCGTCTCCGAGCTGCCGCCCTCCAGCACCACGGGCTGATCCGGCACCACCGGCACCCACTGGCGGCCGTCCTCGGTCGTGAGCCAGTGGACCCGGATCGGCTCGCCGTCGATGTCGTAGATGTTCTCCCCGCCCTCATAGGCGATCAAGTACACCCGCCCCCCGATCGTCTTCGTCCGCCACGGGATGAAGCCCTCGCCGTAGAAATACTCCGGCGTCGTCCACTGACCCGGCCCCTCGTACTCGGTGACCATCATCCCCTGCGGCTCGAAGTCGATGGGGTTGTCGCCCAGCACCGCGAAGACCATGAAGAGCTTCTCCCCCAGGTTGAAGAGGCGCATCTCGCGCAGATCCGTCTGCATCGAGAAGCGGCCCTCGAAGCGGTAATTGACGTGATCCGGCGTGCTGACCACGAAGAGCTCCGCCCGCTTGTCCGCGAAGTGGTAGGGCGCCGTCCGAAAGGCCAGGAAGACCCGCCCGCCGTGCTCGATGGCGTCGAGGTTGTTGTTGGCGTTCTGCGTCTCCACCCCCTCCGGCAGCGCCGCCGAAGGCACGACCTGCTCGTAGTCCGACAAGGCGGGGCAATTCAACCCATCGCAATCATTCAAGAAATCCTCGCAATCCAGCGGAGCGCACGCTGGCGCGGCGTCGATCAGGTCGCCGTCGGGGGAGTCACCGTCGGGCGACTCGTCCTCGGGATCGGGGGCGTCGGAGGGATCGCCGCTGTCGATCTCCGCGTCCGACGCGCCGACGTCGGCGGGATCTCCGCCGCCCGGCGCGCCCTCGGGATCGTCGCACCCCGTGCCGAGGGCCGCGATCAGCGCCACCGCCGCCCACCAGCGCGCGACGCGCTCGATCCGGCGGCCCAGGCCAGGGGACAGCGAGCCGAGACGCGGATCGAGGCGCGAGCCGAGGCGCGAGCCGAGGCGCGGATCAAGGCGCAGATCAAGGCGCGAGCCGGGACGCCGATCAAGGCGCGGGTCGAGGCGCAGATCGAGGCGCGGATCGGAGCGCGGATCGAGACGCGGATCGAGGCGCAGATCGAGGCGCGGGTCGAGGTGGGGCAGCCCAGGGCGGCGCTGGCTGGAGCGGCCGGGGGGCAGGGAGGGGGTTTTCATGGCGGCCTCTTGAGCTTGTCGCGTCGGTTGTCCCATCATGTCCGCAGGGATGGGCGCCTCGATCCTTGATGCGACCTGTCCCCTCAGTAATGAAGGAGCCCGCATGTCCGATCAACCCGACCTCGCGCCTGAATCGATCGAGGCTGCGCCCGAGCCCATCGAGGTCGCCCTGCCCGCCCTCACCGCGCCGCCCTCGCCGCGCCGCGCGGGCCTGCTGGATCTGGCGCTGGGGGTGCCGCTGATCTGGTTGACGGTGATCGTGACGCAGGGGCTGCTGCTGGCGATCTTCGGCGCCTCGATCTCGCCGACGATGATCGTCCTCGGGGGGGTGGCCGACGGGATCTTCACGACCTCGGTGGCCTGGGCCTTCGTCTGCCTCAGGCACGGGCGAGGGTTCTTCGACGGGTTCAGGATCACATGGCCGGGGGCGCGGGTGGCGCTCCTGTCGTTGGGGGTCGGGATCGGCGGTGCGGCGGCGGCGACGCTGCTGACGGCGCGCTACTCGACCGGGGAGTCGCTGCTGTCGGAGCTGGCCTCGACCCCGGAGGGGCTGCTGGCGGTGTCCTTCGTGGCCGTCACGCTGCCCGTGGTCGAGGAGCTTTACTACCGGGGCTTCATCTTCCCCGTCCTCAAGGATCTGGGGCTGCGCCACCTGCCGGGGCGGCTCGGCCCCTGGCTGGCCGTGGCGGTCGTGGCGCTATGGTTCGGGGCCGTCCACGTCCCCCAGCTCGTCAAGGACCCGATCGGCATCCCCGTCGTGGCCACCATGGGCCTGATCTGGACGATCATGCGCCTCAAGACCGACTCCCTGACCCCCTCGCTGTTGAGCCACTGGTCCTACAACGCCTCGCTCGTGACGATCTCCTGGCTCACCTTGGAGCCCTGACCCTCTCCCCGACGGGATCAAGCCGCACACTCCACCCCCTGTCCCCCGTGAGCCACTGGCTCCCGAAGGGCACTGCCCTCCTGCGCAAGGCTGTCTCTTGGTCACATCTCATCGGAGCCCGTCGTGGTGGGGGTTGTTGTTGTTGAGAGGTTGTTGGGAGGATGATTGTTCTGTGTCACGGCCAGTGCCATCTGGTAAGCGTCAACACGGTCAAGCAGTC
>SYOX01000091.1 GCA_005804885.1 Pseudomonadota bacterium
CTTGCCCTCGCCGGTCTTCATCTCCGCGATCCGGCCCCGGTGCAGGAAGATCCCGCCGATGAGCTGGACGTCGTAGTGGCGCATGTTCATGACGCGCCAGCCCGCCTCGCGCGTCGTCGCGAAGGCCACCGGCAGGATGTCGTCCAGCGAGGCCCCGTTGGCCAGCTTCTCCTTGAGCTTCGGCGTCATCGCCTGCAGCTCTTCGTCGCTCATCGCCTTGAAGCTGTCCTCCAGAGCGTTGATCCGCGCGACGATGGGTTGGATCTTGCGGATCTCACGGTCATTCTTGGACCCGAACATCTTCTTGACGAAGTCAAACATCAATCTGTGCTCCATTTGACCGGCGGGGAGCCTCGCGCGGCCTGTCGGGCGGTGAACCTGGCGGGTGACTGAAAGTGCCGGCGGAGGCCGCGCTGGACGAGGTCCGTGACCTCGGTGCGGCGTTCGGGGGCGCAACGACCCGACAATATATCCCCGCTGTGACGAGGGTCAAGGCGGCGCTAGCCCCCGTCAGCGCCCCTTGAAGACGGGGCGGCGCTTCTCCTGGAAGGCCGCCAGCGCCTCGACCCGATCCGAGGTCGGGATCGTCACCGCGTAGCACTCCCCCTCCAGCGTTAGCCCCGCCGCCAGCGACAGGCCCTCCCCGCCGTCGATCGCCCGCTTGGCCTGCGCCAGCGCGATCGGCGCCGCCCCCAGCATCGGCGCGGCCAGCCGGCGGCAGGCCTCGATGAGCCCCTCCGGCCCGGCCACCCGGTTGACCAGCCCCATCGCCTGCGCCTCGTCGGCCTGCACCCGGCGCCCCGTGAAGATCAGCTCCTTGGCCAGGGCCACGCCGATCAGCCGGGGGAGCCGCTGGGTCCCCCCCGCGCCCGGGATGATCCCCAGGTGCGTCTCCGGCAGCCCGAGGCTGGCGCCCGCCGCCGCCACCCGCATGTCGCAGGCCAGCGCCAGCTCGCAGCCGCCGCCGAGCGCCGCGCCGTTGATCGCCGCGATCGTGGGGCGAGGAAGCGCCGCCACCTCGTCCATCATCGCCCGCAGACCACCGACGAAGCGCTCGACCTCCTCGGGCCCCATCTGCGCGCGCTCCTTCAGATCCGCGCCCGCGCAGAAGGCCGCGTCGCCCTGCCCCGTCAGGATCACCACCCTCACGCCCGGATCGCGCGCCAGCGCCGCCACATGCCCGCGCAGCGCGTCGACCAGCGTCGCCCCGAGCGCATTGCGGCGCTCAGGGCGGTTGAGCGTCAGGATCGCGAGGCCCTGATCGTCCACCTCCAACAGCACGTCTTGATGATCCACCGCGGACTCCTGGCCCTCAGGCCGCCTCGATCTCGGCGATCAGCTCTTCGGCCTTGGCGGCCAGGAAGGGATCGGCCATCACCTCGTTGAGCACCGGCAGCGCCGCCTTGCCCGCCAGCGCCAGCAGCTCCATCGCCGCCTGCTGCACGCTCGGGTTCACGTCGCGCTGGATGCGCCGCACGAGGTCGTCGTGGCGCTCGGGCCAGACGCGGCGCACCTCCAGCAAGCCCAGGCAGGCCTCGCGCACCTTCGGATCGCGGTGATCCAGCCCCGCGCGCAGGTTCTGGTGGGCCAGCTCATCAAAGAGCATCAGCCGCCAGGCCGCCTCCATCGCCGGATCGCCCTCCTCGTTCGCCGGCTCGGCCAGCGCGTTGATCAAGCCCGAGATCTCCCCGGTGTGCTCGCGCAGGTGCTCGCGCACCTTGAGCGACCCCGGCTCGGCCGCCAGATCCTCCATCCACGCCCGCAGCACCGGGTCGGGGATCAGGGGCAGGCCCTCCTGGTACTCGCTCATGTCCACGCCGAAGTTGTGCAACACGAAGGCCGCCCTCGCCACCCGCCCGCAGTCGACCTTGTCCTCCCCCAGGCACTCCCAGAGGTAGCGCTGCAGGAGCGGGACGTAGCGGAAGCGCTCCATCCGGCTCCGATCGGCCAGGAAGACGTGAAAGACGCTGATGACCGGCACGTCCTCAAGCGCGCCGCGCAGCTCCTCCCACTCGCGCGGCGACAGGTGGCGCGCCTTGTGGGGCGAAAAGCGCCCCGCCACCAGCCACCCCACGCCGCCGATCGCCATCGCCAGCGGCAGCGCCAGCCACACCGTCCACTTGAAGCTGTCCGAGAACAAGCCCGGCAAGAGCCCCACACCGACGATGAACGTGCTCATCAGGAAGGTCGCCGCCTGCACGCCGTAGTACTTGACCCGCCAGTCCAACCCAGACACGAGACCCCCCATCGGCGAGCAACTGCTTGATCCTGAACGGCTTTCGCCTCAACGCTCCGGAGCGCGGGCCGCCGCCATCCTCGCCGCGGCGCGCTCGAAGCGCCCGAGATCGCTGCGCGCACGCCTCCATTGCTACCTCTGCTGCCGCCGCCGGTGCAAGCGCCGCCTCGGGGAGCGATCTCCCAGAGCTTGATCCGGGGTGCCGCCTTCGGCATAACCTGCCTGAGACACCGCGTTCCACCCCCGACGCCGCGACCCCCGCGCCGTCCGACGCCACCCTCGAGCGCCCACGGAGCCTCCATGTCCACACGAAGCGCCCTCTTGCCCGCTCTGACGCTCGCCCTGGCGCTGTCCCTGGCCGCGCCGCCCGACGCGCTGGCCGCCCCCCCTGGACCGGGCAAGGTCGACACCGCCCTCAAGGGCCTCCAGGTCTTCAAGTACAAGCACAAGGCCGGGCAGGTCGAGCGCTTCGACAGCAAGATCGAGCAGTCCATCGCCATGAAGGGCGACGCGGGCGCGCTCGGCGGCGCCGCCGACGTCAAGACGAAGATGACCTCCACCATGCGCATGGAGACCCGCAAGGTCCTGCCCAACGGCGACGCCTCGGTCCTGACGACCTACGAGGGCTTCGACATGTCCATGCAGCAGGGCGGCCAGACCATCCAGGGCGCCCAGCTCGGCCCCCTCGTCGAGATGGTCCGCAAGATCAAGACCACCACCACCCTGGCCCCCAACGGCGTCCAGAAGGAGGTCGTCTTCGAGGGCCTGCCCCCCGAGATGGAGCAGCTCCAGGACTCCTTCAAGAACGCCATGATCGGCGCCACGCCCGTCTTCCCCGACGGCGGCCTCAAGATCGGCCAGGAATGGACCCAGAAGATGCCCATGGAGCTCAAGCAGGGGCCGATCACCCTCAAGATGGACTTCCAGATCAAGTACACCTTCCTGGGCTTCACCGCCGAGGGCGCCCGCAAGGTCGCCGTCTTCAAGACCCGCCTCGACATGGTCATGTCCAAAACGACCACCCAGCTCATGGGCGTCGAGATGATCCTCGGGGGCACCGGCTCCGGCAACGGCTTCCTCTACTTCGATCACGAGGCTGGCCGCCTGCACAAGAGCGTCATGGAGATGGATCAGAACATCGACATGACGGTCAACGCGCCCGAAGGCCCCCAGAACATCAAGATGGCCCTCAAGACCCTCGCCTCCGTGAATCGCAAGGCGGACGCCATCAAGTGAGCGCCAACATGAGCAAGATCCTCTGCGAGCTGCGCGAAGACGGCCAGCTCCTGCACATCACCCTCAACGCCCCCGAGGGCAATGTCATCGACATGGGGATGCTCCAGGGTCTCGACGTCATCCTCGGCGCCCACGGCCGCACGTCGAGCCTCAAGGCCATCGTCTTCGAGGGCGCCGGCCAGCACTTCTCCTTCGGCACCAGCGTCGCCGAGCACCGCTCCGATCGCGTCGCTGGCCTTCTGACCCGCTTCCGCCGCGTCCTGTCCAGGCTCCTGCAGATGGCCGTGCCCACCATCGCCGTCGTCCGCGGCCACTGCCTCAGCGGCGGCATGGAGCTGGCCGCCTTCTGCAACTGGATCTTCGCCGCCCCCGACTCCCGCTTCTCGCAGCCCGAGATCAAGATCGGCGTCTTCCCCCCCATCGGCGCCGTCCTGCTGCCCTGGCGCCTCGGCGGCCGGCACGCCCTGGATCTGTGCGTCAGCGGGCGCTCCATCAACGCCCAGGAGGCCCTCCAGATCGGGCTCGTCCACAAGATCTCCGAGAAGCCGGGCGAGGACGCCCTGGACTTCTTCAAGACCTACCTGGCGCCGCGCAGCGCCTCCTCGCTGCGCTTCGTCGAGCGCGCCGCCCGCTCGACCCTGGCGCGCAGCTTCGACGAGACGCTGCCCGACCTCGAGAGGCTCTACCTCGAAGAGCTCATGAACACCCACGACGCCCGCGAGGGCGTCATCGCCTCCATCGCCGGCCGCGAGCCCCGCTACCGCGACAAGTAGCGCCCTGGCCCCTCAGAGCGCCCCGCCCTCATACCAGACCACAGACGAAGGGCTTGCTTTGTGGGCGAGGACAGGGGGATGGCCTGGGCCTGGGCCTGAGCGAGGCTGGTGCACCGCACCGCCGAGTGATGGCCCTGGCTCAGGCCGCCGCCTGGACCGCCCACAAAGTGAGTCTCTCGGCTGTGGTCTGGTATCACTCCAGCTCAAAGCGCGCCCGCAGCGCGGCGTGGTCCGAGCCCCCGTAGCTGGCGCCATTGCCGTCTCTAAAAACTTCAGCAGATCCAGGCACATACACCCCCCGATCCCGCATCAGGTAGAGGTGGTCGAGCGCCGCGATGTTGCCCCGGAAGATGTGCGTCCAGGAGTCCGGGTCCAGATCCTCGGCCACCCGCGTCAGCGCCCCGTCGCTCTCCAGCGCGTTGAGCGGCGCCGACCCCGGCGTGTCGTTCAGATCCCCGCCCAGCACCACCAGCGCCTCGTCGAGCCGCTCGGCCGCGCCCAGCACGATCTCCCGCGAGCGCGTCGCCTCGGCCAGGCGCTGGTCTGGATCGTCGTTGCTCTTGGACTTGAAGTGCGCCACGAAGACCACCACCCGCCGCGTGTCGATCTCGAGGTGGACCTCCAGGAGCTCGCGCTCAAACTTCGTCTGTCCGCCGTCTGGCAGCGCAAAGGCGTCCTGCCGGTGCTTGCGCACCTCGATCAGCGCCCCGCGCGAGAACAGGGCCGTGTCCACCGAGCCCGCCAGCCGCGTCTCGCCCAGCACGGAGACGTTGAAGGCCTCCCCCATGCGCGCCCGCAGCGCCTCCATGCACTGCTCCGACTCGATCTCCTGCAGCAGGACCACGTCCGCGTCCAGGTTGAGGATGGCCGCCGCGATCTGGTCGGCCCGCGCGTCGAACTCCTCTTGCGTCGGCAGCGCTTCGAAGTCGCCGCCCCCGCAGGTCCCCGAGTCGCACTGGGTGTCGAAGAAGCGCCGCACGTTCCACGTCGCCACGCTGACCTCGAAGGTCCGCCGCTCCTGCACGTCGACGCCGCCGCCCTCGGGCTCGGGCTCGACCGCGTTGGGTGGCGGCGGGGCCGGATCAACGCAGCCCGCCAGCGACACCAGCAGCGCCAGCAGCGCCACCAGCGCCGCCCCCGAACACGCGATCAACGTCCTCATGGCCCCCCTCAATGCGCCCTCGAACAGGCCAGCAATAAACTATTGTAGGGGTCAATCGGCCGCATCGCCAGATGCCCAATCGGTATGGGCAAGAAGACAAGGGCGCGCTGGGGTTCTTCGCGTCATCGGACCGACCAGGGCAGGTGCGGTCACGATCTCTTCGACCGCGCCCCTTGGCGGCCCGGCCTGGCCTGGATGAACCCCAGCGCGCGCTCACCGCCCCTGAACGGCCCCCCGCGCCCAACGATCTAAAGTCGCCCGACTTCACCGCCGACCCAGCACCCTGGCGCCCTCCGCGTCGCCCGGCTCCAGCGCCAGGATCGCCCCAAAGGCACGCCGCGCCACCTCCCCCTCGCCTGCCACCAGCGCTGAACGCCCCAGGATCCTCAACCCATCGAGCTCGATCCCGCGCCGCCGATCCTCAGGCGCCTCGTCCACGCGCTCCAGCGCCCCCTCGGCCGCGGCCATGGCCTCGGCGAGCCCCTGCGCGCCGCTGGCGGCCCCGAAGCGCGCCGCCGCCAGCGCCACCCGCCACTCCGCCGACCGCGCCGGCCAGATCGCCTCACACCGCACCACCAGCGCCGACAGCGCCGACAGGTCCGGGGTCGACAGCGCGCTCGCCCCCTCCACCGTCAGCCGCGAGAGCCGGTGGACGAAGAAGCCGCAGGCCTCCTCCGTGGGCTCGCCAAGGTCCTGCGCCGCGCGCCGCGCCATGGGGAAGGTCGCGTCGTCGAGCGCCCCGCGCCGGAGCGCCCCCAGCAGCTCGGGCTCCCCGCCCGCCCGCCAGCTCTGCGCCGAGAGCCCCAACGACCTCGACAGCCCCGGCGCGCCGGAGCGCTCCATCGCCAGCGCCGACCGCTCGATCGCCGACGGATCGACCGACGAAGACTCCGGCAGCAGGCGCAACAGCAGGCGGCCGCGGGCCATCGGCTCGGCCCGCTCGTCGAGGTCGTTGATCAGCGTCGGGGACAGCCCGCGCAACATGGCCCGCGGGGCGTCGTACTCCAGAAAGGGGTGCGCGTCGGTGTTCCAGGGCCGACGACCCGGGAAGCGCGCGTCGACCAGCGCCTCCGAGAAGACCTGGTGGGCCAGCAAATCCATCGGGCCGCCGATCTCGATGGGCCGCCCTGCGGCCAGATCCACCGCCAGGGCCGGCCGCGACAGCTTGCGCTCCAGAGAGGCCAGCGAGGGCGACAGGGGCCTCTTCGACGCCAGGATCAGGCAGTCCGCGCGGGTGAATCGCCAGACGGTGACGTGGGGGAAGACCGCGCGCAAGGTGTTGATCCCTCTGGAGAATGCCTCGTCGCTGAAGGCGTAGAGCTGCATCCACTGGAGGTAGACGCCGTCGGAGGCCATCGCCCGCGACAGCGACTCAAAGAACTCATGGGAGAAGAGGTCGGCGACGCCGCTGATCCAGGGATTCGAAGGCTCGCTGATGATCACGTCGTAGAGGGTGTCGTCGACGCCAGGCCTCCTCAGGCGCAGGAAGTCCTTGGCGTCGGCGCTGATGACGGCGGCCCTCGGGTCGTCCAGCACGCCGTGGTTGACCGCCTCGAAGAAGCGCGCGCCCTCGATGACCGCGTCGGAGATCTCGACGACGTCGACGCGGGCCTCAGGGTGCAGCAGCACCGTGCCGGCCGTCACGCCGCTGCCGAGGCCGATGACGAGGACCTCGCGGGGCTGGCCGGCGTGCACCAGCATCGGCAGGTGGCCGCTGATGATCTGGGTGACCATGTCGTCGCGCAGGGTCGAGGCGTCGGCCTTGCCGTTGACCTTCAAGAAGCGCTCCCCGTCGACCTCCAGCACGGTGACGGTCGTGTCGGGGCCGTCGCGGTTCATCAGCAGGCGGTGATCCCGATACCGCGCCTTGAAGTCCTCGAAGCGCTCCGGCGCCGCCTTGCCCCGGAAGAAGCCCGCCGTCAACAGGATCGGATCCCAGGCCCCGACGCCCCACCAGACCCCCGCCAGCGCCGCGCCGAGCGCCAGCGCCGCAGGCCAGGGCCGGCGCGAGGGCGTGGCCAGCGACAGGAGCAACACCCCGAGGCCCGCGCTGATCGCCACCCCGATCGTCAGCGTGGCCTGCAGGCCGAAGGTCGGCAGCAACCACAGCCCCGTGAGCGCGACCCCCGACACCGCACCGGCCGTGTTGACCGAGAACACTCGCCCCACCCCGCGCCCCACCTCCGCGACGCGCTCGACCAGCACGGCGGTGGCCAGCGGCAGGCAGGCTCCCATCAAGGTCGTCGGCAAGAGCATCAGCGCCAGGAGCATCCCGACCTCCAGCCCCTGCAAGAGGCCAAAGCCCCCCGCCGTCGGCGACACCCACCCTCGCGCCACGGCGAAGAACCACGGGAAGCGCTCGTAGAGCGGCACCATCATCAGGACCGACAGCGCCACCCCCACCTCGCACGCGCCAAAGAGCCACAGCGCCCCTCTCCTTGACCGCAGCGCCCTGGCCGCCACCAGCCCGCCCAGCGCGATCCCCGAGATGAAGCTCACCAGCATCACGCTGAAGGACTGCGACGAAGACCCAAAAACGAACCCCACCAGCCGGATCCACACCAGCTCATAGAGCATCGTCGCTCCGCCCGAGACCCCGATGGCGACCAGCGCCCAGCGCCTCACCCCCGCCCGGCTCCCCCACCCCTCGGCGCCGCCCAGAGCGCCGATGCCGTCGACATCGCTGACCTCGTCGCCCTTCACCTCCCCAACCGCGACGCCAGCACCGTCGTCGCCGTCGGTGGAATTTCCGTCGACGCCGTCGCCACCAACGACGGCATCGCCAGCAATGACGGCGTCGCCAGCAATGACGGCGTCGCCAACGGCGGCGTCGCCATCCATGACGGCGTCGTTACCAACGACGGCGTCGTCATCATCGGCGTCGCCAGAAATGACGGCGTCGCCATCCACGGCGGCGCCGACCTTCAGCCCCTCAGCGGCATCGACGGGCTCATCTGCGTCCGCCCTCGCCGTATCCGGCTCGGCCCCCAGGGTCCTGAGCCCCAGGGCGGCGGCGCCGATCAGCACGTTGAGGCCCGCCGTCAGCCACAGCGCGTCCCGCAACCCGAGCGCCTCGATCAGCGCGAAGCCGCCCAGCCAGCACCCCAGCACCGCCCCGGCCGTGTTGATGAAGTAGAGCCGCCCGACGCCCCGACCTATCTCGGCCGGCGTCTTGATCAGCCAGCGGCTCAACACCGGCATCGTCCCGCCCATCAACGTCGCCGGGACCAGCAGCGCCACCACCGCCGCAGCCAGCTTCAAGGGCAGGATCCAGGGCGAGGTCGCCCCGAGCATCCCGCCGATCCCGACGTAGACCCGCGCCAGCAGCTCAAAACACCACGGGAAGGCAAAGCCCAGCGCCCCCACGGCCAGCTCCAGCACCCCATACACCCACAGGGGCCTGTCCGTCCGATCCGCGACCCGCCCGAAGAGGTGATTCCCCAGCCCCAGCCCCCCCATGAACACCGCCAGGACGACCGTGTGCGTCAGGCTCGATCCCCCCAGGAGCTGATGCAGGTGCCGCGCCCACAAGACCTCGTAGAGCAACCCCGTCGCCCCCGACGACAAGAAGCACAGCGCCACCAGCCCCGACCACGATCGCCGCTCCATCACCCTCACCCCATGACACAGATGTCGGGCTCATCATGACACGCATGTCGCACCGCCCAGAGATCGACACACACACGGCCTTCCGCGAGCCGGCGCGAGGGGATGGCCCTGGAGGCCGCCGTGGCGGAGGTTGAGCGCAGCCCTGTCGAGAAAGGCGGGGAAAAATCTGGATGCGGCACGGCAGTTGCTGGAAAGTCAACCAGACGCAGGCGCCGCATGGGGCGCCGCGCGCTGTGACCACTCAGGTGTATGGAGGCGATCATGATGTCGAGGGAGCCGGGCTTGTGGAAGGGGAGGCGCCTCGGGGCGCTCATGGTCGTGTCTCTCATTACGATGGCGCTCCTGACCGGCTGTGGCGACGCATCCTTCGAAAACAGCGACGGAGCTGGCGCGCCCGATTCCCCCAACAACGAGCCCTCTCCAGAGGCCAGCCCGGAGGCCGAACCGGAGAACGGCAATGAGCCAGAGCCCTCGGCGGAGCCGGAAGGCAACACGAACGTGAACCTGGGCGGGGCGCAGGACTTCGGATACTTCAGGCGGCTGCTGGACGACAACATCGTGCCCCGCCCCGAAGACATGGAGGCCGCCGGCTTCTTCGCCGAGCACTTCACCGCCCTGCCGGCCCCCACCTGCGGCCAGCGCGTCTGCCTCCAGGCGATGATGGGCGTGATGGGCAACCTGGTCAATCGCGGCAACTGCACCATGCTCCAGGTCGGCCTCAACTCACCC
>SYOX01000092.1 GCA_005804885.1 Pseudomonadota bacterium
CGGGGGTCCTGCCGCTGGCGCTGGGGGTGTGGGCGGCCGTCGCGGCGGTCACGGCCCTGCTGGCGGGTCCGGGCTGGACCCCGGGGCGCCTGACCCCGAGCCTGGCGCGCTTCGGTCCAAGGCTCCCCGGCGGCCAGCTCAGTCGGCGGGCGGCCGACGCGGGCCTCGGCGGGCTGGTGGGCCTTGCGCTGGCCGCGATCGGGGCTGGCGCGATCTGGGATCTCCTGTCGCGGGCCGCGCGGGGATCGCTGATGTCGCGCGCGGGAGGGCTGGAGGCCGCCGCGCAGGTGGGCGCCGACGCGCTGTGGCAGCTGCTGGCCGTGCTGATCGTCGCCGCCGTGGGCGACGTGGTCTTGCAGAAGGCGCGCTGGCGCGAGGACGTGGGGATGAGCCGCGCCGAGATCGAGCGCGAGCGCCGCGCCCAGCGAGGCGCCCCGGAGCAGCGCCGCCGCCGGAAGGCGCTGGCGGGTCGGGGGGAGGAGCGCGCTTGAGGAGCTGGCGGGGCAGGCTGAGGTGGCGCTGAAGGGGTCGGCCGGCTGGCCGTCGAAGGGCCCGGGCCTTGTCGGAGGCCCTCAACACGCTCGCCAGGGCGAGCAGGAGTTCGGGGGGGCGCAATGGCGCTGGACATCGTAGCTCTCATTATCGTGATCTCGCTCCTGGCCTGGGGGGCGAGGCGAGGGGCGCTGGCCCAGATCCTCCAGGTGGCCGCGGTGGTGCTGTCGATCGTGGCCGCGCGGCCGGCCGGCGCGGTGATGTCGGTGCTGATCTACGGGGAGACGACGGCCGGGGCGCCCTTCGTCGACTTCGGGCTGATGGCGCTTGGCGGGTCGGTCATCTTCGGGATCGCCTCGGTCGTCGGGCACTTCATCCTGCGGGGCGTGCGGGACAAGGACGAGGACCCGTCGACGCTGGACCGGCTCGGCGGCGCGGCGCTCGGCGGCCTCAAGGGCTTGCTGCTGGCGTGGCTGGCCGCCGCCGCCGTCCTGTCCATCGAGGGCGCGCTGGAGACCGCAGATCCCGACGACGCCCTGAGCCTGCGCGGCTCCCAGATCGTCTCCCTGGCCCGAGGGCTGCCCCAGCCCTGGGAGTTCGCCCCAGGGCGCCTCAAGAAGGCGACCGGCGGCTGATCGTTGACCGCTCAGCGCGGCGCGCCTGCCCCGAGGCCAGCGCCCCGCTCGCCCTTGTTGCCGCGGCGCGCCTGCCCCGAGGTCCGCGCCCCGCTCCCCCTTGTCGCCTTGACGTGCGCGCTCGACGCGCTCCTCGCCCTTTTCAGCGCGGGCGCATCGACCAGGAGAACTCATGAGCCCGAGACACCCCCTCAAGCGCCTCGTCGGATACGCGAGGGGTCGCCATCGCCTCCTCTGGGTGGCGTCCATCTGTTCGATATTGAACAAGATTTTTGACCTCGCGCCGCCTGCGTTGATCGGGGCGGCCATCGACGTGGTGGTGGAGCGCGAGGCGTCGATGATCGCGCGGCTGGGCTTCGAGTCGGTCACGGAGCAGCTCTGGGCGCTGGCCGGGCTCACGGTGGTGATCTGGGGCCTGGAGTCGGTCTTCGAGTACGCCTACGGGGTGCTGTGGAGGCATCTGGCCCAGGATCTCCAGCACAACCTGCGGCTGGACGCCTACGGGCACGTGCAGCGGCTGGAGATGGCCTACTTCGAGGATCAGAGCACGGGGGGGCTGATGTCGATCCTCAACGACGACATCAACCAGCTGGAGCGCTTCCTGGACGGCGGCGCCAACGATCTGCTCCAGGTCGGCACGACGGTGGTGGTGATCAGCACGGCCTTCTTCGCGCTGGCGCCCGGGGTGGCGTGGATGGCGCTGCTGCCGATGCCCTTCATCCTGTGGGGGTCGATGGCCTTCCAGCGCCGGATCGCGCCGCGCTACGCGGAGGTGCGCGAGCGGGCCGGGGAGGTCAACGGGCTGCTGTCGAACAACCTGTCGGGGATCGCGACGATCAAGAGCTTCACGGCCGAGGGCTTCGAGGTCGAGCGGGTCGAGGCCGCCAGCGCCGCCTACCGGGAGGCCAACCGGCGGGCGATCCGCCTGAGCTCGGCCTTCTCGCCCTTGATCCGGATGGTGATCGTGGTGGGCTTCACGGCGACGCTGGTGGTGGGCGGGGAGCTGGCGTTCAGCGGGTCGCTGGCCGTGGGCTCCTACGGCGTGATGGTCTTCCTGACCCAGCGGCTCCTGTGGCCGCTGACGCGCCTCGGGCAGACCTTCGATCTCTACCAGCGGGCGATGGCCTCGACGGCTCGGGTGCTGGACCTGCTGGACACCGCCGTGTCCATCGAGGGCGGCCAGGAGGCCCTTGAGGTCGGCGCGGTGCGGGGGGAGGTGGTCTTCGAGGCGGTCACCTTCGCCTACCCGGGGCGGCCGCCGGTCCTGAAGGACTTCAGCCTCCGCGTCGAGGCGGGGCAGACGGTGGCGATCGTGGGGTCGACGGGCAGCGGCAAGACGACCCTGGTCAACCTGCTGCTGCGCTTCTACGACGCCGGGTCGGGGCGGATCCTGCTCGACGGCCGCGACATCAAGGGGCTGCGGCTCGGGGATCTGCGCGGCGCGGTGGGGCTGGTCAGCCAGCAGGTCTTCCTCTTCCAGGGCAGCGTGCGGGAGAACATCGCCTATGGCGGCGCGGGGTCGGCGGCGGCGGACAGGATCGAGGCGGCGGGTCAGGCGGCCGAGGCGCATGGGTTCATCGAGAGGCTGCCGGGGGGTTACGAGGCGGTCATCGGCGAGCGCGGGCAGAAGCTCTCGGGGGGCCAGCGCCAGCGGATGTCGATCGCGCGGGCGCTGTACAAGGATCCGCCGGTCTTGATCCTGGACGAGGCGACCTCGGCGGTGGACAACGAGACGGAGGCGGCGATCCAGCGCTCGCTGTCGCGGATCACGGCGGGGCGGACGACGATCGTGATCGCGCCCCGGCTGTCGACCATCCGGAGCGCGGATCGGATCATCGTCATGGAGGAGGGCGAGGTGCGCGAGTCGGGCCGCCATGAGGCGCTGCTGGCCGAGGGGGGGATCTACGCGCAGCTGTGGCGCGTGCAGACCGGCGAGCGGGCGCTCTGAGGGGCGGGCGGGCTGCTTGACACCGCGCGGGGCCGTCGGCTCTATAGGTGGCGAATCGTCATCGAACGTGGGGGCATGGAAGCGTTCTGGGGTATCATCAACGGGATCAACGACATCCTGTTCAGCGACTGTTTCCGACGGCGCCCCGCGCTGGCTCGTACCCGCGCGGCGTCGCGCTCGCATCGGGGGCTTGAATGAAGACCGTCGACTTCTATTTTGATTACCTGTCCCCTTTCGCATGGCTTGGCTGGCTGGATGTCCGAGCGCTTTGTGAGAGTCGAGGGTGGGCGATCAGGGCGAACCCCGTGCTCTTTCCTGCGCTGCTGGACCACTGGGGGCAGCTTGGGCCTGCCGAGATCGAGCCCAAGCGCCTCTACACGATGAAGGCCGTCGCGCGGGCGGCCGCGCGGCGTGGGCTGCCCTTCGTGGGCCCGGCCGCCCACCCCTTTCGGCCGCTGACGGCGCTGCGCGTGTCGCTCAAGTCGGTCGCGGGCGAGGATCAGGGCAGGGTGATCGACGCGCTCTTTGGGGCCGGGTGGTCGGCGGGGGCGGACCTTGGGGACGACGCGGCGATTGCGGCGGTGCTCGACGGCGCGGGCCTCGACGGCGCGGGGCTCGTCGCCCGGACGAGGGCGCCGGAGGTCAAGGCCGAGCTGGCGGGGGCCACGCAGGCCGCGCTGGATAGGGGCGTCTTCGGGGTGCCGACCTTCTTCGTCGGCGAGGCTGGCCTCGACGGCGAAGAGCTCTTCTGGGGGGTCGACAGCCTCCCGGATCTGGAGGTCTGGGCCGATGGCCTCGATCCGGTCACCCCGGAGGCGGCCGCAGCGCTGGCCCGCCTCGGCGCGGGGGCCGTGAGGAGAGGATCGTCGGGGCGGCAGGGCGCCCGCGATCAGGGCTCGCGATCAGGGCCAGCGGGCGCCGTCAACGACGCGGTCGGCGGGAGGAGGGGGGCGACGGAGAGCGAGTCGCCGAGGGCGGAGCTTTTTGAGAGCGCGCGGGGCTTCCTGGAGGCGGCCGGCGGGCTCTTGCGGGCCG
Source organism: Pseudomonadota bacterium (assembly GCA_005804885.1). Classification (GTDB taxonomy): domain Bacteria; phylum Myxococcota_A; class Bradymonadia; order Bradymonadales; genus SYOX01. Next base: position 4,111 of record SYOX01000092.1, read on the forward strand.
AGGAGGCGAAGTACGCCTTCATGCTCAACATCGCTCGGCAGCTCGACGAGGGCGATCCGCGCTACAAGGCGCCGCCGCTGCTTGGGGTGGTGCGCCGAGGGCCTGAGGTGCGCGCGGCCTTCATGCGCACGCCGCCCTTCAACCTGCTCTTGACCGAGGCCGGCGACGACGACCTCTGGCCGATCGTCGAGGCGAGCCCGGGCGTCCCGGGCGTCGGGAGCGTGGCGGGGACCGCGCGGCGCTACGCCGATCTGAGCGGGCGGGCGGTCAGGAGGGAGGAGCGGCAGCGGATCTTCAGGCTGGACGCGGTCAGGGCGCCGCGGCCCGCGCCGGGGGCGATGCGGCCCTTCGAGGCGTCGGATCTGGCGTTGATGTCGCTGTGGTTCAGCGCGTTTCAGCGCGACGTGGCCGTGCAGGTCACCGAGGCGGGGGAGGCGGCGGCGCGGCGGCTGCTCGGGCGCACCTTCTGCTGGGTGGGGCCGGAGGGCGAGCCGGCCTCGATGGCCGCGTTCTCGGAGGCCAGCCCGCGCAGCGCCCGGATCAACGCGGTCTACACGCCGGATGAGGCGCGGGGCCGGGGCTACGCCTCGAACCTCGTGGCGGCCTTGAGCCAGCGGCTGCTGGACGAGGGCTTTGAGTTCGTGACGCTCTTTACGGACCTGAGCAACCCGACGAGCAACGCGATCTACGCGCGCATGGGCTACGAGCCGGTGTGCGACTTCTCCCAGCTCCACTTCTGAGGCTGGAGCCCGCCGAGCGTCCCGGCGCCACGTCGGCCCGCCCCAGGCTCGCGCCTGGGGCTACAGGCCAGGGACGCCCCTTCGGGGCTCTCGACGGGGCGTCAACCTGCCGGCGTCGTGTCCCAGACAACAACCGGCATCCTCAACACGGGCCTTGGAGATGAGGGACACACCCCATACCTGCTGACACACCGTCGCCAGCCCCGCAGGGGCGTCCCTGGCCTGTAGCCCCAGGCGCGAGCCTGGGGGGCTCGGCGGAGGGACCGTGATCCCATCCACCGGAGCCGACCCGTCATGATCGACGTGTCCTCCGCCCGATCGCCCTCGACGGAGGGGCCGTGATCCCACCCATCGGAGTCGACTCGCCGTGATCGGCATCAAGGACCTCAAAAACTGACCGAACCATTGCCGCCGAGCATCCCGGCGCCACGTCGGCCGAAAGGCCGCTGCGGCGCCGGGGGCGATCAGCGGACGGTGACGGTCAGGCCGGCGCGCCAGGTCTTGTGCTCGTCGGTGTAGTAGAGGTAGGCGCTGGAGGCCGGGGCTTCGTAGGTGCCGGGCGTGGTCGTGGCCAGATCGATGGGTATCTCCTTGATCTCATTGGGCTTCATGTCTCTGAAGTAGAGGATGACCTCGCGGGGGCGCGTCTCGTAGAAGGCGATGAGGCCCTTGTCGCGCAGCTCCTTGAGCTGCCAGGTCTGGGAGGTCAGGCCGCCGGGCAGGCCGACGCGGGCCAGGACCATCGGCTGGCCCTTGTCGGTGGTGTTTCGCACGCGCGCCGTGAGCCGGGCGACCTCGCCGAGGCGCAGGTCGGCGCGGTCGATCTCGGTGGTCAGGTCGATGGTGGCCTGCGGGCTGGTGGCGGGGGTGGCCGAGCGGTGCTCGACCAGGACGCTGAAGGGCATCGACTCCTTGCCCTCGTGGATGACCTCGATGGTGTTGCGGCCGGCCTTGAGGTGGTCGACGAGGCCCTCGATGGCGATGGTGTCGCGGTGGCCCTCCTTGTAGGCGACCTCGCCGGCGAGGGCGCCGTTGACGAGCACGGTGATGGAGCCGGCGCTGCGGGTCCGGCGTGAGGAGGCGGCGTAGCGGGACATGGCCTTGAGGGCCAGGACGGTGGCCTGGGTGGTGCCCCACTGGCCGAAGCCGCTGCGGTTGCCGTTGAGCCACTTGACCGCGCGCATCACGGGCTCGGGGTGGGCGTTGGCCTCAAGGAGCGCGAGCGCGGCCAGCGCCGTGGACTCGATCAGGAGGTTCTCGCCGCCGCTGCGGGTGATGCTGTGATCGGCGCCCTTGAAGGAGCCGTCCTTGTCCTGCAGGCGAGCCAGCCTGCGGGCGGCCTCGCGGCCCTTGTCCTCGAAGCCGGGGCTCTTGAGCAGCGTGCTGGTGGCCAGCGCCAGCAGGTAGGGGTCCTGGACGGTGGAGGCGGCGCGGGCCTGGGCCTCGATCTCGGCGCGGCTCTCGGGGCCGCCGAAGCCGGCCTCGACCAGCGCCCAGGTGATGTAGGCGTCGGTGACGGGCGCGGCGGCCTGGCCGAAGCTGTCCAGGGCGCGATCGTTGCGCAGGTAGCCGCCCTTGCCGTCGCGGCGGCCGCGCAGCCACGCGGCGGTGCGCTCGAGCATGGCGGCGTCGACGCCGGAGTAGACCCCCTTCATGTCGGCGAACTCCATCAGGCCGTAGGCCGTCAGAGCCTCGTGGCCGGGGTCGCCGCCGAACCACTCGTAGCCCTTCTGCTTGCTCTCGTAGCCGGTCAGCAGGCGGTAGCCGTCGTCGAGCAGCGCGCCGGAGCGCTGCCAGAGCGCGGGGTCCTCGACCTGGTGCTGCTTGAGGTACTGCATGACCATCAGGTTGGGGTAGTTGGTGCTGCTGGCCTGCTCGAAGCAGCCGCCCGGCTGGCGCAGCATCCCCTCCAGGCCGGAGACCATCGTGGCGACGGGGCTCGGGTAGAGCTTGACGACGCCCGAGAGGGTCCCCTCGATGGCGCCGGTCAGGTCCAACTCGTAGGTGGCCTTGCCGTGCTCAAGCTCGCCCCCGGCCGAGAAGGACTGCGGGAAGCCCGGCGCGACCACGGCCAGCGTGCGCTCGAAGCTGTCGCTCAGGGCGCCCGCGCTGGCCTTGAAGGAGACCGCCGCCGAGGAGGCGCCGCCTTCAACTTTAACGGGGAAGATCAAGCTCTTGCGGCTGCCTGCGGGCAGCGAGAGGTCAAAGGCGGGCTCGCCCTCGAAGGCGAGCCCCTCGCCGAAGGTGGCCTCGATCCGGACCTGGAGGTCCGCGCTCTGGTTGTTGGTCAACGTCAGGGGCATGCGGACGGCGTCGCCGCGGGTGACCTCCAGGGGCAGCTTGACGGTCATGCTGAAGGGCAGGCTGGAGGCGATGACGGACTCGGCGCGGCCCAGCGCGCCTGCGCCGACGCCCTCGGCGCTCACCCGGAAGGAGGTGATCGCGTCCGAGAGCGGGAAGCTGACCTTCGCCTCGCCCTTGTCATCGGTCTTGACCTCGGGAGCCCAGAAGATCGTGTCCCGGAAGTCCGTGCGGGGGCCTTCGAAGCCGGGCTTGTGAGCGGGCACGGGGAAGACGCGCATGGGCGCCCACTGGAGGGCGAAGCGCTCGTTCTTGGCCCCCTCCCAGTCCATGTCGCGCGCGGCCGCTTGTCGCCCGACGTCGAAGCGGTGCTGGCCCTGGGCGATGTCGCCCCCGAAGACGTTGGCGCCGAGGTCCAGCCCGCCCAGAGCGGGCTGGGCGTCGATGGCCTGGATCCTCGCCTCGGCGGCGATGGCCGGGGGCTCGTTCATGATCTCGGGCTCTGCGGCCTGGGGCGCCTCCGCGACGCCGAAGAAGGCGGGCCCCTCTTCCTCGGCGCGCTCAAGCATGGCGCCCTGGGGCATGGCCAGGGCGCCGTCGATCAGGACGTCGTCGAAGTTGAAGTCCCGGCGAGTGACGACGGGGGGCGGATCAAAGACGAGCTTCCAGTCAAAGCGGCGCCAGCCGAGGGTGCCCATGAGCAGGTCGACGGCCAGCGCGGACTTCGGCTCGGTGAGGTCGAGGTAGAAGTTGGGGTCCTCGACGGGCTGGGGGAGCTCCTGTTCGAGCAGGAGGCGGCTGAGCATGTGGCCGGTCTCGTCGTCGGCGTAGCTCAGGACCGTGTCGTCGACGACGGAGAGGGCCAGGGAGGCCGGCGTCGGGCGGCCCTGGGCGTCGAAGGTGCGCACGGAGAGCTCGGCGGTGTCGCGGGGGCCGTAATGATCGGCGCTGGGCTGGATCTCGACGCGCAGGGTGTTGCGGCGGTTCCGGTAGACGAGGCGCTCGGCCAGGGGGTTTCGGTCCATGTCCCAGACGGTCACGCGGGCGACGCCCTGCGCGAGCGCCAGAGCGTCGTCCTTGGCCTTGAGGTGGACGACGGCGGCGGCGTCGGGGGAGGCGGCGACGCGGGCGGCGTCGATCAGGCGGCTCTGGTGGACGGCGGTGACGATGACCTCGCGGGGGGAGGAGCATCGCACGGCGACGCGCAGGGCGGGGATCTGGCCGTCGAGGTCGTCGAAGCTGGTCAGGGCGCAGCCCTGAGCGGCGACGTTGTCGAGCTTGTAGTGCTCCTTGATGCCCGTCGGGGCGGTGATCCGGGCGTGGTAGGTGCGGCCGGGGCGCGGGGTGAGGTCGAAGCGGCCGAGGCCGTCGTGGTGGCTGGCGAAGGTGGCCACCTCGCGGCCCTGGTCGTCGACGACGAGGCCCCGGACGTCGGCGGGCTCGCCGAGGGGATCGAGGGCCTGGAAGTAGACGCGGCCGGCGAGCCCTTCGACGAGCTGGCCGCCTTCGGGGAACAGGGTCAGGCGGACCTTGTCCAGGACGATGGGGACGCGGCGGCTGATGGACTCCGTGACGCCGCCGTCCTCGACCATGACGGTCAGCAGGCCGTCGCCGGCCTCGATCTGGGCGGGCAGGGAGAAGCGCGCGACGGCGCCGCCGTGCTCGTTGGTGCGGATGGAGAAGGCGGGGAGCTCCTGGCCGTCGAGGCGGACGCGGCCTTCGAGGGCCTTGTTGGCCAGCGGCTCGCCGGTGGCGCGCTCGATCTTGAGGGTGGCGGCGACCTCGTCGCCGGGGCCGTAGGCCTTCTGGACGAAGTCGAGGGTCTTCTTGATCCGCGGCGGCTCGTAGCTGCTGACGATGACGGGGCGCTCTTCGACGGCCCGGCCGCCGAGCTCCTGGACCCGGATGATGTACTCGCCGCCGGGCACGCCCAGGGGCAGTTCGAAGTCGTTGGTGGTCAGGTCGCCGACGGCCTGGACCCGCTTCTCCATGACGACGGCGCCCTTGGGGCTGATGAGCTGCAGGAGCGCGCCGCCTGCGCCGTCGAGCGGCGTGCGCTCGCGTTTGTTGAGCAACCACGCGCGGATCCAGATCGACTCGCCGGGTCGGTAGAGGGGCTTGTCGGTCTGGACGTGGATCTGGGCGGCGTTGAGGGTGTCGAAGTGGGCCGTGAGGGTCTTGACCGTGTCGCGCGGGTCGCTCAGGGGGAGCCTCGGGGAGGGGTCCGGAGAGGGGCTGGGGTCCAGCGGCGGCTGGACGACCTTGAGGCCGACCTCGGCGTCGTCGGCCAGGGGCTCGCCGCCGAGGGCGGGGTCATCGCTGGAGTCGACCACCTCGACGGTGCCGGCGATCGTGGCGCGCGGCGCGGGCTCGGGGGTGATGGGCTCGTCCTTGCGGGCGTGCTGGCCGTCGAGGCACGAGGTCAGCGTGGTAACCAGGGCGATCAGGGTCGCCGCGCGCTTGAGTCTTGGCATGGGTGGGGTCCTCTTCTTGTTGGCAGATCCGCACGTCTGCCCATCAACGCTCGTCCGCGCGGATGGATCTGAGCCCAGGGATTGACTTGCTCCATGCAGGTCACTTCAATGCCTTCATGGGTTGACCAAGGAGCGAGAGGGTCATGATGAGGTGCTGGCTTGGGGTCATGATCGGCGTGCTGGTCGGGTGCTCGGACGAGCCGCGCGAATTCTTGACGATCGGGGGTTGCGAGATCAAGCCAGGGACGTCCTGCCCGGGGCTCGATCTGTCGGGCCAGGCGATGGACCGGGCGGATCTGACGGGGGCCAACTTCACCGGCGCGGATCTGTCCAACGCGAGCCTTCGGGAGGCGACCCTGGCCCGCACGCTGCTCATCCGGGCGAACCTGAGCGGCGCGGATCTGACCTCGGCCAACCTCGCCGGCGCGGATCTGACCGGGGCCAGGATGGGCGGCGCGGTCGTGGATGGGATCCTGTGGTCCAGCACGACCTGCCCGGACGGGCGCAACAGCAATCAGCTCGGCGGGACCTGCGAGGGCAACCTGGAGATCGAGGCGCCCAACAACGATCCGAACAACGATCCGAACAATACGCCCAACAACGATCCCAACAATGATCCTTGCCCGGCGGTCAACGCGTGCGGAGGGTGCGGGGTGCTGGAGGGCTCGCCCGATCAGGCGTGCGGGCAGTGCGGGCGCGGGCGGCTGGCGTGTGATGGGCCGGAGGCGTTGGCCTGCGAGGGCGACAGCGGCAATGCGTGCGGGGGCTGTGGGGTGCTGGAGGGCGAGCCGGGTGGGCCGTGCGGGCCGTGCAGCCTGGGTGTCCTGGCGTGCGATGGGCCGGAGGCGGTGGCGTGCGATCCGGTGTGCGGTCGGGCGTGCGCGCAAGACTCGGACTGTGGCCCGGCGAGGTGTTCGAATGGGCGCTGCGCGCCGTCGGGGCTGGCCTACATCCCCGAGGGGAGCTTCGAGATGGGGTCGCCGCCGCAGGAGGGCTTCAGGAACGCGGAGGAGGTGCTGCACGAGGTGACGATCACGCGGCCTTTCTTGATGCAGGCCACCGAGGTCCGGCAAGGGCTGTGGCAGGGGCTGATGGGCCAGAACCCGTCGAGGTTCCCGGGCTGCGGCGCGTCCTGTCCGGTGGAGAAGGTCTCGTGGTGGTCGACGCTGGCCTTCGCCAACGCGATGTCGAGGTCGGAGGGCCTGGCCGAGTGCTACGCGCTGCAGGGGTGCACCGGGGAGGGAGCGGCGGGGTCGTTGAGCTGCTTCGAGGTGGGGATCAACGCGCCGGAGGGCGACGTGGTGCGGTGCGAGGGTTGGCGTCTGCCGACGGAGGCCGAGTGGGAGTACGCCGCCCGGGCAGGCGCCACGACCTCTCTGCATGGCGGCGATCTGACGCGGTCGGCGTGCGACGATGATCCGGTGCTGGAGCTGGAGGGGCGCTACTGCGCCAACGCGGCGGCGAACTTCCAGGGGTGCGCGGACCTGTCGAACATCATCCCGGAGACGGCGACCTGCGCGGGGCCAGGGCCCTCGGCGAGCCTGAGGCCCAACGCCTTCGGGCTCTTCGACATGGTGGGCAATGTCTCGGAGTGGGTCTGGGATGCGGTCGGTCCTTATGAGGAGGGGCCGCAGGTCGATCCGACGGGCCCAGACCTGGGCGACGAGCGGCTGTTCCGAGGGGGGGCCTGGAGCGACAGGGGCGAGGACTGCCGGCTGGCCTTTCGGTTGAGCCTCAGCGCGCAGGAGAGCTGCGACTGTCTGGGCTTCAGGCTCGTCCGGACGCTGTCGCCTTGAGCCGCCCAGGAGCCGGATGGAAGACCGTGAGACAAGGACCCGTCGCCCGGGCATCCCGGGCGTTCGGATGACGTGAGTCGAACTATGGAAAAACCTCGCCTGGTGCTGCACTTCGACGTCAACAAGACGATCCTGGTCGACGACAAGATCCAGAAGATCGACGCGAGCCTGTCGTGCTCCCAGATCTTGTACTGGACAAGCTGGGGCCATGTGTCGGGCGGGCGGTGGCGGTGGAATGGTGAGGAGCCTTCGTTGGTGAGCGCGGATCGGGGCGCGGTGCTGTACGGGGACTACGTGCAGGGTCAGCCGGAGCTTCGCAAGCGGCGCTTTGCGCTCAAGCGAGACTTCGTCAAGAAGGGCAACGCGGGGGAGGGCCTGGGTCCCTTTCATCAACGCTTGATGGAGGCGCTGGCGCTGCCCGAGTCGGTCAAGGAGGCGATCAGGGGGCAGGGGTGGGCGCAGGTGGCGGGCCTGGATGAGGGCAATGTGAGGCTCTTGCCGAGTTTCTTCGAGCTGTTGATGGACTTGAAGGCGAAGGGGCGTGAGGTGACGCTGGTCATCCGGACCTACGGGGGGGACATCCCGGAGATCGTGGCCGAGCTCAACGCCTTCTGCGAGGGTCGGCACCCCATGTACCCCGGCGCGGCGCTGGATGGTCGGGACGGCGGGCTCGATCTGAGGATCGATCTGGGGGACGCGCGCAGGTACGGCGCGGTGCATCGAGGGGGTGAGGTGGGCGACGACGCCTCGGCGGTGTCGCTGGCGCTGGGGGTGGTGGCGAGGCCGGGGGGCTGTGACAGCGCGCCCTTTGCCAACCCGCTCTCGTTCTACAGGGCGAGGGCGGCGCAGGTGCTGGAGAGGCCCGAGGAGGTCTGGGGGCACCTGGAGGTGGGCGGGGCCTTCGCGCTGCGGGACGACTATCCCTGGTGGGCGCGCTCGGGCTTCAAGGCGAGCGCGGGCAAGCCCTTGAGGGTTGATCCGAGCGATCGGTCGGTGCACGCGATCTTCTTTGACGACAACGTCTTTGAGGATGACGCGCGGATCGTGGACGTGCGCGACGCCAGGACGGGTGCGCCGATGGGCCTGAAGCGGACGCGCGATCTCTACCTTGTGCGGGCGGACTCCTACCGCGCGGTGCTGGACAGGGGCTACTTCATCGAGGCGCTGGCCCGCTGCGAGGCGGCGCGCGCGGCGCTCTGAGGGAGCCCGGGGGCCGGCCAGGATCCAGATAACATCAACAATTTGCACTCTGGAGGCTTGATGTTGCATCTGGGCTTGTGTATCAAGGTCGAGGCTTGCTTAACGTTTGTTAAGTGAAGGGCGGTCGGGGGGTCGAGAGAGGGTATGATGTCGAGTGAGGGCCTTGAGGTTGGGGAGAAGGGTGCGATCCGGGCCAGGCTCTTGAGCGAGGCGTGTCGCCTGTTTGCGCTCAAGGGATTTTCGGCGACGTCGATCCGGGAGATCACGCAGGCGGTGGGTGTGACGAACCCGATGGTCTACTATTACTTCGGCAACAAGGAGGATCTCTTCCTGGCGGTGCTGGAGGAGGCGACGGAGGCGGTCAACGCGGGTGTGGCGGCGATCAGCGCGCAGGACAAGCCCTTTGACGAGGCGCTGGTGGCGTTGATCCTGTTGTACTTCGGGTTGATCAAGGAGTCGCCGGACGTGGCGCGGCTTTTTCTGTATCTTCAGTATGGACATGAGCGCCTTCGCTTTAAGGATGCGTTCAATGATCTTCATGATAAAGGCAAGGCGATGTGGCGAGGCTTGCTGCTGCGGGGCATCGAGCGGGGGGAGGTGTCCGTGGCGGACGTGGATCTGGCCTTGCTGCAGATCTTCGGGCTGATCCACATGCCGATGCTCTTGTTCTTGTCGGGGGAGCCGGTGTCTCTGGACGTCAAGACGGCGCGGGTGCTGGTCAAGCAGTTGATGGATGGGGTGCGGCCGAGGCCAATCGGGGTGGAGGTGTGATGAGACGGGGTCAAGGTGAGCGGCTCTTGTTGGCGTGCCTGTTGGGGGTGTCTCTGGCGTCGGGCTGTGGGGGCAAGAAGGAGGGGGTCGACAAGGCCAAGGCGGCGAGCGTGGAGCCGAAGTCATCGCGGACGCCGGTGGAGACGATCAAGATTGACGCGGTGGACTTTACGCAGCTGGTGCGCTTGACGGGCGAGACGGAGGCGAACGAGTCGATCACGGTGTCGGCGGAGATCCCGGGGTTGGTCCTGGAGACGAACTTCGAGGAGGGGGCCACGGTGGAGGCGGGGCAGTGGCTGGCGCGGATCGACGCGCGGATCGACCGCGCCCGGGCGGTCCAGCTGGAGGAGAACCTGCGCCAGTCGGAGCTGGATCACCTTCGGGCGGTGGAGTTGGAGAAGAAGGGGCTGGCGACGACCTCGGACGTGGAGCGGGCGAGGATGGTGGTGGCCAACAACCGCTCGACCTTGAACATGACGCGGATGGGGGTGGGCAAGAGCTCGATGTCGGCGCCCATCCGGGGCGTGGTGGACAAGAAGTACATGCACAAGGGCGAGTACGCCAACCCGGGTCAGCCGCTGGTGCGGATCGTCAACCTGGAGACGATCGTGGTGCGCGCGGGCTTGCCGGAGTCGCAGCTTCGGCATGTGCGCGAGGGGACGCGCTTGAGGGTGGAGGTGCCGGCGCTGGAGCTGGTCAGGGAGGGGGTGGTGCGTCGGGTGGGCGCGCAGGCCAACACGAAGAACCGGACCTTCCCGGTGGAGGTGGTGGTGGAGAACGAGGATCGGGCGGTGCGGGCCGGGATGCGGGCGATCGTGGAGATGCCGACGCAGCGGATCGAGGATGCGCTGCTGGTGCCGCGCGAGGTGGTCCTGGACACGCCCAAGGGGCCGATGGTGTACGTGGTCGAGGGCGGGGTCGCGTCGCGCAAGGAGGTCAAGCTGGGTCCGGACAGGGATGATTACGTGGTCCTGGTGGCGGGGGTGGGGGTGGGGGCCGAGATCGTCCGGGTGGGTCAGCACAGCCTGCCGCGCAGCGCGGAGGTGGAGGTGGTGGGCTCGTCGGCGTGCTGCGGCGAGGCGCTCAAGGGTGAGAAGGGAGAGGCGCAATGAAGCCGACGAACTTCGCCATTGATCACGACATCGCGGCCTATGTGATGGTGTTCATCATCACGGTGGGGGGGCTGATCGCCTACGTGGGGATGCCTCGGGAGGCTGCGCCGGACATTACGATCCCGGTGGTGCTGGTCACGACGCCCTATTACGGGGTGTCGCCCTCGGACATCGAGACGCTGGTGACGCGGCCGATCGAGAAGGAGCTCAAGGATCTCAAGGACGTGGATGAGATCCGGTCGACGTCGGCGGAGGGGGCCAGCATCATCTCGGTGACCTTCGAGCCGAAGGTGGATCTGTCCGAGGCGATCCAGAAGATGCGGGAGAAGGTGGACAAGGCCAGGCCGGAGCTGCCCGAGGACGCCGAGGATCCTGTGTTGACGGAGATCAACTTCTCAGAGTTCCCGATCATGCTGGTGAACATCCACGGCGACGCGGACGTGCTGGCGCTCAAGGCGATCGGGGAGGATCTCAAGGACGACATCGAGAAGGTGCCGGGCGTGCTCAGCGTGGTGCTGGCCGGGGGTCTGGAGCGCGAGGTGCAGGTCGAGGCGGATCCGAAGCTGCTGGATCACTTCGGGGTGTCGCTCGGGGACATCCTCGGGGCGCTGAGGCGAGAGAACGTCAACCTGCCGGGCGGCTCGGTGGACGTGGGCCAGATGCGCTACATGGTGCGGGTCGACGGGGAGTTCAAGGACGCGCGGGGGCTGAGCGAGATCGTCATCAAGGACCAGGAGGGTCAGCCGATCCGGATCGGCGACGTGGCCGTGATCAACGACGGTTACAAGGATCGGACCTCGCTGTCGCACTTCAACGGGGCGACGAGCGTGAGCCTGTCGGTGCAGAAGCGGGCGGGCGAGAACCTGTTGAGGATCACGGACGAGGTCAAGGTGCTGGTGGAGGCCGCCAGGGCCAAGGCGCCCAAGGGGGTGTCGTTCACGGTGACGGCGGACACGTCGGTGATGATCCGGGACATGGTCTCGGATCTGGAGAACAACATCCTGACGGGGCTGATCCTGGTGGTGGGGGTGCTCTTCTTCTTCATGGGGGGCGTGCGCAACAGCTTGTTCGTGGCGTCGGCGATCCCGCTGTCGATGTTCATCAGCTTCCTGGTGCTGGACGCGATGGGGATCACGCTGAACATGGTGGTGCTCTTCAGCCTGGTGCTTGCGCTGGGGATGCTGGTCGATAACGCGATCGTGATCGTGGAGAACATCTACCGGCACGCCTCGGAGGGCAAGGGTCGGGTCGAGGCGTCGCGGGACGCGGTCGAGGAGGTGGGCTGGCCGGTGATCACGTCGACGTTGACGACGGTGGTGGCCTTCGCGCCGATGATGCTGTGGCCTGGGATCACGGGCGAGTTCATGAGCTTCCTGCCCTTGACGGTCGTCGTGGTGCTGGTGGCCTCGCTCTTCGTGGCGTTGATCGTCAACCCGGTGCTTTGCGCGGGCTTCTTGAAGGCCAGCTCGGTCAACGCGCTCGAAGGCGAGACGGTGCCCGACGTGGGGGTGTATCGGCTCTACAAGCGGATGCTCGTGTGGTCGATGGCGCACCGCTGGCTGGTGATGGCGGGATCGGCGGCGGCGTTGATCGGGACCTTCGTGGCTTATGGGTTGCTGGGGCACGGGGTGGAGTTCTTCCCGGAGACGACGCCGAAGCGGGCCTTCGTGAAGGTCAGGACGCCGGACGGGTCGAGCTTGAACACGACGGAGGCGATCTCGATGCGGCTGGAGGCCGAGATCGCCGAGATGGACAACATCAAGACCTTCGTGATGAACGTGGGAGCGGGCGATCCTGGGATGGGGGCCGGGGGTCAGGGGCAGCCGAACCGTTCGCTCTTTACGGTGGACTTCAACGAGCCCGAGGATCAGAGCGAGGATCCGCGGGTGACGATGGAGAAGGTCCGGGCGTGGGCGCGGCACCAGGCGGGTGCGGACTTCGAGGTGCAGAAGGAGGCGATGGGTCCGCCGGGCGGCAAGCCGATCAACATCGAGATCGTCGGCGAGGATTACCACGTCCTGGGCCAGCTGGCCCAGGAGGTCAGGACAAAGATCAAGGATGTCGAGGGGATAACGGACTTGAAGGACGACTATGTCGCGGTGCGGCCGGAGATCCGCGTGTCGGTGGACAGGCGGGAGGCGGCGCTGATGGGCGTTGGGACCTTCTTGATCGCGGACACGGTGAGGTCGGCGATCAACGGGGCGCTGGCGACGCGGCTGCGCGACGGCCAGGACGAGATCGACGTGATCGTGCGGCTCAAGTCGGACGACAGGCGGACGCTGGAGGACGTCAGGTCGCTGACGCTGCCGGGTCGGGACGGGGTGCTGATCCCGCTGCGGGAGGTGGCCTCGCTGGAGACGGCGGGCGGGACGGGGTCGATCCGGCACGTGGAGCTGGATCGGGTCGTGACGGTGGAGTCGAACGTCACGGAGGGGAGCTTGCCCAACGACGTGCTGGCGAGGGTGCAGGAGGCGCTCAAGGATCACGAGATGCCGCGGGGTTACGCGGTGCGCTTCACGGGCGAGAACAAGGATCAGCAGGAGGCGGCGTCCTTCCTGGCCAAGGCGCTGCTGGCGGCCTTGTTCATGATCACGTTGGTGCTGGTGACGCAGTTCAACTCGATCCTGCAGCCGATGGTGATCGTGGCCAGCGTGGCCTTGAGCCTGATCGGGGTGCTGTGGGGGTTGATCCTGACGGGGACGCCCTTCGGGATCATCATGGTGGGCATCGGGATCATCTCGCTGGCGGGGGTGGTGGTCAACAACGCGATCGTCTTGATCGATTACACCAACCAGCTCAGGGCGCGGGGCTACGGGCAGACGCAGGCGGTGATCACGGCGGGGCTGGTGCGCTTCCGGCCCGTGATGTTGACGGCGGTCACGACGGTGCTGGGGTTGATGCCGATGGTCGTGGGCGTCTCGGTGGACTTCTTCAAGATGAAGCTGATCATCGGCGGCGGGTCGGTGGAGATGTGGGGGCCGATGGCGCGCTCGGTGGCCGCGGGGCTGACGGTGGCCACGCTCTTGACGCTGGTGGTGGTGCCGGTGATGACGACGCTGGCGGAGGACTTCGGGGACTTCTTGAGCCGGGTCTTCTCGGGCTCGGGGGAGAAGGGGGTGTCTGTCGAGGCCGTCGCTGGGTCGACGGCGGCGCAGTCGTCCAAGCTCGGCGGCGTGGAGGAGGCTTGATGAGTTGCGCAGCAGCAGGAGGAGGTCTGAGGCGCGGATCGTCGTCCAAGCTCGGCGGCGCGGAGGAGGTTGGAGCTGCTTCTGAATAACTTGAGAAGTCTTGTAGAAAGTTCTTGACGGTGGGGGTTCGTTTGTTCAGACTAAGAGTCGTCTGGGTCGTTCGAAACGAGTTCGAGATGGAGGATGATATGATCCTTGCCCACAAGATCCGACTCGTTCCGACC
>SYOX01000093.1 GCA_005804885.1 Pseudomonadota bacterium
GTGGCGGGCTCGTCGATCCCGCCGAGCCCGCCACCGAAGTCGACGCGACGCTCTCCCCCTGCCCGCCACCGAAATCGACTCGCCGCTCTCCCCCTGCCCGCCACCGAAATCGACGCGCCGCGGCCTCGTCGTCCACCTCGCCGCCGGCCTTGCGGCCGCCCTGGCGCGCTCTGGCGGCGCGAGTTGACACGCCCCCCCTTTCTCTGCAAGAGAATCCCCGCAGAGAAGAGCCTTTGCTCTGCCCCGATGTGAATCAAGAGAGGTCAAGCGATGAAGAAGTTGATGATCCTGTTCGCGATTGCGGCGCTGGCGGCCTGCGGTGACGATCCGGCCACCAGCCCGACCGACTCGCCCAACAACGACCCCAACAACAACGAACCCGAAGGCGAACCCGAGGGCGAACCCGAGGGCGAACCTGAAGGCGAACCCGAGGCCTCGCCCTTGCCCGAAGGCTTGTTCCTGGTGGGCTTGCAGATCGCCCCGGTCGGCGGGCTGGTCCGGCCCTTCCAGCTCGAGGTCGAGAGCGTCGGCGCGGAGACGCCGGACGGCTCGGGGGTCTTGACCTCGGTGGTGCTCAGGGCGGCCAAGGACGACTTCGAAGTCAGCGAGCCGATGGGGACGCTGACGGACGTGGCCGTGGACGCGGAGGGCAACTTCGTGGCGGCCTTCCCCGAGCCGCTGACGCTCCCGGGCGCCTTCAGCCCCACGGGCAGCGACGTGATCTTCCAGATCGCGCTCCAGGGCAAGATCCAGAGCAAGGAGGCCTTCTGCGGGGACGTGACGGGCGAGATCACGACCTTCGAATTTGACCTGATGGGCAGCACCTTCGCCGCGATCCCCTGGGAGCAGCGCGCCGAGGGCTACCCCTCCGACTGCTCCGGCGACGGCCCCGTCGAGATCGCGCGCCTGACCCCCGAGCAGTGCCCCAACCTCGCGCCGGGCCTCAACGGGGGCTTCCCCTCGGCCGAGCGCCAGCGCCAGTTCGAAGTCATCCTGCCCGCCGATTACGACGAGGGCCAGAGCTGGCCCCTGATCTTTATCTTCCACGGCCTCGGCGGGACCATCGAGGACATCCAGATCGACGCCGACTTCCAGGCGCTGGCCGACGCGCGCGGCCAGATCCTCGTGGTGCCGCAAGGGCTCGACGAGGGCGGGCTCAACTGGGAGGTCGCGACCCCCGAGAACAAGGACCTGGCCTTCTTCGACGACATGCTCACCTGCCTCAAGGAGAGCTTCAACATCGACGAGGACAAGATCCACGCCACCGGCATGAGCAATGGCGGCCTGATGACGGGCCTGCTGACGGCCGTGCGCGGCGAGCTGCTCGCCTCGGTCGCGCCCATCTCCGGCGGCATCCTCGTCGCCTGGCCCGGGCTGGACAACAAGCTGCCCGCGCTCGTGATCTGGGGCGGCCCAGAGGACCTCGCCTTTGAGCAGAACTTCGACGCGTTCGCCGACGCGATGATCGGAAACTTCAGCGAAGACGGCCACTTCGTCGTCGCCTGCGACCACGGCCTCGGCCATGAGCTCGAGGCGAGCTTCTGGGACTGGATCCTGCTCTTCTTCAACGACCACCCCCGCGGCCTGAACCCCGAGCCCTACGCCGCGGCCCTCCCCGACCTCTTCCCCGAGTTCTGCTCCCCGCTCTGAGCCCCCGCGACCCCCGCGCCTTCCGCCCACACCTTGTCATTCTCCCCTGTTCGGCCTTCCATAATCTCACCGCCTTGCGATCCGAGGTCCCTTCGGCGTCGTAATGGTCGCGGTGATCGGCCGAAGGTTGCGTTCAAGCGGCGAGCGGTTAGACTCCGCGCCGTTGGAACCCCAGATCGCCTGGTGCCACGCTCCGGTCGCCGGAGGTGGCGGGCGTTCGATGACGATGGAGAGGCGAGGAGCGCATGAAGAAGATTGAAGTGAAGATCCTGCCGGTCCTGGCGGCGCTGGGCTTGCTGGCTGCGGCCTGCGGCGAAGACCCCGTCGATACCCCGGCGGCGGCGATCGTGCCGAAGGTGACGGTCAACGATCAGACCCTCAACCCGGCCGACCGGGTCCTGGTCACGACCGTCGTGGCCGCGCAGAACGGCTTCGTGGTCATCCACGAGGCCAACGAGGACGGCGACATCGGCGGCGCCATCGGCAACACCTTCATCTCCAAGGGCACCAGCCCCGACGTGACCGTCAACCTCGACCGCGACGGCGTCGACGGCGAGACGCTCTTCGCCATGCTCCACATCGACGGGGACGGCAATGGGGAGTACCTCTTCCCCAACGGCCCGGATACGCCCGTGCTGGACGCCACCGGGGCGGTGATCGCGCCGCCCTTCACGGTCACGGTCGGCGGCGGCGTGCTCAACGCCGTGACGGTGGCCGATCAGGTCGCCGATCCGGCCGACCAGGTCGTCATCGAGCAGGTGCTCGCCTCGACCGCCAGCTTCATCGCGGTGCACGAGGGCGACGGGGCCGGCGGCATCGGCGGCGTGATCGGCGTCAGCGCCGCGCTGGAGGCCGGGACGACCGATGACGTGGAGGTCACCCTCGACCGCGACGCGGTCAACGGCGAGACGCTCTTCGCCATGCTGCACGTCGACGGCAACGCCAACGGGATCTACGAGTTCCCCGGCCCCGACGTGCCCGTGCTCGACGACGCCGATGCGGTCATTGCGCCGCCCTTCGTCGTCTCGCTGCTGCTGCCCGAGGGGCCGCTGGTCGAGGTCGCCGATCAAGAGGTCGATCCGGCCGACGAGGTGATCATCGACCGCGTGATCTTTGATCGGGACGGCTTCATCGCGGTGCACGAGTCCGACGAGGGCGGCGCCATCGGCGACGTGATCGGCGTCAGCGCGCTTCTTGAGGCCGGCGTGAGCTCCGACGTGGTGGTCACCCTGGATCGGGACGCGGTCGACGGCGAGCAGCTCTTCGCGATGTTGCACCTCGACGAGCCGGCCAACGGGGTCTACGAGTTCCCCGAGAACGGCGACGCGCCGGCGCTGGACATCAACGACGCGCTGATCGCGCCCTCCTTCGTGGTGACGCTGGCCCCGGTCGAGGGGCTGCCCTCGGTCGAGGTCGACAGCCAGCTCGTCAGCCCGGCCAGCCGCGCGGTGGTCCGCGAGGTCATCTCGGTCGGCCCCGGCTTCATCGTCATCCACGAGGACAACGGCCAGGGCGGCATCGGCGACGTGGTCGGGCTCACGGCGGTCAGCAATGGCCGCAACACCAACGTCGCGGTGGTCCTGGACAAGGACGCGGTCAACGGCGAGCGCTTCTTCGCCATGCTGCACGACGACGCCAACGACAACGGGATCTACGAGTTCCCCGGCCCCGACGTGCCCATCACCGACGCCAACGGCGTGGTCATCGCCCCGCCCTACATCACCTTCGTCGGCGCCCCTGGGCCTGCGGTCGTCGTCGACGATCAGACCGCCGATCCTTCCGACGTCGTCACGGTGCTGGCGGCCGTCTCGGACGGGCCGGGCTTCATCGCGGTGCATGAGGACGACGGCGAGGGCGGCTTCGGCGGGGTGATCGGCGTCAGCGCGCTGCTCTCCGACGGGGTCAACGCCAACATCCGCGTGACGCTGGAGCGGGACGTGGTCGGCGGCGAGACGCTCTTCGCCATGCTGCACGCCGACGACCCGGCCAACGGCGTCTACGAGTTCCCCGAGAACGGCGACGTCCCCATCTTCGACGGCCAGGGGATCATCGCCCCGCCCTTCATCGTCTCGGTCGTCCTGACCGACGCCGTCGAGGTCGACAACCAGACCGCCGCGCCGGCCAACAGGGTCGTCGTCCGCCGCGTGGTGGCCAACAGGGCCGGCTTCATCGCGGTGCACGAGGGCGACGGCCAGGGTGGCCTCGGCGGGGTGATCGGGGTCAGCGCGCTGCTGCCGGCTGGCTTCAGCACGGACGTGGAGGTGCTGCTTGAGCGCAACGCCAACAACGGCGAGGTGCTCTTCGCGATGTTGCACGTCGACGACCCGGCCAACGGGGTCTACGAGTTCCCGGACAACGGCGACGGGCCGGTCTTTGACGCCAACGACGCGGTGATCGCGCCGCCCTTCACGGTCACGGTGCCCAACGCGGTCTTCGTCGACAGCCAGGTGGCCGGCGGCGCGGGCAATGAGGTGGTCGTGCGCGAGGTGATCTACGGACGGGGCGGCTTCATCGCGGTGCACGAGGGCAATGGGGGCGGCGGGATCGGCGACGTGATCGGCGTCAGCGCCTTCTTGCCGACGGGGACGAACTTCGACGTCGCCGTGACGCTCGACCGCCCCGCGGTGGCCGGCGAGGTGCTCTTCGCGATGCTGCACGCGGACGCGAACGACAACCAGACCTATGAGTTCCCGGGGCCGGACGTGCCCGCGCTCTTCCCGGACGACTCGGTGATCGCGCCGCCTTTCGCGGTGCTGGAGGCCGACGTGGAGGCGGTCGTGGCCATCGACCAGCGGCTCGCCGTGATCGATCAGATCTCGGTGCTGGCGGCCTTCTCGGAGGGGCCGGGCTTCATCGCGGTGCATGAGGACGACGGCGAGGGCGGCATCGGCGGGGTGATCGGGGTCAGCGCGGTGCTCTTTGACGGGGTCAACTCCAACATCCTGGTCGACCTTGATCGCAACGCCAACAACGGCGAGACGCTCTTCGCGATGCTGCACGACGACGCCAACAACAACGGGATCTACGAGTTCCCCGGCGTGGACGTGCCCATCATCGACGACGGGGGGGTCATCGCGCCGCCCTTCATCGTGACGGTGCGCTGATCGGCCGGCCGCGCCCTCAGCGCGCGTCGCGGGGCGCGGCAGGCCCCCGAGGGGCGCGGCGCGCGATCATCTCTCGCATGATCTCGGTGGCGCGGGCCGGGAAGAGCCGCCGCAGCCAGAAGATGACCAGCGCGTCGAAGGGCAGCACCAGGATGGGGGTGTTGCGCCGCGCGGCGGCCAGGATGCGGGCGGCGACCTGATCGGCGCCCAGGCCCGAGCCTTCGATCAGAGCGACAGTCTTTTCGCGCTCCCGGTCGGAGGTCACGCGCATGTTGCGGGCGATGTTCGTGGCGAAGAAGCCCGGGCAGACCACCGTGACGCCGACGCCGGTGCCGAGCAGCTCGGCCCGCAGCGTCTCGGAGAGCGCCACGACGCCGGCCTTGGCGACGTTGTAGGGCCCCATCCGGGCGCCCAGCGCGAAGCCGGCGATCGAGGCGATGTTGACGATCTGGCCGAAGCCCTGCGCCCTCATCCGGGGCGCGAAGGCGTGGCAGCCGTGGATCGGCCCGTAGAGGTCGATGTCCAAGCACCACCGCCAGTCCTCCAGCGACACCTTGCCCACCTCGCCGGTGGCCGCCACGCCCGCGTTGTTGATCAGCAGGTCGAGCCGACCCCAGCGCCCGAAGACCTCCTCGGCCAGCGCCTCAAAAGCCTCCGGGTCGCGCACGTCCAGCGCCCGCGAGATCCCCTCGCCGCCGCGCCCGCGCAGCGCGTCGAGGGTGTCTCTGGCGCCGCCCTCGTCGATGTCCGTCACCACCACGGTCCAGGCCTGCTGGCCCAGCGCCAGCGCCAGCGCTCGCCCCAGGCCGCTGGCCCCGCCCGTGATCACCGCCACCCGCTCGCCGTCGCTTCGCATCTCAGCTCCTCGCGCTCGCCCCCAGCGCCCACGGCCCAAAGCTCAACGCTTGACCCCTGTTGCCGTCCCTGCTGCCGCGCCTGCGATGTCCTGGCCCAGCGTCCACGGCGCAGAGTTCAATGCTTGGCCCGTGCCCAAGACGCAAAGGCCACCGATCCCCTCATCATAGGGATCGACGGCCTTTGTAGCACGGCGCGGAGCGCGTGTCGCCGGTGTCGGCGCGGGAGGATCAGGGGTCGGTGGCGGTGGCGGCGGAGGGGCCGGGGAGGTTGGGGAAGATGGGCTGCTTCCACCAGGAGACCTTGCCGTCGGTGGGCTCGATCCAGACGCCGGCAGAGTTCCACTCCGAGCCCTTGAGGCCCCACTTCTCGGGCGAGTCGCCTTCCTGGGCGTCGAGCTTCCACGCGGCGGCCATGTAGCGGCTGACGTCGGCCAGGCCGTCGAAGTAGTCCACGACGAAGTAGGGGGCGCCCTGGCGCGCGGCCCAGCGGCGGACGATGGGGGCGGCCATGGACATCTTCTGGTGGGGGATGCGGGGGAAGAGGTGGTGCTCGATCTGGTAGTCCAGGCCGATGAAGAACCAACCCATCCAGGCCGGCATCCGCAAGTTGCGCGAGGTCTCAAGCTGCAGGCGCCACTTGTCGTTGTGGTCGGTCAGGATCGGCATGCCCATGTGGGCCGGGGCGAAGATCGCCGCCAGCATCGCGCCGCCGATGGCCCAGTGCGCGATGTAGAAGGCCACCGCCCAGGGGCCGAGGAAGTACGTGGGGATGATCAGCCACGCGATCACGTGGATCATCAGCGAGACGGCGTCCAGCATCCACTTGCGGTCGACGCCGCGCTCGCGGACGTAGCTCCACATGTACTGGAGGGTCGCCGCGCGCATGGAGAAGGCCAAGAAGAAGGTCAGGGGCCAGAACATGAAGGACTGGAAGTTGCGCTGGAAGAACTGCCGGTTGGGGCTGGACTTGCGGTACTCCAGGGCGGTGCTGGCCATCGGCCACAGGCCCAGATCCGGGTCCTGCTCGGCGATGTTCGGGTGGGCGTGGTGCTTGACGTTGTGCTTCCACTTCCAATAGAGCGCGCCCAGGCCCCCGAAGGCCGGGAAGGCCAGGTGCAGCATCAGGTCATTGCGCCACCGCGTGTTCGACAGCGCCAGGTGGCCGCCCTCGTGGCCGAGCATCGCGATCGTCACCGACACCAGCGCCGTCACCGGCGTCATCAACACCGACACCCACAAGGGCGCCAGGATGTGCCCCGCAATGCACAGCGCCAGCACCCCGAACAAGAAGCCCAGCTTGGCCCAGGTCCGCCCCTCGCACTTCTCGAAGATGCCCGCCTCGGTCAGCTCTCGCCTCAACCCCTTGATATCCAGCATGCCTCACCCCATCCAGGTCCACATCCACGCTCCAGCGCCGCGCTCGCCACGCAATCTAGTCCTCCTCGCCCGCGCGAATGTAATCCTTGTGTAATAACCGCCCTGGACGGGCCACCCTGGACGTGGATGCCACCGGCGGCGGGTCCCCAGGCGCAGCGGCGCCGACGGGTTTGCCGGCCCCTGATCGGGTCCGGCTGCACCCGCGGCTACTCTGTTTCGCCCCTCCGGGGCTCTAAAGTGCTTATCCCCCTCGCGAAATTGAAAGACCGTGGCAGTCTGCAGGGACGAGGTGCAAGGACATCAACCGATCGATTTGAGCCGTTGGTGCGTTGTCGCATCCCACCCCGCCCCATCGGGGCGGCTCGGTAATTGGAGCCCCGGAGGGGCGAAACAGAGTAGCCGCGCGGTGCAGCCGCGACAGCGGCAAACCCGTCGGTCGTCGGAGGAACCGCGTGTCCATCCAACGAAGGCAGCTTGTGTCCGCACAACGGCGCCTGGACGTGGTGAGGATGGGGCGGCTCAGGGCGAGCGGCAGGCGCCTTCCTGTGGCGCGGTGTGCTGAAAGGTTGACCAGTGGATGTCGCATTGCTACTCTGAATCTCGGACGTCGGATCGGAGCATGACGCACATGACGAACACGCCCACACCTTCCCTGGTCAACATCCCCCCGCAGCGCCAGCCAGCGCGCCGAGTCCAGCCGCAGCCGCCTGTGTCCGGGGACTGGTCGTCGTGGCACCTCACGGATGAGGAAGACATGGGTCAGAGCTTTGAGCAGTTCGACTGCATCCAGGTGCTCTTGAGCAGCCTTGAGCATCTGGTCAAGGAGCGGCAGTGGGCTGACGTGGTGGCTGGCTCGGACGTGTTCTTCGGGTGGGTCAAGTCAGCGCCCCTGGTTCGGATCTCGCCCGATGTCTTCCTGATGCCATGGCCCCAAGACCGACCTCGCCCTTCATCCATCCAGACCTGGAGGCAAGGCCACAACCCCCCGAGCATTGCCGTCGAGATCGTGTCGGAGGATTGGCGCAAGGATTACGAGGAGCTGCCTCCGAAGTACGAGCAGCTCGATGTCGAGGAGCTTTTGATCTACGATCCCGAGGGCGCGGCGCGGGCCTCGACACCGGGCATCAAGCCCCCCCGAGGCGCGAGGCGATACGCCATCCAGCGCTTTGCCCGAGACGAGGAGGGGGTCTGGCTGCGGACGCACGCGGGCGATGGCGCCTGCCGGTCGTCGGTCCTGGGGGTGTATCTGGTCATCGTGGACACCGAGCACGGCCCGCGCCCGCGGCTGGCCTTCGACGACAGGGGCCTCGATCTCGTCCCCACGATCGAGGAGGCCGCCGATCAACGCGCCGAGGCCGCCGATCAGCGCGCCGAGGTCGCCGATCAGCGCGCCGAGGTTGAGCGGCGCCGCGCAGATTCGCTTGAGGCCGAGCTGGCGACCTTGCGCGCGGCCTTGCTCGCCCGCGATTCTCCAGCCAAGGGCAACCCTTCAGAGTGACTCAAGAACGGAAGAAGGGCGCAAGTCCCCGAAAGGACCGTGTGTCCGTCCAACAACGCCGTCCTGCCGGGATCGCCGTGCTCCATCAACGCCGCCCCGCCATGCTCGGCATGCCCATCAACAACGCCGACCCGTCATGATCGCCGTGCACCACGACGCCCCGTCGAGATCGGAGAGGTGGAACATGACATCGAAGACGAAAATGACGATACGATCCGCCACCTTGGCCGATTACGACGGGATCTGCGCCGTGATGGACGAGGGCGACGCGCACCACCGCGAGGCCCTGCCCCACATCTTCAAGAAGCCCGACGGCCCCGCGCGCCCCCGCGACGAGATCGAGCGCCTGATCGACGCCGACGACGCCGATCTCCTCGTGGCGTTGGTCGACGATCTGATCGTGGGCGTCCTGGTCATCAAGGACTGCGCCATGCCCGACGTCCCCCTCTTCAGGCCCGGGCGCTTCGCCCTGGTGGACAACCTCGCCGTCTCCGAGGCCGCGCGCCGCTGCGGGGTCGGCCGCGCCCTCATGGCCAGCGCCCGCCAGTGGGCCGAGGCCCGCGGGCTGCCCAGGGTCCAGCTCTCCGTCTGGGCCTTCAACGAGGGCGCCATCGCCTTCTACGAGGCCCTCGGGTACAAGGCCGCGCGCCTGGTCATGGATCTGGATCTGGGCTGAAGCCCGGCATCACGGTGACGCAGCGCCGGGTCTTGAGATCAACGGCGGCGCAGCTTCGGGCCTTGAGGGCGCAGGTCTGGATCTGGGCTGAAGCCCGGCAGTCCCCGAGATGAGAGAGGCGAGAGATTCTTGTCCGAAGGGCCGAGGAGGCCGCCCGACTCTGGCCCTCGTTCGCCCGGCAAGAAGCAATTCAGCAGGATCGACGCGGGGGGCCGAGGAGGCCGCCCGACTCTGGCCCTCGTTCGCCCGGAGCCCCGCCCCGACGGCTCGTCCAAGGCTCGTCTCAACCTCGATCTGGCAGAGGGGCGCCGCTCCGTGAGAGAGTCACTTGAAGAGGTCTGTCGGAGGTGACTCATGCACAAGCTGGCCATGGTCGCGGTGGTGTTGTCGCTGGCCTGGGCGCCGGAGGCCGCGCGGGCCCAGGACAGCGACGATCTCGGGTTGATGGAGCTGCTGGCCCAGGCCAGAGCGCAGCGCGCCAAGGCGCAGGGGATCGGCGCCAAGGACCCCGAGGCCGCCGAGGCGCTGGCCTTCAAGGCGGTCGCGGCCCTGGAGTGCGTCCTCGGGGTGCGCCACGCGGAGACGGTCGCGGCCCAGAAGGAGCTGGAGCGCTACGGGCAGCGCATCGAGCAGCGAGAGCAGCGGGCCGAGCGGCGCGAGATCGCCCTGCTGGTGCGTCGAGCGCGGGACGCCGCCGATCAAGGGTTGTACGAAGACGCTCTCTCCTTGATCGACGCGGCCTTCGAGCGGCTGACGGACGGCGACCAGCAGGCGCAGCTTGAGCGCGAGCGCGCGGCGATCCTCTCGGCCCGCGACCGGCGCCGCATGGCCGCGATCGGCGGCGCGCTTGAGCGGGCCACCCAGGAGCGCGCCGCCGGCCGCGTCGGGCGAGCCTGGGCGCACCTCTACCGCGCCCAGGAGCTCCTGGAGGCCCAATCGGGCGAGGATGAGGGCGCGTCGGAGAGGTTTGCAGAGGCGATCGCCAGGGAGGAGGAGGCGCTGTCCCGCGCCGAGTCGGCCCAGGCGCTCGCGCAGGCACCGCAACACCTTGAAAAGGCCCGCGTCTTCGCCCAGCGCCGCCAGTTCGGGCTGGCCATCTTCCTCGCCGGGATCGCCGTGGAGACCCTTGAGGGCGCCCACGGCGCCGAGCACCCTGCGGCGGCCCGCGCCCGGGAGGCCCTGCTCGCCTACGAGCAGGCGCAGGCCGCCCAGACCCTTGAGGACGCCGAGCGTCTCTTGAAGCAGGCTCGGGAGGCGCAGGCCCAGGGGCGCGCGGGCGAGGCGGGCGTGATGGTCGGGGACGCGCTGGACATCTTGAGCCGCGTCGAGGGCGATCACGAGGCGCTGTCCGAGGCGCTGTCGGCGCTGTCCGAGGCGATCGAGGCCCGCTGTGAGCTTCAGCCTTGCCCCATCGCCGGCATCATCTCCGAGGCGAAGATCGGCGGCGAGGAGATGGACGCGATCTCGGACGACGAGATGGCGGCGGGGAGCGGCGGCGAGTTCGCCCGCGCCGTCCTGGAGGGGCTCGCGCCGCGCGAGCCTGGGGCCTCGGGCGACAACCCCCGGCGGTGCGCGGACGTGCTGCTCGGCGAGGTGCGCCCCATCGAGGTGCTGCGCCAGGAGGCCGAGGTGGCGGCGCGGGAGCGCGGCGAGCAGCACGTCGAGGCGCGGCGCGCGCGCCTCGCGGTGGCCCGCGCGCTCTTCCGGCGAGGGGACTTCGAGGCCAGCCACGCGGCGCTGGAGGGGCTCATCGACGCGGGGGACGGCGACACGGAGCAGGCGCTGGCGCTGCGCCTGTCGGCGACCCTCCACCACGCCCAGGGCCACCACGCCGACGCCCGCGCCGCCGCCGAGCGCGCGCTGTCGATGCTCGACCCGACCCGCGCCGCCGCCGATCCCCTGCGACCCTCCCTGCTCAACACCCTCGGCCTCGTCCTGCTCGCCGAGCGCGACGACGCCTCGGCGCTGGCGCGCTTCGAGGAGGCGCTGGCCGCCCGTCAGCGCCTCCTGGGCGCCGACCACCCCCTCATCCTCCCCCTGCTCAACAACCTCGCCGTCGCCCGCTGGCGCCTGGGTCAGCTCGACGCCGCGATCGAGGCGTCACAACGGGCCCTGGACCTGTCGGCGCGCTCCTTCGGCGAGCGCTCCCCCCGTCTGGGGACGCTCCTGAGCAACCGCGCGCTGCTCCAGCGGGCCAAGGGCGATCTCGCCGGCGCCGCCCAGCTCAGCGCCCAGGCCCTTGAGATCGAGAAGCTCGCCTCCGGCCCCACCCACCCCAAGGTGGCCCGCGCCGCCGAGAACCTCGCCGCGATCACCTGGGAGCAGGGCGACACCCCGCGCACCCTGGAGCTGCTCGGGTTGGCCCTCGACGTTCAAGAGGAGCACCTGCGCGCCCACCTCTACAGCCCCCGCTACACCGAGGCCCAGAAGCTGGCCTTCGTCGAAGACCTGTCCCGAACCGCCGAGACCCTCCTGAGCCTCCACATGGACCTCGCCCCCGGCGACCCCGAGGCCGTCAGGCTGGCGCTCCGAGGGCTCCTGCTCCAGAAGGGGCGCGTGCTGGAGGCCATCGTCCAGAGCCGCGTCCCCGGCGCGGCCCCTCTAACCAGGGAGTCCGTCGAGGCCATCGAGCGGGCGCACAAGGACCTCATCGGGACCCTCGACGTCCTCCAGCGCGGGCTCAACCGCGCCGAAAAGATCAAGGATATCATCACCTTCTTTGACAGGCGGCTCCGCCGCGTCCACGCGCTCCTGGAGCCGCTCAACCCCGCCTCGCTGGCCGGGCTTGAGCGCTGGAGGGAGGATTACGGCAAGCTGGAGGCGGAGCTGGTCAAGCTCAAGAGGCAGCAGAATGTTGAGCGGATCGAGGTCATCCGGCTTCACCGGCGCGCCTCGTCGCTTCTGCAACACACCTCGGCGCTCAAGGCCGAGGCTCTCCTCAAGGCCCCGGCCGGCCAGGATCTGGTGGCGCAGGTGCTCGACCGGCTCCCGCCGAGGGCGGCGCTGATCGAGTTCGCCGTCGCCCGGCCTTTCGACGTCAAGGCGCGCGAGGCGGCCCTGGCCTGGGGCCCGCCCAGGCTCGCGGCCTTCGTGCTGCGGCAGGGCGCGCCGATCGCGCAGGTCGATCTTGGCCCCGTCGCCGAGATCGACGCGCTCGTCCACGACCTGCGGGCCGAGATCCTCGGGTGCATGGAGGATGACGATCGGTGCGACCCCGAGGGCGCGCGGCTCGTGGCGCTGGAGCGCGACCTCGGGGAGCGGCTCCTGGGCCCGCTGCGCCCGCTGCTGGGCGACGCGGCGCACCTGCTCGTGGCCCCGGACGGCGACCTCCACCTGCTGCCCTTCGAAGTGCTGGGGGGCGGCCAGGGCCGATACCTGAGCGACGACTTTCAGATCACCTACCTGTCGACGGGCCGGGATCTGATCCACTTCGCCGAGCGCCCCGCCCCGCGTGAGGGGATGGTCGTGGTGGCCAACCCCGATTACGACGGCGGCGCCGGGGCGGCCGACGTGGGGCAGGCCGGGGCGTCGTCCAGGGCGCCTTCGACGGCGCGCTGGACGGATCTCAAGCGCCTGAGCTGGCCCGCGCTCCCAGGGACGGCGGCCGAGGCCGAGGCCATCGCGGAGATCTTCGCCGACTCGATGCGCCGCCTTGAGGGCGTCGAGGCCACCGAGACGGCGCTCAAGGCGCTGCATGGGCCTCAGATCCTGCACGTCGCCACCCACGGCTTCTTCCTCGATCAGCGCGCTCCTGCGGCGGGGGCGGGCGGGGAGCGGGGCTTCGTCGTGCCGGAGGTGGAGTTGAGCCTGGAGTCGACGCCGACGATCCACCAGGACGCGATGGATCGCGCGGGGCTGGTGTGCGCGGGCGGCAATGGCCTGCGCGGCGAGGGCCAGAACGACGGGATCTTGACGGCCAGGGAGGCGGCGGCGCTGGATCTGTGGGGCACGCGGCTGGTGGTGCTGTCGGCCTGCGAGACTGGCCTGGGCGAGTCTCGACGGGGACAGGGGGTCCACGGGTTGAGGCGAGCGCTGGTGCTGGCCGGCGCCGAGAGCCAGGTGCTCAGCCTCTGGAAGGTCAGCGACGAGGCCACTCAGCTCCTCATGGGCGCCTTCTACGCCGGGCTGCGCGAGGGCCTGGGGATCAGCCAGGCGATGCGGGTCGCCCGGCTGACACTGCGCTCGGATCCGCGCTGGGGGCACCCCTGCTTCTGGGGCGCCTTCGTCCTGTCGGGGGACTGGCAGACCCTCGATCGCAAGGAGCCGCCCGCCGAGAGCCTCGTCATGCCGCGCGTGACCCCCGGGCCTCGCGGCTGCGCGTGTCGCGCCGTCGCGTCGCCGCCTTCCTGGCGTGGGGCTGTCGCGCTCGGCTTGCTGGCGCTCGTGGGGGCGCTGTGGCGTCGGCGCTCGGGGCGAGCGCGGGCGAGGCGGTCGGGGTGAGGTCGATGGGAAAAATCGATGTATATTGAGGGCTTGCAGGTCGACGGGGGAGGGCGCGGGGCGATCCGGTCGCGGGCGAACCGGGCGCAGGCGCGTGGGCGCGGGCGCGTGGGCGCGAGCGCGGCGGCGGACGTGGCGATGGTCGCGGTTGTCGTGGCCGTGGTGGCGGGCGTGGGTGCGGGGGCCTGCGCCCCGACCGAGCGGCTGATGGTGGCGCCGGCGACGATGTTTGAGCCCGCGCTGCCCTACCCGCAGGAGATCGCGGCGGACGGGGCGCTGGGGCACTGGCGGCTGGACGGGCCGGTCCGAGGCGCGATCGCGGGCGACGTGGACGGCGCGCTGGTCTTTACCGGGCAGACGCACCGGCTGCTGGAGGCGCCGGAGTTCGGCGGCGCCGAGGCGACGGTCGAGGTCTGGGTGTCGGCGGCCAGGGGCGGGGCGATCCTGTCCTACGCGGTCGAAGGCGGCCTGGATCGGCTGGCGGTGGCGTGCGATGGGGCGGGCCAGCTGGTCGTGACGGTGCTGGGCGCGGCGTCGAAGACCGGGGTGGGGCTGTGCGACGGGCAGGAGGGCTGGCGGCACCTGGGCGTGACCTGGAGGGGCGAGGACGGCGCGCTGGCCGTGACCATCGAGGGCCAGGAGGTCTGGCGCGGGGTGGCGGGCGCCGGGCGCGAGCTGCCCAGGGGCGGGGTCGTGGTGCTTGGGCAGGGGCAGGGCTGCGCGGGCGGGTGTATGCGGGGGGGCTTCGTGGGGCGGCTCGACGAGGTGGCGCTGCACGAGCGGGCGCTGCCCGAGAGCCGGCTGCGGAGCCACGCGCTGGTGGGGGCGGGGGTCAGGCCGGCGACGCCGATCGAGCGGGTGCTGCCCATCGAGATTCAGCCTCAGTTCTCGCACACGGCGGCGATCCGGGATCTGGCCTTCAGCCCGGACGAGCGGCTGCTGGTGACCGGGGATCAGGAGGGCGTGATCAAGCTGTGGGACGTGGCGACGGGGCGCCTGATCCGAGATCTGGATCGTCACAAGGACGCGATCAACCTGCTGGGGTTCACGCCCGACGGGCGGCTCCTGATCTCGGCCAGCTCGGACACGACTCTGGGCGTCTGGGACGTGGTGACCGGGGCGCTGCTGCACCGCCTCGACGCGCACACCGAGCCGGTCGGGGGATTCGTGATCGCGCCCGACGGCCAGCGGATCATCTCGTCGGGGCAGGACGACACGCTGCGCCAGTGGGATCTGAGCACCGGGCGGCAGCGGCGAGAGCTGCGCGCCGGGGCGCCTGAGCACGCTCTGTCGATGGCGCTGGACGAGGACGGGCGGGTCTTCGCGGCGGGGCTGGGCAAGCGCGTGAAGGTGTGGGAGATGGCCTCCGGGGCGCTGCTCCACGACGTCGAGGCGCACGAGGATGTGATCAACGGGCTGGCCTTCAGCCCCGACGGGCGGCTGCTGGCGACGGCGAGCGACGACGGGTCGGCGGCCTTGGTCGATCTCCAAAGCGGCGCCGTTGTTGAGAAATTCGAGGAGTGGGGGGAGGCGCGCGGGGAGAGCGGCGAGGCGCCCAAGGTGTTGTCGGTGGCCTTCGAGGGGGGGGATCTGCTGGCCTTGCTGGAGGGCGGCGTGCTGGCGGTGGTGTCGCTCAAGGGCCAGGGGGTC
Source organism: Pseudomonadota bacterium (assembly GCA_005804885.1). Taxonomy (GTDB): domain Bacteria; phylum Myxococcota_A; class Bradymonadia; order Bradymonadales; genus SYOX01. The sequence continues at coordinate 15,253 of SYOX01000093.1, forward strand.
CGGGCGATCCCGTGCTGCGGGACGGAGCGGATGGCGGTGGCGCTGCTGCCGGGGCAGGGGGCCGTGGTGACGGCCAGGGGCGGGGAGGCGATCTCGATGTGGGATCTGGCCTCGGGGTCGGTGCTGCGGACCTATGGGGAGCGGGGCTTTGCGGACGGGATGGTGGCGGTGTCGGGGTCGAGGCGGCTGCTGGCGGCCGTGGACGGGCGCGGGGCGTTGATGGTGTGGGAGGTGGCCACAGGAAGGCTGGTGAGGGAGCTTGGGGGGGCCAGCGCGCGGCCTCGGGTGGCGATCTTCAGCCCGGACGGGCGCAGGGCGGCGACGGACGATCAGGCGGGCCTGTGGGATCTGGAGACAGGGCGGCTGCTGCGGACCTTCGGCGTCGAGGGCGTCACGGCGCTGGCCTTCAGCCCGGACGGGGCGCTGCTGGCGCTCGGGGGCCACGACGGCCGCGTGAGCGCCTTCGAACCCTCGACGGGGCGGCGGGTGTTCTCGATCCAGGCCCACCCGCAGTACGTCCGCCAGCTGGCCTTCAGCCCGGACGGGGCGCTGCTGGCCTCGCTGAGCGAGGGCGACGCGGTGCGGACCTGGGATCTGGCCGGGGCCGCGCGCCACGTCTTGTCCGATGAGGAGGGCGCGTCGGTCTTCGCCTTTGACCGCAAGGGGGGGCGGCTGATCGTCGCCGCCGGCGAGGTGGCCGTGATCTGGGGGTTGGAGGACGGGCAGGTGGAGCGGCGCCTGGAGGGGCACGAGGCGCTGATCACGGCCGTGGCGGTGAGCGCCGACGGGCGCGCGGTGGTGACGGCCAGCGACGACGAGCGCCTGAAGGTGTGGGGGATCGAGGACGGGGCCTTGATGGGCGATCTGGCGCTGGGCCTGAGCGAGCCGATGGGGCTGGTCGTCAGCCCGGCGGGCGATCAGGTCGTCGCGCTGGGCAGCGACAACCACCTGACGGTGATCGATCCGAGGGCCGGGGCGCTGAAGGCGAACCTGGCCGGGCACGCCGACACGGTCAACGCGGCGGCCTTCGTCCCTGACGGCGCGGGCATCTGGACGGCCAGCGACGACCAGACCGTGCGGCTGTGGAACCGCTTCGGCTTCGTCGAGAAGGAGATCCCGCTTCGGGCCAGGGCCCTGAGCGTCGACGTGTCGCCGGACGGCAGGCGGCTGCTGGTGGCGTGCGAAGACCGCACCTTGCGCCTGATCAACCTCGACACCGACGTCGCCGTCACGATGCTCTCCCACGACTCAAGCTGGCTCGCCTTCACCGCCGCCGGTCACTTCGACGCCTCGCCTGGCGGCGCGGCGCTCGTCTCGATGGTCCAGGGCTCGCGCGTCTTCGGCGTCGACCAGCGGGCGCTGACGCACAACCGCCCGGACAAGCTCATCGAGGGGCTGGGCCTGGATCGCCTCGACCCGGAGTCGCTGTCGGCGCGGACCAGGGCGCGCTTTGAGGCCCGGATGGCCGCGCTTGGGATCGACCGGGCGGCCCTGGATCGCCAGCGCCAGCGCCTCGACGGCCTGCGGCGCCACTTCCTGGCCCGATACCGGCGCCGGCTGGAGGTGGCGGGGCTGCCGGAGGAGAACGTCGCCTTTGGCACCTTCGAACTGCCCGAGGCCCGCATCCTCCAGGCCCGGCCGGGCGACGACCCCGAGGTCGCGGTGCTGGAGCTGGCCTTTCGCAGCCGCAAGGCGCTGTCGAGCTTCCAGATCTACGTCAACGACGTGCCCGTCTTCGCCGCCCCCCGGCCCCTGAGCGGCCAGCAGGCCCGCGTCACCGAGGTGATCGCGCTGACCGAGGGCGTCAACAAGATCGAGGTCGCCGCCCGCAACACCTTCGGCCTGGAGTCCCTGCGCGCGCTCGCGACCCTGGACCGCGCCCCTGGCGAGCGACGGGGCGACCTGATCTTCATCGGCTTCGGCGTCTCGGACTACCTCCACGACGAGGAGCTGCCGGATCTCCAGTACGCCCACCAGGACGCCCTCGATCTGGCGCGGTACTTTCAAGAACTTGGCGAGTCTGACGATGACTCCATCAAGAAGTTTGATGGGGTCAGGGTCCACGTCTTCACCGACGCGCAGGTCACGCCGGCGCAGATCGAGGCGGCGTCGGGGCTGCTGTCCTCGGCCACGGCGCAGGACACGCTGATCCTGTTCGTGGCGGGGCACGGGGTGCGGGGCGACGACGAGGCCCGGACCTACTACTACCTGACGCACGGGGCGCGGCTGGACGACCTGCCTGGGACGGCGGCGCCCTTCGAGGCCATCGAGCGGCTGCTCTTTGATTCGAAGCCGCGCAAGAAGCTCTTCCTGATGGACACCTGCCAGAGCGGCGAGATCGACGAGGACGCCCCGGCGGCGGCCGGCGGGGGCGCGGGGGCGCGGGGGCTCGCGGCCAGGGCCGTGCCGATGTCCAGCCGCACGGCGCGGGTCTTCGGGGGAGAGCCTGGGGGCGAGCCGGGGGGCCAGCCGGGGGCCCTGGCCCCGCTCGTGGACCGGGAGCGGTTCATCTATGTGGATCTGGCGCGCCGCAGCGGGGCGATCGTCCTGTCCTCCTCGCGGGGGCAGGAGTACTCGCTGGAGGGGCCGCAGTTCGAGAACGGCGCCTTCACCGAGGTGCTGCTCCAGGCGCTCCGCTCGGAAGCGGCCGACGGTGACGGCGACGGCCTCGTCACGACGGACGAGCTGCGCGAGCACGCGATCAGGGCGGTCCCATTGCTGACCGACGATCGCCAGCACCCGACCGTCGACCGGGACAACCTCTTTCAGAAGTTCGCGCTGCCCGTCCTGCGCCCGGCGCCCTGAGCGCGCCTCAGAGGTTCGCGCTGCCTGTCCTGCGCCCGGCGCCCTGAGCGCGCCTGGACGCGGGCCGGGCCCGCTTCAGCGCCAGGGGGCAGGGCCGCTCGGCGCCTCCTGGGGAGCGGAGGACAGGGCGCGGCGGCGCCATGTCATCGACACCATCGTGAAGATGAGCAGGTTCGACAGCCCGATCGTCCCGACGATGCCCTCCGGCCACAGCAATGCCACGACCATCGCGGCCCCGTAGATCGGCAGCCCCCACAGGAGCGCCAGATCGACGGCGAGCGCCACGGCCGTCAGCCCCGCCGTGATCATCACCAGCTCGGACATGAACATCTGGTGGATGTCCGCGCCCGCGATCATCACCAGCGCGCGGTGGCTCCAGAGCGCGCCGATCAGGACGATCAGCGTCTTGATGAGGGTCCGGTTGACGGGGTGGGGCGCCATCTTGCGCCAGCTCAGGGCGATCATCGCGCCCACGAGCAGCGCGACGATCGAGGTGCCCTTGAAGAGCAGCTCCGCGGTGATCTCGAAGCCGAACCAGGCCTTCAGCGCGGCGGCCGTCATCGGCCCGAGCGTCAGCGGGAAGACCGCGATCAGCGCAAAGAGCTGCCGCTGTCGCATCGCCGCGGGGCTGTCCGCGAGCTGGCGCAGCCGCTCAAGCTCCTGCTCGCGCGCCTCCTTGACCTTGCGCAGCGCCTCGACGCGCGCGCTCAGGTCCGGGTCGGCCTCCGGCAGCTCGACCAGCAGGGTCGCGGCGGTGCGGGGGTTCCCGGCCTCAAGCTCGTGCTCGATCATGGCCCGCAGCGCCTGCGCCAGCCCCGCGCGCGCCTCCTCATTGCCCGGCCAGATGTCCAGGGCCTGGAGGAAGCCGAAGCGGCAGGCCCCGAAGGCCCTGTCCACGTCGTCGTCGCGGACCGACGCGGCCAGCAAGCCCTGGAGCGCCTTGAGGTGCACCTGGGCCTGAGCGCCGAGGCGGAAGGAGTCGCGGTGCTGGACGAAGCGGCTCAGCGCGCGCTGGAGCGCCTGGGCGTCCTCGTAGCGCGCCTGCGGGTCGGCGCTCATGGCCTTGTTGCAGATCGCCGCCAGCTCGGCCGGCACCTCCAGGCCGAACTGCCGAGGCGCCGACTCCGCGACCTTGAGCAGCACGGTGAAGATCGACGGCCCCGTGTGCGGCGGCGACCCGGTGAGGATCTCGTGCAGGATCGCGCCGATCAGGTACACGTCGGTGCGCTCGGAGAGCCGCGAGGGGTCGCCGAAGGTCATCTCCGGGGCCATGTAGGCCGGGGTCCCCACGATGCCCCCCGGTTCCCCGCCCCCTGGCGCTCGCCCCAGCTCCTGCGCGATGCCCCAGTCCATCAAGTAGACCTCGCCGTAGCGCCCGATCATGATGTTGTCGGGCTTGAGGTCGAGGTGGATGACGCCGCGCGCGTGGGCGAAGTGGACCGCATTGCAGACCTGCGCCAGCACCGAGAGGTGATAAAGCAGCGGCTCGACGGCCGCGTCCCCGATGCGCGCGGGATCGGCGATCAGGTCGCCCCAGCGCACGCCCTCGACCCGCTTCATCACCAGCATCGGCAGGCCGCCCTCATCCAGCCCCAGGGCGTGGATGGGGATCACGTTCGGGTGCTCCAGGCCCCCCGTCAGGATGGCCTCTCGCAAGAGCGACAGCGGCGCCTTGTGGCTCCTGACCCCGGGCTTGAGGGTCTTGATCGCCACCTCGCGGCCCAGCGAGCGCTGCCGCGCCAGGTGGACCACCCCCATGCCGCCTTCGCCAAGCAGGCCCATCAGCTCAAGATCCTGGGTCCCCGTGGCCTCCGCGCGCTTCATCGCCAGGAGCGGCAGCGGCCCCGTCCGGTGGAGCGAAGGGTCGCCCTCGTCGACCTCGGCGCGGATCGTCTCGCGAAAGCCGGCCGCGCTCAGCGCAGGATCGTCGTTGAGCGTCTTGATCGCGGCCTCAAGCCGCTCCCGATGGTTGGCTTCGCGTGTCGTCATCCCAGGGTCGTGACACAACGGATCGGTCTTGTAAACACAGGTTCGCTCGGCGAAGGCTCTAAACCCTTCGGCGCGCGCAGCCCCCTTCGCCGCTCGAACCTGTTGTAAACAGGCGATCTCTATAGGGTTGTGTCGCAGCCCTCCCTTTTGCGCTAGACTGTTGTTGAACGATGGAGCTGATCTGATCGGAGGGTTTGCATGAGCACCGCAATGCCGGGAGGCCTGTGGATGAGGATCGCCGCCGTGTTGGTCGCGGTCGCCCCCCTGAGCGCGCTGATGGCCTGCGGCGAGCCGCGCCGTGTCCCGCCGCCCGACCCGGGCGGCGAACCGGAGGCGTCGCCCGAGGCGTCGCCCGAGGCCGAGCCGGCCGCCGCTCCGGACGCCGACCCCGACGCGCCTGAGCCCGAAGCCGAGCCCGATGCCGAGCCCGAAGCTGAGCCCGAGCCCGAAGCCGATCCCGATCCAGAAGCCGAGCCCGATCCCGAGTGTGTCATCGACAGGGACTGCGGCCAGGGCGCGATCTGCGAGGGCGGGCGCTGCGCGCCGGGGTGCCGCGATCCGGCGGACTGCGGGGTGGGCGCCACCTGCCGCCAGGGCATGTGCGTGACCGTGGAGTGCGCCACCGACAGCGAGTGCGGCGCGGGCTCGCGCTGCGACCAGGGCGCCTGCGAGGTGGTCGGCGGCGCCAACTGCGCCGGGGACGCAGACTGCGGATTTCGTTGGCATTGCTCCCGGCGCGGGGTGTGCATCGAGGCCGGCTGCGAGGTCAACGCCGACTGCGCCCCGGAGGACTGGTGCAGCCAGGGCGTCTGCGCGGCCCGACGCACGGAGCCCTTGCCGGTGCGCTTCGAACGGCGCGCGATCGCCGGGCTGGACGATCACCGGACGATGATCCCGGACGACGTCTGCGAGGGCTGCGTCTTCTGCGGCCGGGTCGAGGGCTTCGGCGGGGCGCTCTTCGACATGGACGGGGACAGGGATCTGGACGTCTTCCTCGGGGCGAGGCAGGTCGAGGGGCAGTCGCCGCCCTGCGTCTTCGAAAACCTCTCGATGCCCGGCGATCCGCGCTTCGAGCCGGTGGCCGGGGCCTGTCAGGTCGACCCGGGCGGGGTGGCGATGGCCGGCGTCGGGATCGACGTGGACGACGACGGCCGGGACGAGCTCGCCATGATCGGGCAGGGCGTCGTGCGCCTGGCCCGCTTCTCGCCGCGGCGAGAGGTCGTTGATCTCATGGCGCTTTTTGACGAGGGGGACCCGCGGCGCCGATGCGTGGCGGGCTCCGCGGTCGCGATGGACGTCGACCTCGACGGGCTGCTGGATCTGGTCATCGGCTGCCAGCTCCACAGCATCGTCGCCTGCCGCCAGCCCCCGCAGGACTTCGAGGCCCAGCGCAACCTCGCCTTTCGCCAGCGCCCCGACGGGCAATTCGAGCTGCTGGAGGCCTCGGGGCAGGGGGCGCTGGCCGAGGCGCTGGCGGACGGCGGGATCACGCTGGCGCTCGGGGTGCTGGACGTGGACGAGGACGGCCTGCCGGACCTGCTGGTGGGCAATGACGACCTGACCGAGTCCGGGCGCGGCGGCGACCGCGTGCAGGCCCCTGGCGTGCTGATGCGCCGCTGCGCGCCGGGGGAGGGCTGCCTGTTCTCGGCCTGGCCCTTCGGCCGGGGGCTGCACGCGGGGGGCTCCTTCATGGGCTTCGGCAATGTGGAGGTCGACGGGCTCGGCCAGCACATCTACATCTCCGACTGGGGGGCCAACCGCCTCGTGCGCTTCGAGGGCGATCAGGCCGTGGACGTGGCCGTGGAGCTGGGCGCGGACGTCGCCTACGCCAACGGCTTCTCCCTCTTCGGGTGGGGCGTGGTCGTGGACGACTTTGACCGCAACGGCCTGGACGACATCTACCTGACGCAAGGGGCCACGTGGCCGGGGCTGCCCCCGGAGCAGGACAACCACCACGACGTGCTGCTGCTCCAGCGGGCCGGCCCCGGCTTCGTCCTGATGCGACACGACGAGGTGGGCCTGAGCGCCAACACCCTCGACGACTCGAACTCGGAGCAGAGCCCGTGGGGGCCTGCGGCCTACGCCTCGCGCGGCGCGGTCAAGGCCGACCTCGACGGCGACGGGGCGCTGGAGCTGATCACGGCCGCGCTGATGGGGCGGCCCCGCGTGCAGTCGGAGGTGCCCGCCGACCCGAGCGATCCGCCGCGCTGCACCTTGATCCCGCGCCCTCGGGTGGTGCCGACCTACGGGCACGGCTTCGCGGTGGGCGACGAGGCGGGCCGCTGGCGGCGGCAGGACGTCCAGGGGCAGATGCGCTTCGGCGCCAGCCCGTGGGTGATGACGACGGCGCCGCGCGGCATGCTGCGCTTCCCCTCCGGCGCCGAGGTCCCCTTCGACTGCGCCGGCGGCCCCGGCCCCGTCGAGGTCGAGGAGCCGGACTGGGTCGCGCTCGCGCGCCGAGGTGCGGCGCTGGAGGTCGCGCTCCAGATGCCCTGGCGCGAGGCGCCGCCGGAGCGGGTGGTGATCGCGGTGCGGGACCCGAGCGGGCAGGTCGATGTCAGGGTCGCGGCGGCGACGCCCGCGGGCTGGTCGATCCCGCTGGGGGCGCAGGATCGGGCGGTGATGATCCAGATCGACGGGCGCTGGGTGCCGCGCTTCTTCGAGGTGCCGCGCTGACGCGGCCGGGGCGACCTGATCGATAAACCCGCGTCTTGATTGTGGAATGGGTGTGGCGGAGGCGCGGGAGGGCATCGACCAGGCGCCTCGGGCCGGTCGGGGCGGCGCGATCAGGGGTCCAGCGGGTCGCCGTAGTCCATCATGGGGGTGAGGTCGGCGACGACGCGCATGAGCTCCAGGTAGTCGATGAGGGCGAAGGTGACGAAGTCGCGCGAGCCCTGGTCGACGTTGGGGTCGCAGTCGTCCTCGGTGGCCTCGGTGGAGGCGTCCTCGTCGCAGAAGTTGGACCACGCCGTCAGGCGCACCGCGCGGTCGATCATCTCCTCGCCGGCGGTGATGCGGTCGGGGAAGTCGAGGGCGGCGAAGGTGTAGCCGCTGGTGGGGTCGCTCCAGGTGCGGGTGCGCTCGGGGGGCAGGTCGGGGGCGTCGCCGCCGGTGAAGAAGAGGCGCGACTCGTCGATGAAGCTGCGGTCGAAGAGCCGCGGGAAGCGGGCCTGGCCGAGGACCTGCCAGTAGAGCTGGATGGAGAAGGTGGCGAAGGGGTCCACGGGGCTGTCGTTGCGCTCGCGCAGGTCGCCGGCGTAGTTGGGGAAGCGCAGGCGGCCGTTCTGGGCGTAGGGTCCGACGCGATCCCAGCTCTGGCCCATGATGGCGGCGTTGATGCGCAGGAGCTGGTCGGGGAAGGTGGTGAAGTAGCCGATCTCCCACTGGCGGATGTCCTCGGGGGTGGCGCGGGAGACGAAGTTGGTGCGCGTGTCGGTCAGCGCCTCGATGGCCATGATCTTGTCGAGGTAGAAGCCGATGTGGTGCAGGCACTCCCACCACTGGTAGCCGCAGTCGCGGTCGCCGTCGCCCCAGCTGGTGGAGTAGAAGCGGGCGTCGGTGACGCCGAGCGAGAGGTTGGCGTTGCGGACGCCGGACTGCATCAGGCGAGTGCCGTCGGCCTGGGTGAAGGGGCCGCCGTAATCGCCGATGTCGGGCATCAGGACGGTCTGGACGAGGTGGTTGAAGGCGTTCTGGACGGCCCAGGTCTGGCCGCCCCAGCCGGTCTCGGCGTCCAGCAGGAAGCGCTGCATGGTGGCCTCGTCGTAGAAGCGCGGCAGCAGGTCGGCGTAGAGGCCGTAGATGTCGTTCCAGTTCTTGAGCCGGTCGTAGATCCGGTCGTAGGTGCGGTTGACGTAGTTGTAGTTGTCGACGCCGACGACGCCGCGCGGGAAGCTGCGGACGATGTACCAGGTGTCGAGCTCGTCGAGGTTGTTCTTCATCCGCTCGTAGGAGTCGGCGCCGAAGTCGCGCGTCAGGCAGTTGTCGCCGAGGTTGGCCCTGTTGTGCGAGCAGTAGATGTAGGGGACGCGCGGCGCGATCCTGCCGTCCAGGGCGGTCAGCGAGTAGGTCTCGTCCAGATCGTCGACGTCGACGAGGGCGCGGTTGTCGGGGTCATACAGGAGGGAGCCCATGCGGTTGTAGAAGCTGGTGTAGTGGGTCGTGCGGGGGCCCTGGTTGGTGAAGGTCAGCAGGTCGCCGTCGCGCTCGAACCAGTCGCGCAGCTCGCCGGCGGGGACGCCGCCGGTGTCCTTGAAGACCTCGACCTTGCGGGCGTAGCCGTAGAGCATCGCGGCGCGGTCGTACTTGCCCAGCCCGGCCCCGTCGATGGTGTAGCGGCCGGCGTAGTCCATCACCGAGCTGTAGGCGTAGTCGTAGATCTTGCCGTAGATCTCGTCCAGGGTGATCGGGTCCGTCAGGCGCGGGCCGACCTGGCCGTCGTCGCGAAGCTGCCAGTACTTCTCGTCGTAGTTGATCGCGTCGTCCGAGCCGCCGAAGTTGTGCATCAGCCCCAGGGAGTGGCCGACCTCGTGGGCCAGCACCGCCGTGTAGATCTTCTGGCGCGCCAGGGTGTAGACGGCCTCGGGCTCCATGTCCTTGACCTCGCGGGCCAGCCCCAGCAGCGCGTCGTCGGCCATCTCGGGCAGGTACATGTTGTGGCGCTCGGCGAACTGCTCGCGCATCTTGGCGCGATCCTTGAGTTTTTCGCCCAGGCCGCCGCGGGCGACGCTGGCCGCCTCGACGTGCTCCGGCAGCGTGGGCGCCCCAGGGGCCTTGCCGCCGGCCATCAAGATCTCCTCGTCCAGCAGCAGCGCCTCGACGTAGGTGCCCTCCAGGGCCGCCAGCCTCGCCTCGGGGGCGCTGCGCTCGCCGTTGTGGACCCCCTCTCTGTAGGCCGCCTCCAGGTGCGGGGCCAGCCAGCGGTCAAAGCCCACCTCGGCCTGCTGGCGCTCGTCCTCGGCCGTGATCTCGACCCGCTGGCTCTGCTGGGCGCTGGCCGCCCAGCCCTTCGAGAGCCGCTCGGTCATGTACCCGGCCTCCTCCAGCCCGAAGGTCCGCGAGGCCGCCTCGCGCCGGCCGTTGACCTCGTCGACCCAGTCGCTCAGGTCCACCCCGTCGATGAAACTCTGGGAGTTCCTGTCGCCGTTGAGCAGCTCGACCATCTCCTGGACCCGGTAGGCCGCCACGTTGTTGTGGTGGTAGACGTAGGCCATGCCGCTGATGATCTCGCCCGTCTCCGGGTCCGAGTTGGAGGGCCCCAGGCCCAGCAGCCCGTAGGTCATGTAGCGCGGCACGTAGGCCATGAACGAGTAGCGCAGATCCCCGATCCGAGGCGAGTTGCCCACCGCGCCGCACTCCAGCGGGTCGCCCGAGCGCACCGGGTTGTTCGGGCACAGCACGAAGACGCGCTGATCGCCCGGATCCTTGCCCGCCGCCTTGACCACGTCCACGAAGACCGCGTTCCACTGGTCGGCGACCTCCTGGGCCACGGGCTTGAGGTCCTCCGGGAACTCGTCGTTGACGTGGTAGACGATCGGCCTGATCCGCCGCTCGGACATGGGGATCGGCCCTCCCTCGGCGTCAAAGGAGCGCTGCCAGAGGTTGTGGCGGTTGATGTAGCGCTCCCGGTTCTGCTCCCGGATCCCGTCGCGGTCGTTGTAGGTGAGCCGATCGGTCCAGAAGAACCCGAAGAGCTCCGTCTCCTTGCCCTTGTAGGCCATCGGCTCATACTGCCTGGACGGGTCCACCTTCATGAAGCTGTTGCGGATCGTGTACTCGCCGCTGCCGCACTCCGACAGCTCCTCGCCGCGCAGCCAGCACGAGGGCACCGCCCCGTAACCCTCGATCTCCACCGTCCCGGCCCGCGCGAAGAGCTTGTTGGTCACGTCGAAGTAGCTGCCGTCCGGCTCGAAGAAGGGCGCGTCCGGGTGGCGCTGCCCCGTCAACGGGTCGATCTCCTGGACGTAGTAGGCCACCGGCTCGACCGAGGCCCGCTCGAAGTCCAGCTGGAAGTTCGTCACCGCATTGCGCGACCAGTCCACCCGCATGTAAGCGCGCTCGTACCAGGGCCGATCCGAGCTGTTCTCCTCCAGCACGTTGAGCTGCTCGCCCGTCGTCGGGTTGTAGGCCTTGACGATGTCAAAGTGCTTCTCGATCCGGAAGGCCCCCACGACCTCCCCCTCGTAGCCCTCGGCCTGCTCAGGCCGCGCGTCGGCGCCGCGGATCAGCTCCGTCGTCCGGCGCGCGTACAGGAAGTCCTCCTGCACGTCCCAACGCACCCGCGTCAGGCCGCTGTAATCCGTGTTGCCCACGAAGGTGAACCCCGTGCTGGCCGGCACGTCCACCACCGTCCGCTGGTAATACCACTCGCCCGTGAAGATCCCCTTCTCAAGCGCGTTGGGCTGCACCCGATCCAGCGGCGGCCGCTCCTCGGCGCACGACCACGCGCACGCCACCAGCGCCCCCAACACCAGACATCTCCAGAACTTCTTGATGGACATCGACTCAGTCTCCTGAAACTTGCGATACAAGGCCCGCCAGATCGAGCCCGAGATCGATAAAGATCGCCGTGTTGCGGTTGAAGAAGGGGTTGTTCAGCGACTGATCCGGGGCGCGCTGCGACCCCGCCGTCACGACGCCGAGCCGAAGCTGCGCCGCGGCCATCGGCGCCCACGAGAGCGCCGCCGTCGTCACCACCGAGAAGCGCTCGTCCTCGACCTCCTGCGGCGTGAACGAGACGCGCTCGTCCTCCACCCCGTCGTAGAGGAAGTCGTTGATCAACGTCACGCCCGCGCTCAGGCCCAGCCCGCCGCCCACGCCCAGCGACAGATCCGCGCTGTGGGACAGCCGCGCCTCGACATTGCGCACCCCCAGGTTGAGGAAGGGCTCGCAGCCGCCCGTCGCCAGCGCGCAGTCGTCGATCAACGGGCTCTGGCGCTCCGAGGTCGTCAGCCGGTGCGCGAAGTACGAGCCCCGCGCCCCATAACCCACGCTCAGCCCGTCGAGCACGTCGAAGCCGCGCCGCGCCGACACCCCCGGCGAGATCCCCAGGAGCAAGGTCCTGGCCTGCGACGAGGGGCTCGTCGGCGCCTGCAGCCCCAGGCTGGCCGACAGGTCGATCTCCAGCACCGGGATCTTCACCAGCCCGCTGCCCCCCAAGGTCAGCGACACGTCCCCAGGCACCACCTCGCCGGCCCCCGTGGTCGAGTCCGACCGCGTCAGCTCGCGATCAAGGCCCCCCTGCAGCGCCAGGCTCCAGTCGTCCAGGAACCACCACACCAGCGCCGCGTCGACGCCCATCTCCACCGTCGGGTTGTAATCCGGCTCGGCCCCAGGCGCGAAGGTCAAGGCCGTCGCCAGGCTCCGCAGCGTCAGCCCCGTGCCCCGAAAGGGCGCCGGCTCCTCGCGCGCCTCCTCACCCTGCGCCGCCGCAGCCGCCGGGATCAACCCGACGGCCAGAGCCAGGGCCACGCCGATCCACCTCATCTTCTCGCCTCTTGAATGCCCCCGAACCCCAGGGCCTTGATCGTGGCCGCCCATAGTAGCGCAAAGCCCGACCCTTGTTCCAATCTCTTGCGCCCGTGCCCCACGAACGCCCCACGCTCCTCGCACCGCCCCCCTGCGGGGGACGGGCTCGTCGGGTGGGGCTTGGATGCGCGGGCGGGCTGCGCCCGATGGGCGCAGGCCGGCGGGCGGACGACGCGGAACCGCAAAGCCGGATCAGCGCGTCGAAGTGGGCCTGTGGATTGGGGTTTTCGCGCCCCCTGGTGTCGATATGGGCCGTGCGGGGGCCTGCGACCGCCAGGGCGCAGCCCACCCTGAGCTTCTAGCCCCACCCGACGAGCCCGTCCCCCGCAGGGGGGCGGTGCGAGGAGCGTGGGGCGTTCGTGGGGCGTGGGGCGATCGTGTGACGATCGTGACGCGTGTGACGATCGTGGAGCGTGGGGTGCTCGTCGAGCGTGGGGTGCTCGTCGAGCGTGGGGCGGTGCGAGGAGCGTGGGACGATCGGGGGGTGTGGGGCGGTACGAGGAGCTTGGGGCGCGAGTCGAGCGGGGGGCGCTCGACGAGCGTGTGGGCCGGTCGGGGGGGGGATCAGTTGCGGCACTCGCCTTCGGCGGCGACGCTGACGCCGGCGGCCTGGGCGAAGCAGGCGTTGGAGTAGGTCACGCCGTCACAGCCGCACACCGGGTCGAAGATCTCGATGCAGGCCTCGGGGCGCCCGACGCAGACGCCGGTCTGGTCGCCGTTGCCGCAGAACTGCTCGATGGTGAACTGGCAGAAGGTGCCGCGATCCTCGCAAACGACCCCGAGGAAGCCCCCGCAGGTCTGAGGCTCGGGGTCGCCTTCGCACTCGCCCTCGTGGAGGACGTTGGCGCCGGAGCTGGCGGCGACGCAGTCGTTGGAGTAGGTCACGCCGTCGCAGCCGCAGACCGGCGCGAAGACCTGGGGGCAGATCTCCGGGCGAGGGGCACAGGTGCCGGGGAACTCCAGGAAGAGGCCGCAGGCGTCGGCGTCGGGGAAGTCGCAGTATTGATCCCGGCCGCAGTCGAGGGGGCCGAAGCAGCCCTCGGGCTCGGGGCGGCACTCGCCCTCGTGGATGATGCTGACGCCGGCCTCGGCGGCGTGGCAGCTGTTGGAGTAGGTCAGGCCGTCGCAGCCGCAGACGGGATCGAAGATCTCGATGCAGGCCTCGGGGCGCTCGCGGCAGGTGCCGAGCTGATCGCCGTTGCCGCACTGCTGCCGGATCTCGAAGTGGCAGTACAGGCCTCGCTCGCAGATCAGGCCCCGGATGCCGCCGCAGTCGGCAGGCTCCGGCTCGTCGCAGGCCCCCTCGGCGGCGACGCTGACGCCGGCGGCCTGGGCGAAACACGAGTTGTCGTAGGTGTTTCCATCACAGCCGCACACCGGCGCGAAGATCTCGATGCAGGCCTCGGGGCGCTCGACGCAGACGCCGAGGTGATCGGCGGCGCCGCAGGTCTGCTCGATGGTGAACTGGCAGAAGAGGCCGCGGGGGCATTCCAGGCCCTGGATGCCGCCGCAGGCGCCCTCCTCGCCTCTGCACTCACCCTCATGGGCGATCTCGACCCCGGCGCGGTTGGCCTCGCAGGCGTTGCCGTAGGTGTTGCCGTCGACGCCGCACACCGGCGCGAACTCCTCCGTGCACGCCTCCTCGCACTCGCCCTCGCTGACGACGCTGACCCTGGAGGCCGCCGCCTCACAGGCATTGCCGTAGGTGTTGCCGTCGCAGCCGCAGACCGGCGCGAAGATCTGGGGGCAGACCTCGGGGGGGACGACGCAGGTCCCGAGCTGATCGGCGGCGCCGCAGATGTCGCCCGGCGCGTACTGGCAGAACTGATCCTCGGGGCAGCTCAGGCCCTGGATGCCGCCGCAGGCGCCCTCCTCGCCTCTGCACTCGCCCTCGTGGGCGATCTCGACCCCGGCGCGGTTGGCCTCGCAGGCGTTGCCGTAGGTGTTGCCGTCGACGCCGCACACCGGCGCGAACTCGGCCGTGCAGGCGAGCTCGCACTCGCCCTCATGGGCGACGCGCACGCCAGCTCGCTCGGCCTCGCAGAGGTTGCCGTAGGTGTTGCCGTCCTCGCCGCAGACCGGCGCGAAGATCTCGGCGCAGACCTCGTCCTCAGGCTCGCCCTCGGGCTCGGGCTCGTCCTCGTCGCAGTCGGGGTCGGGCTGGATGCAGAAGTCGTCGCACTCGCCGTCGTCGTACCAGCCCTCCTCGGCGCAGTAATCGCGCCGATCGCCGCGCTCGGCGCGCTGGCGGGCGGTCTCCTTGGTGATCTCGTCGTCGTCGTCATCGTCGGTCGTCGTGTCGCCGCAGGCCGCCGAGGCCAGCGCCAGCGACAGCGCCAGCAATATCAGGGTGAGGTCGCGCTTCATGTGTCTTCTCCCGTCGAATAGCGCCGGGTCGGCCGGCGCGTCGTAGTGTCAGCCCGCTTGTCTTTATGGACACTCGCCCGTCTGGGCAATGTTCATCCCTGTGGAGTTGGCGAAGCATTCGTTGCTGTAGGTGTTTCCGTCGCATCCGCAGACCGGCGCGAAGATCTCCGCGCACACCTCCGGCCTGTCCTGGCACTGCCCCGTCGCTCCGCGCCCGCACGTCCCGGCCGGGAAGCGGCAAAGCTGCGCGGGGCCACACTGGCGGTCATCGGCGCAGGCGCTCGGCGCGCAGGCGCCCTCGAAGGAGACGCTGACGCCAGCGGCCTGGGCGAAACACGCGTTGTCGTAGGTGTTTCCATCACAGCCGCAGACCGGCGCCAGGATCTCGATGCAGACCTCGGGGCGCTCGACGCAGACGCCGGTCTGGTCGCCGCTGCCGCAGAACTGCTCGGGGGTGAACTGGCAGAAGGTGCCTTGATCCTCGCACTCCAGGCCGATGAAGCCCCCGCAGGTCACGGGCTCGGGGCCATCGCAGCGTCCCTCGGCGGCGACGCTGACGCCGGCTCGGGCGGCCTCGCAGGCGTTGGTGTGGGTGCGGCCGTCGCAGCCGCAGACCGGCGCGACCTCCTGGGTGCAGATCTCGGGGGGGGCAACGCAGGTCCCGAGGTGATCGGCGGCGCCGCAGGTCTGCTCGATGGTGAACTGGCAGAAGAGGTCGCGGGGGCAGATCAGGCCCTGGATGCCGCCGCAGCGCGGGGCCTCCTCGCACTCGCCCTCGTGGGCGATCTCGACCCCGGCGCGGTCGGCCTCGCAGGCGTTGTCGTAGGTGTTTCCGTCGACGCCGCACACCGGCGCGAGCTCCTCGGTGCACGCCTCCTCGCACTGGCCTGGGCTGGCGGGGTTGACGCCGTTGGCCGCGGCCTCGCAGGCGTTGGAGTAGGTGTCGCCGTCGCAGCCGCAGACGGGGTCGAAGATCTCGGGGCAGGCCTCGGGTCGAGGGGCGCAGGCGCCGGGGAGCTCCAGCAGGAGGCCGCAGGGATCGGCCTCGGGGAAGGCGCAGAGGTGGTCGGAGGGGCAGTCTGCGTTGCCGAGGCAGGCTCCGGGCGAGACCTCGCAGGGGGCATCGGCGGCGACGTTGACGCCAGCGGCCTGGGCGAAACATGAGTTGTCGTAGGTGTTTCCATCACAGCCGCAGACCGGCGCGGAGATCTCGATGCAGGCCTCGGGGCGCGGGGAGCAGGTGCCGGGGGTGAAGGGGTTGAGGCAGGCGCCGGTCGGTTGGATGAGGCAGAGGTCGCCGTCGGGGCAGTCTGCGTTGTCGAGGCAGGTGCGGTCGTCGGGGAGGCAGTGGTCGATCTGGCAGATCAGGGCGCCTTCGAGGGGGGCGCAGGCGTCGTCGCTCTGGCATGGGGCGAGGCAGAGGCCGGCGGCGTTGGAGGGGTTGGCGTTGCAGCGGCCGGGTTCGAGGTTCTGGAGGTCGACGCAGGCGGTCAGGGGTCCGGCGTCGCCGCAGTCGAGGTTGTCGTCGCAGGGCAGGGTGCAGACGCCGCAGACGCACTGTCCGCCGGGGCCGCAGCTCTGGCCGTCGTCGCACAGGCGCATCCAGTGCGTCTCGCTGCTCAGGTCGGGATCGGTGTTGCCGCCGGGGCCGCAGCCGGCGTTCAGTGTGAGGGCGGCGGCGGCCAGGGCGAGGTGGCCGAGGAGGGGCTGGATGTGGCGTGTGGCCGAGGAGGTCATGGCTCGGTCCCTGGGTGTTGATCGTCGAGCTTGACGGTCTGTCCGGCGTAGAAGATGACCCGCATCTGTCGAGGCGGGGGTGAGTGCTGCGCGTTGTGGGCGTCGACGCGCAGCCGGAGCTCGGAGGCTTGTTGCCGGATGTTGCCGAGAAACTCAAGGACCTCGGGGGCGAGCGGGTGGCCGTCCCAGACGTCGAAGCCGTAGGTGCTGCCGCCGATGGCGTCGCGCAGGTCGGCGCGGGTGTCGCCCTGGGTCAGCTTGGTGCACAGGGCCACGACGAGGGCCTGGTAGTGGTCAAAGACGGCGGCCTCCCAGCCGACGGGGGCGCCGTAGGGGATGACGCACAGGCCGCTGGAGAAGGATTCGCGGCCGGCGTGATCGGCGCGCGTGGCGCGGCCGTCGGCCATCAGGGCGGCCAGGGCGGCGTCGAGGCGCTCGCCTTCGAGGGCGGACATCTGGCTGATCTCGTCGCGGGTGGCGGGGCCGAGGTGGTGGACGGCGACCCAGGCCATGTGGGCGTCGCGCTCGACGGGGTCGTCGGCGCCGGAGAAGCCCAGCTCCTCGCCGCGGGCGGCGCGGTAGGCGGTGCGGTCGCCGCGGCCGGTCTTGAAGACCAGGCCGTTCTCGACGAGGTCGTTGAGGACGCCGCGCACGGTCATGTCGTCGTCGCGGCTGAAGCGCGCCAGGATGTCGGCGCGGCTGACCATGCTCTTGTCCTGGATGAAGGAGAGCACGGCCTCCCACAGGGTCTTGCCGCGATCGGTGGCGCTCTCGGACAGGCGCTGGACCTTGGCGTGGTAGGTCCGCAGCGCCATGCCGAACATGTCCGCGATGATCTTCTGGCCGACGCCCTGGGCCTGGAGCTCCTTGACGAGGTCGAGGAAGACCTGGTTGGCCACGTGCGCCAGGGGCGCGCGCATCCCCGCCGTGGTGGCGAGCTGCGCGACCAGGATCATGGTCTGGCGCACGATGGCATCGATGAGCAGGGCGACGTTCACGGCAAACTCCGGGTCCCTCGACTGAACGGTGACAGTCTATAGCCGCTGGGTCCACGGCAAAATAGTGTAAAAACCTGCATCACCTCCCGCGTTGCGGCCATCACGGGATCGACGGGGCTGTTTGGGCCGATTTGAGGGGGGTCTGGAGGTCGTCGAGTCGTGGGTCTGGTCGAGCAGAGAACACACAGAGGGGGGGCGATGAGGGTGGCCGACACCCCGCATCATACCGCTGGATCTCATGGAGGGGGCCAGGACATCACGAGTCTGGCCAGAAGAAGGACCACCGTAGCGTGCGAGGCCTGCGCTCCCCAGTGTGGCGCGCAAGCCCCTGTCTCGATGTGACAGGCTGTCACAGTCCAGCCGCACCACAACCCGGCAAGCCCCATCAACACGGGGCAGAGCTTATTGCATCGATCGATGGAACAAACCCTGCACCAGACCGCCCGCAGCCTTCGGATGGACCCCTTCAAGGAGCGGCCATGTCAGAAACGACCCGAAACACCGCCGCGCGCAGCCTCCGGGCGGCAGCTCCCCTCCTGACCATCGCCTTCGCCGCGCTCATCGCGCTGGTCGGCTGCGTCGAGCCTCTTGCGGAGCAGGACCTCACCCGCAAGGCCAGCACCCTCACCCCCAGCGCGCAGCGCCAGCGCGCCGCCCTCATCCGAGACATCGCCGCGCAGCGCGGCATCACCAACGCCGGCCTCATCGCCGGGGTCGCCCTGGCCGAGACGCAGCTGGCCCACTGCTGGAGCGAGCTGACCTGGGCCTGCAAGGGGCCAGCCTCTGCCTCGTGTGGAGGTGGCCCGGTCATCGCCGGGGCCGGAGACGGCCCATGCTGGATGGAGGAAGGCGGGCTGGGCATGTTCCAGTTCGACGCTGGCACCTACAGCCAGACCCTGGCCCGCGAAGGGCGCCACATCCTCACCCTGGAGGGGAACATCGACGCCGGGCTGGACTTCATCCTGGAGATGATCGTCGCCTCGCCCTACATCCCGTCCGTCCGCGACGCGCGCCAGGCGGTGACCTGGCTCAACCGCGCGCGTCTGGGCACTGAGGACTACAGGCGCTGGCTCCAGACGGTCACCCACCTCTACAACGGCTGCGCTCCGGGCCGGTGCGGCGTCTACTGGAGCCGCTACGATCACTACGACCATCACGCCCGGCTGGCGCTGGGCAACTTCGGGGCGAGCTTCTGGGGTCAGACCAGCCCCCAGAAGCCCATGGAGGTCTACTGGCACCGTCAGCCCGATGGCCGCTACCTGCTGCGCGCCCTGACCCCCCCCGAGGTCGTCCGCGTCACCTACCGCGTCGACGGCTTCAACATCGCCTCGCGAGTCCCCCGCGATGACCCCGGCACCACCGAACGAGAGAACAACTTCCCGGCCAGCTACCGCTTCAGCAGGGAGGGCGCCGGTCGCCGCTTCGAGGCCATCGGCCTGGACGCTGGCGGCAAGGAGGTCGCGCTGGGGGTGGGGCTGATGGATGTCACCGCCGGACCTGCGGTCTTCGTCCGGCAGCTGGGCCGGGGTTACTACGACATCGGCCTGGAGCGCGCCCCCGAGGGCGTCTTCTTCATCCAGGTCGAGGCCGACGGCTTCCTCCTGACCGACGAGATCAGCGGCTCGACCCGCTCCGCCCGACACATCGTTCGCAGCCGCTTCTCCCAGATCGGGCCTCGCACCTTCTCCCTGTCCACCTTCAACCAGGACGGCTCCCTGCGCGGCACCCTCAGACGCACCCTCTCCCTGCGCTGACCCTCCTCCCCTCCAAAGCCCGCCGGACCCGGCACGGACCGGGACGCTGAGCCACGAGCGCAAAACGTCGTCGTGACCAGATTGACCTGACAGATCGGGAGTGGAGTCTCATCGAGCCTGAACTCTCGCCGGCCAGGACAGGCGACCGTCCCCGCACGACAGACATGAGGGAGCTGCTCATGGGCTGAATCGCGCGATGCGCTCGCGCCAGTAGAGCGTGTTCGTGTCGACCTTGTCGACGGGCTCACCCTCGATGGGAGAGGGCGCGCTCACACGCCGCCAGGTAGCACCCCGATCTTCGCTCACGAAATCGGTGACGGTGAGCTTCTCCCCGCCGTCGTGCTCCGTGTGATCCACGAAGCGTATCGTCCACGCCGCGTCGGTCTCGTAGAGCGCGAGCTCGCACCAGATGCCCTGATCGCCAGAGTAGTTGAAGCCGGCGACGTGGAAGTACGCGTGCAGATTGGGGACGGGGTGCTCCGTACCATCGGACTCGACCGCCACCGCTCCGCAGTCTCCGGTCCAGGTCACCTTCAGCTTCGCTGGCATCACTCCACGGTCGGCGCCGGCGGCACCGGGTAGGTCGTGACATCAGCCAGGGCTTCGGCCACGCTCGGCAAGGCTGCGCCGAGATTCAGGTTTCTGCGCAGCGCGGGCGAGTTCTGGTCGACGATCTGCCGGGCCGTCGTCAGGATCGTTCCTGGTCCCGACGACAGGAAGTCTCAAGAGGGTCTGGGCACCCGTCCGCCTGGGGCCTCATCCCAGCCGCGCCTTGATCCGCGCCGCCTCGCGCACCCCCGACAGCCACGCCCCATGCACCGTCGCGGGGTAGGTCCGGTTCGTCGCCTCGCCGGCAAAGTACAACCGATCGCCCACGGGGGCGGCCAGGCGGTCGCGCTCGCTGGCGCTGACGCCTACGGGGACGTACGAGTAGGAGCCGCCCGCCAGCGGGTCGGCGGCCCACCGGCTGATGAGCACCCCCGTGGGATCGGGGATGCCGCGCCCGTGGATGGTCCGCAGCGTGGCCATCACCTCGTCGACCACGTCCTGCTCCTTCTTCTTCTCCATGGCCCGGGCGGTGTCGCCCCCGACGAACGCCATCAGCGCTCCGGCCTGCGCATACTCGTTGACGTGCAGGAACGAAGTATAGGCCGACTCCTCCTCGGGGAGGTAGCCACTGAAGGTAGCCCCCTGGGTCCAGAACACCCTGGGGAAGGCCAGCACCACCTTGTCGAGCAGTCCCATGCGCAGGCGCTCCACGGCGCGGCGCTTCTCCTCGGGCAGCGGCGGCGAGAAGGTGACGGTGTTGGCGCGCAGCACCCCCAGCGGGAGCGCCACCACCACGGCGTCGCCCTGGAAGGTGCCCCGGTTGGTCTCCACGGTCACGCCGTCCTTGCCATGATCGACGTGCTTGACCCGGTGACCCTGGCGCACGTCCAGGCCGCGAGCCACATGGCGAGGGAGCTGGTCGTACCCCTCGGGGAAGACCACGCTGGGGCCATCAAAGGCGTCGTCGTCGCCGTAACCCTTGAGCGAGATCTGGCTCGTCTCTGCGGCCACGTCGCACACGATCTCGTTCTGAATCACCCAGGCCAGCGCGCGCCGCTCCAGCGGGTCAAGCTCCTCGTCCTCCAGCAGCTCGTCGAGGCCCTCCTGCAAGGACCGCCCCTTGTCCGCCTCCTCAGCGGCCTCAAAAAGCGCCTCCATCAGCTCCTCGCCGTCCTTCTCGATCTGCTCAACCTGCGCCTCGGGGACGCGGCTGCCGTCGTAATCGCGCAGATCCACGTCGCCCTCGTCGGTGTCAAAGGTGCGAGCCTTGCACTCTTTGGCCAGCGCCGCGATGGGGTTCTCCTTCGTGCCTTCGATCCAGGACGCGCCCATGTCCACCGGGCTCCCCAGCGATCGATCCGTCCAGACCCGGCCCCCCACCCGCTCGCGCGCCTCCAACACCGTGACCTGAAAGCCGGAAGCGACGAGATCGCGAGCGGCGGCCAGCCCCGCCATCCCGGCACCCAGCACCAGCACATGGCCGCGCCCGCCCACCGTCTTCTCCTCCTCGGCCTCCGTCAGGCGACACGCCGATCCCAGGCTCACCGCCCCCACCCCCGCCAGCAGCCGCCCCAGAAACGCCCTTCGATCCATGCACTCACCTCCATCTTCGCAAGATGGGAAGTCTAGAGAGGGTCTGGTCGGTCTGTCAAAAGCAGGAGGCGATGGCGGACCCAAGGGGGTTGAGTGGGTGTCAAGGCGCGGGTGGGGTGACGAGCTTCAAGGGGTGCTTCCGCCTGCTGCCTACCTCGATGACCGATCGTCCCGCCGTTGGTGCGATATTCCTGGTGTTCCATGTGTTTGTGGTTCTGGCATCTGTGCGGTCAAGGATCCAATCCACACGCCGCCATTGCTCGCCTCACCACGAGATCGTGATCAAAGGCCAGCGGCGGCAACTCCGTCAGCGGAACCCAGCGAGTTTCGATGGCGTCGTCGCATCCGACCACGACCTCGTCGCCTTCGTGGCCCGCGAGCAGGGTCGCGAAGGCGCTGCTGCGTACCCACGACAACGCGCTGTCGCGCGGATCTCGCCCTCCGCCTTCGAAGTCGCCGACAAAGGCAAGGCGCTCGGCATGCTCCGAGATGTCGAGTCCGGTCTCTTCGCGCAGTTCGCGCACCGCAGCTTCGCGGGGCGACTCTCGCCCTGCACGCCACGGTGTGCCGGGCTCGGCATCGGTGTCGATGAACCCTCCCGGCAGCGACCAGCGCCCGGGTTCGGCGTTGACCTGATCAAGTCGCCGGATCAGCAGCACGAGGAGCCGATCACCGCTGCGCCGGAACACGGCGATATCTGCCGCCGGGTTGGCGCCCGCATGGTACAGGCGCCCGACGCGCCGAGCCGAAGTCATGGCCCGGTGTGCCTCCTCGGCCGTGGTGAAGGCGTGAGACGGTTTTTCGCGGGCATGGGTCGCGCTGGCTCCGCCGGCGGCAGCATACAGCAGTCGTCTCAGACACAGATTGCGCGCGGTCTGGATCTCGTCGCCGACGGCGATGCCGCCCGCGAAGAACAAGCACCAACCGTCATGCTCTTTGACGAGACGATAGAGTGCGTCGCACTTGTCGTAGATCGAGCTGCCGAGGATCGCGGCATGGCTCAACAGTCCTGAGTCGAAATCGGTGACCTCGTGCCCCAGGACCACGGTGCCGACAACGGTGATCCCCCGAGCTCGGGCGAGGCTGCCGGCGACCGCCTCCACGCCATGGCGAGTCCCGCCGACCAGCAGCACGGTGTCGTCTGGACTCCATTGCTCGATGAGCGCATCGAGCACGGATGTGATGCGCTGCCGCTCGTCCTCCGAGAGACGTGCCCAGCTCACCTTCCAGGCCCCTGCTACCGAAACGACCTGGCGGCGCCGCAGGAGCGCGTGAAGCGAATCCCGCGGGAGTAACGAGACTCCCAGCGATTGCAGGCGTTGCTCAATGGCCTCGCGAGCGGTTGACCGGTTGGCGCCGATCGCGCGATTGGCCGTCAAGGCGACCGCCTCGAAGTCCGCACCCAGGGTGGTTCTCGGGGCCGTCCTCGACGAGGCGAGCCTCGCCGCATCGCGATCGCGCTTGTCGAGATAGCGTGACTCAGCCTCGCGTATCTGGCCGAGCGCGTCGTCGTCTATTCCGCATGCGAGCGCAGCGGCGGCCTCAAGCGCTGCCTCGGTGCGATAGATCCCGTACCCGTCAGAGCCGAGAACGACGTCGACGCCGGCCTCCAGATACCGTCGAATCGGAACCTCGTCTTCGTCGAAGGATTGCACGTTGTTCAGGGCGAAGTTTGAGCTCAGGTTGAACTCGACGATGGCGCCGAGCTCGCGCAGTCCGGCGAGCGTAGCGCTTCCGACGCCATGAACGCCGTGGCCAATGCGCAGCTGCACGGCAGCGCCGCGCAGGTAGTCGACGGCGGCGCCGATGTTCTCCGGATGGCTGGGGTTCTCGCCGGCATGGACGCGAACCACGAAGTCCGAGCGGACCTCGGCGACCGCGAGGGCGAAGCGGCCAAGAAGCGGGCCAAAGGCGTGCGTTGAATTTGTCTCGTGGCCGACAACATCGACACCCACGATGGCTTCGTGATCGGACATGTCGAGGAGGCGCCCAAGGTAGTGCGCGATCCATGTGGCATCGTCGTGGCGCCCGAATGAGGCGAGAAAGCGCAGGGTCACTCCAGTCGCCGCGCGAATGCGCGGCAGCTCGGTGTCGGCGATCGCGAGACGCTCCGGCTCAAGAATCTGGTGCAGCGACAGCTCCGCGTAATCGACTCCGGCGGACGCGTAGTCCTTTGCGATCTGCCACAGCAGCGGCGCGAACATGTCGATCGGTTTGGTGAGCGGCTGCCGCACGCGATAGACCGACTGCATCTCGCGGTAGGTCGCTTGCCGATCCAGCGGGATGTGCATCGCCTGCGCAACGCGTCGGCGCAATGGCGCGCCCATGTCCGTCAGGGCAATGGCCCGGTCGACGTGGACTCCAGCCCGCCGCAGTGCTTCCGGGGGAAAGACGATGCCGCGCTCGAGCCCGAGGCGAATCAGGTCTTCTGCACGAGGGCATCCGGCGAAGTGCGTGTGCAGGTCCGTGCGCACGACGCCTCGCGGCGGGATTCTGAGCGCGACGCGAAATGGTCGCCGGTTGTCGGCGAGGTAGCGGGCCTCGAAGGGCGTCAGCGTTGTGACGACGCCGACGCACTCGAACGCCCGGAGGTCGAGCGTGGTGACGGTCGCCTCGCCGATTCGGACCGCGAAGCGTCCCTCGGCCGGAAAGGGTGCGTCGTGCACCGACCACGCGCGCGCCTGCGCGTGGTCCACGACGCGCACATGTTCCTCAAGCGCTGAACGCAGCTCAGAGAAGTGCGATTCTGGTGAGGATTCGACGCGGATTCGGCACGTCCCCTCTGGGTGACGCTCGATATGCAAGCAGTGTTGGTGCCCGGGATCGAGCGGAACAACGAGACTCGACATGAGCGCGGCTCCATCTCAGGCAAGCTCTGGCGGTCGATCACTTCGGCCTTGATCAGGTTGATGCTCGATTCGGACGATGGGAAGTCTTAAGAGGGTCTGGGCGGCAGGTCAACGTGCCTGGTCCCCGCCTCGGCGCGTCGCGCTCAGGCGCCGTCGTCAACTACTTCGTCGGCTGCGCGGGCGCCTGCTCCGTCGCCTGCTTGGGGTGACCCCGGTAGTCGGAGAGCTTGTGCGCGTGGCCCACGGGCTTGCCCCCCGTCGCCTTCACCCAGCCGGGGAGCGCCTTGAAGGCGTTGTTCATGCCGAAGTCCAGCGCCGTCGCCGTGCTGCTCACCGCCTGGGTGCCCGGGCGGTTCAAGAACCACTGCAGGAAGTCCTGGGAGCCCGAGTCGTAGTAGGCCACGCGCGGGTTGCCTGTTTTATCGAAGGGTGTGCAGGTCTCCCCTTCGCAGAGCACCAATCTGGGCGAGCAGGAGTCCTTGCCGTCGGTGCCGCAGACAGACGGCGAGGGCAACAAGAAGTTCTGGAGCGGGTACTCGGCGCTCTGGTGGCAGCTCATGCACGACGACATCGCGTAGCGGCCGTTGTAGGGCTTCACGCTGCCATCGGCCTGGATGACCGCGGCGTTGGTGTCTACGGCTCCATCGTTGGGTCCCGAGAGGCGCCCGCCCCAGCCCAAGGTCTCCTTGGCGTAGACCGGCGCGGCGGGGTTGATCCAGGTCTCGTTGAGCGCCGGGCAGTCCCCCTTGATCGGGTCGCAGCCCTGGGGGGAGATCACCGTGGGGTCGTTGCCCCACATCGCGCCCAAGGCCACCATCTTGTCCCAGTTGTCGCCCGGGGCGTTCTTGTCGTAGACCAAGGTGGTGAACACCCACTGAGTCGTCGGCGAGGCGACGCTGTCCTTCACGATGATGTCGAACTGGAAGAACGACACGTTCTGCAGGACCGGGTCCTTTGAGCTGCCGTCATCGGGGACCGCGTAGATCGGCCAGCTCACCGCGCCTTCGAGCACGGGCCAGGTCGTCGCGTTCGCCGTGGTGAACGCCGGCTTTACGATGATCGAGCCCTCGGGGTACTGGGCGAGGCCGGCCTTGATGCCCGGCACCGGGTCCATCCCCGAGGGGCCCCACATGCCCTGGAGCACCGCCGCCGACACGTCGTCGTAATACACGAGCACATGGGTGGTCATGTCCGCCGTGAGGCCCGAGATCGGGAAGTAATCCTTCGTGAACGATGAGCCCACATAGGTGCCGTGAATCGGCTCCCGCACAGACGTCAGCCACGGGGCGTTGTACCAGCCTGCCTTGCCCGCGTCCCAGGCGGGGTAGTCGTAGAGCAGCACCTTCATGTCCGCAGCGACATAATCTTTGAGCGCCTGGGTGTACGCCTCGGCGTTCGCCGTGGTGATGAGGCCGCCGCCGCTGGCCTTGCGCCAAGGTGGATCCGCCGGAGGCGCCACGGGCGTCGTGGGGTAGGCGTGGCTCAGGGCGAACAGCGGGCCGCTGTAGACCGAACTGGGCGGGGCCGGGGGCAAGGCCCAGGGGTCGGGCTTGGCGACCTCGGGCTCGATGGCGTCGGGCTTGATGACGTCGGGCTCGATGGCGTCGGGCTTGATGACATCGGACTTGGTGACGTCGGACTTGACGGGATCGGGGGCCTTGTCCTTGGGTTTGTCCTTATTGCCACAGGCGACGAGCAAGGAGAGTGTGAGCGTGCTCATCAGGAGACGGGTCGTCATCATCGTAGACTCCAGCGTGGTGTCGGGGCTCAGGGTCATCGGGAACAAGAGGGACAACAGGAACTCTAGACAGGGTCTGGGCGGCAGGTCAACATCAGGAAGGGATAGAGGATACAGGGGGATTGGGTCAACTGGACTGGATGGTGAGGAAGGTTGGCTTTGGGTCCACAGCGAGCGCGGAGAGGCTTTGCCGAGTCGATGATGTCCGTCGTCCAGTCGATCAGCGCCCAAGGCCGAGATGGACTGGCGGGCCCGGTGCCTGTTTCGTTTTCGGGAGGACTTCCGCGCGCAGGGCGGCGTTCCCCGCCAGCACGCCGCGATGAACGATCGGGTTCGCCCCTGGCGGTCCTATCCCGCCCTCAGCTCCGCGTACCTTCTGCGCAGCTCCCGGTCCTGGTTGATCGGGTCATGCGCCTCGTCAGGCTCGACGCGGCCCTCGATCCCGCAGGCGTTGAGCACCGCGAACATCCGCACCAGGTGCTCCAGCGCCGGATCACCGGGTTTACCCTCCCAGATCGCCCGTACATCGTCGTAGAGCCCGGTCAACGCCTCGAGGCCCGCCGCCACCAGCGCGTCGCTGAGCGCCTTGCGCTGCTGCTCGGGCTCCTGGCCAGCCAGCGCAATGAGCGCGTGCTCGTCGAGCGGGAAGAGGCGGTCCTTCTCCCGGAGATAGTGCAGCTCAAAGGCCAGCGCGTGACCGTAGATGCAGTAGGCGCAGCCGTTGAAGATGGAGATCTCCAGGGCCGCCAGGTGGGTCGGCAGCGGTCCGAGCGCGGCCAGCGTGCGCTCGTAGCCGGGCATGTTGGCGACGAACCAGCGCAGGGCGCCGAACGCGCCGAGCCGCGCCACGATGTAGCTCATCAGCCGGGGTTCGAAGCCCCAGAGAAACGAACCGACGTGCTCAAGCACCCAGGTCGCGATCCGCTGTCCAAGGGGGGCCGCCATGTCCGCTCCGGGAGATGATTGGGGATAGGTCAGATGAACGCCTCAGGCCCCCGACTCTACCCCTCCCTCCTCGCCCTCCGCAAGCCCTCGCCCCTCCCGATCCGCCCCTTCGTCGTGCCCTCTTACACCGTCGCCCGGCCCCGTTTCCGTCCCCCGCGCACACCTCCGCCCTCCGGCCCCGCGGCCCTCTCGGTGAAGTCCCCGGTCTTCGCCCGCTCGATTCCGTGCAGGCCGCGCCGAGGCGAGGTGTTCCCCAGGCCGGTTGACCGCGCCGAAGGTGGGTGGCATCGTCGAAGCACGAGGACTGCGCCCACGGGCGGCCTGGCAGGGATGTTGGATGAACCGGGCTTGAAGCGACGAGGGCCGACATGAAGTCACGATTCGACGCAGAGCTGCTCCGCCCGGCGAAGCCTGATGGTGATCCGTCGTGGGCCTTCGTCGTTCTGCCGAGGGACGTGAGCGAGAAGCTCCCACGGCGAGGGAGGACGACCGTAGAAGGCACGGTGAACGGCCATGGGTTTCAGGCGACGCTCGAACCGGATGGTCGGTTGAGCCATTGGCTGCGGGTGAGCGGAGAGCTTCAGCGAGCGGCCGGCGCGGACATTGGCGACATCGTCGCGCTGGAGATCGCCCCGGTCGACAGGGAGCCTGAGCCCGAGATCCCTGCGGATCTGCGGGAGGCCCTCGATGGGCACCCCGAGGCTCGCAGCGTCTGGGACGACGCGACGACGATCGCTCGCCTGGACTGGATTCACTGGGTGATCTCGGCCCGGCAGCTCAAGACCCGGGCGAAGCGGATCAGCGACGCTTGCGACATGCTCGCCTCCGGAAAAAGTCGGGTCTGCTGTTTCGACCCGTCTGGCTTCTACAGCAAGGCCTTGCGCGCGCCCGAAGCGGCGGCTCGATCCGGTCGACACGGCGCGGAAGAGGGCTGACGGCCGCAGCTCAAGCGCGACCTTCGGCGAAGGAGGCTCGGGGCGCTCATGGTTCCAGACTACGATTACACCCTGCTCTTCCCGCCGGCGGCTCGGAGTGCGGCGATCGAGGCCCTGCGGCCGCTCCTGTCGGGCGACAGCGGCGCCGAGTTGATCGAGGCTGACCAGAGCGGCCCTGCGAAGGTGTGTGTCTCGTTCCGGTCATGGCCGGACATGCCGATGGACGTCGTGGGCGAATTCCCGAGGCTGCCCGACGGCGGCCACGCCCTGGGCCTCGTCCACCTCAGCGTCGGGCCGTCGCGGTGGAGCGAGCTTTCGCACGCGGTCGAGATCCGGCTGTGGCCCTGCACCCGTCGGCTCCAGCGGGCGATCATCGGATCGCGTCTGCTCCGAAGCGAGCTGGTCCGCGTGTTGGAGCGGTGTGGCGGGCTCGCCGGCTACGTCGTGAACGAGTCGTGCGATCCGGTGGAGTTCTGGCGCGCGTCGTCCGGACGTTTGAATGACGATCATCCGCCGGAGTACGTTGGGCGGATTCACGCCGAACCGGGCGCTGAACCTGAACCGGCGGGTCTGAAGGCATTCTGAGGTTCAGGGCGCCTTGCGCCCGCCGGGCAGGTGGGCCGGGTCGTCGGGTCTGAGAAGACAGCAGAGGAGGTGAGCTGATGAGGTTGCCCGAGCAGCGAGTCGTCCCGGCGCTTCGGATCACGGATTACGAGCGGAGCAAGGCGTACTACGTCGACACGCTCGGCTTCACCGTCGATTGGGAGCACCGCTTCGAGCCGCACTTTCCGGTCTTCATGTCCGTCGTTCGGGATGGCATGCAGGTCTACCTGACGCAGCACGGCGGCGATTGCCAGGTGGGCGGCCTGGTCCACTTTGTAATTCCGGACGTGGACGCGTGGCACCGCGAGTTTCTGGGGCGCGGCGCGCGTGTGGCCGAGGCCCCGAACGCCGATCTGGGTTTCCGCAACATGACGATCATGGACCCGGACGGCAATCAGCTGCGCTTCATGGAGCCATCGAGCGGCGACTGACGACAGCGTGCATCAGCGCGTGAGTGGTCGGTAGTCTATTGTATTTCAAACGTTTTTCAGCCGGGTTGTGCCATGGGCGGTGCCTTGGAAGGGTGGGCCATCGACAACGGGGCGTGGGGCTTGCTCGCCGTGGCCTTCCTGGCCGCGACGATCCTGCCCTTCAGCTCGGAGGTCGCGCTTGGGGGGGCGTTGCTGGCCTCGACGCCCCCGGTCGAGGCGATCCTGGCCTGCTCGGTGGGCAACTGCGCCGCGTGCCTGCTGAACTACGGCCTCGGCGCGCTGCTGTACGCGCGGGCCAGGGAGCGGCTGGAGGGGAGCTGGGGCGGCCAGCGCGCCCTGGCCTGGATCCAGCGTTACGGCTCGTGGGCCTTGCTGGCCTCGTGGCTGCCCGTGGTCGGCGACCCGATCACGATCGTCGCGGGCCTCGTCCGGCTCCCGCTGCCGCTCTTCGCCGCCGTCGTCCTGCCCCTTCGGATCCTGCGCTACCTCGTGATCGCCGCCCCCTTTCTGTGAATGGCGCGCCCCCTGGTCGCCTTTGAGAGAGGCCTTCCCCCGCGCGCCTCAAGGGGCTGAAGTCTGTCCCGGTGTAGTTCGCCCCGGTGAATGCCTTCCCCCGCGCGCCTTGAGGGGCTACTCTGGCGCTCGTCTGGAGGAGGTCAAGCTGGATCATGCCTGCGACGTCTACCTGTCACAGCCTGTGTACTGCGCCCTTGCGGGGCGCTTCGCCCGACGCCCTGATCTTGCTCGGCGCCTTGATCGTCGCGTTGATCGGCGCTTGCGGTGGGCCGGCCGCGACTGACGATCCGGCCGACGCCGCTCTGGGCGGCGATCTGGGCGGCGATCTGGACGGCGGGGACGCGCACGACGCGCCTCAAGACGTTGCCGAGGGGGTCGACGCTGCGGACGCCGACGATCTTGTCGAGGGCGGGGACGCCGAGATCGAGGACGCCGAGGTTGACGCCATCGAGGTGGACGCCGAGGTCGATCCGATCCCGCCGGGGCCGTGGCGCAGCGCGCTCTACCCGGAGGGCTGGGCGCCGGGGCTGAGAGACGAGGCCGGGCGCGGGCTTCAGGATTACAGCTTCGCGGGTTATCGAAACGGCGAGGTCGAGCCGGGAGCGCAGGAGGGCGCTCCGGTGCTGGATGTGGGGGCGTTCGGGGCCGACCCCTCGGGGCAGGTCGACGCGAGGGCGGCGATCCAGGCGGCGCTGGACGAGGCCGGGCGCCTTGGCGGCGCCGTCGTCCTGGTCCCGGCGGGGCTCTACCGGATCGACGGGGTGTTGACGATCTCGGCCTCCGGCGTCGTGTTGCGCGGCGAGGGCGCCGAGCGCAGCCGGCTCAGCTTTACGACCTTCGAGGGCATGGCGGGGCGCGGGCACTTGACCTTGCGGGGCGCGCTCGAAGAGGGCCCGGAGCTGGCGCTGGTGGCCGACGCCGAGGCGGGCGCGTCCGAGATCGAGGTCGCGCCCGAGGCCCTGGGCGCGTTGGCGGTGGGCGACGACGTGGCCGTGGGCTGGGTCATCACCGAGGCCTTCGTCGAGGCGCACCGCATGGCGGGGGTCTGGCGGGCCTTCAACGGCACCTGGCAGCCCTTCTTCCGGCGTCAGGTGGTCGCCATCGACCGGCTCGCGTCGCCGCCGCGCGTCGCGCTGGACGTCCCGCTGCGCTACCCCGCGCTGGTGCGGGATCTGGCCAGCGTCCGCGTCGAGCGCGGCGCTGTGAGGGAGGTCGGGGTCGAGGATCTGGGGTTGTCCAACGCCGTGGCCTGGGACGCGGCCTGGGATCAGGATCAGGTCGCCGTCCTTGAGCTCGACGGCGTCGCCGACGGGTGGGTTCGTCGCGTCGCCTCGTTCCCTTCGCCGGCCGCGCCCGCGGAGGGCGATGGCGCGGGCGCGCACCTCCAGTCCAGCGGCGTGCGGGTCGTGCGCTCCAAGCGGGTGACGGTGGCCGACTGTCGGATGGAGCTGCCCCAGAATCGGGGCGGGGGCGGCAATGGCTACCTCTT
Organism: Pseudomonadota bacterium; assembly: GCA_005804885.1. Lineage (GTDB taxonomy): Bacteria > Myxococcota_A > Bradymonadia > Bradymonadales > SYOX01. Next base: position 46,078 of record SYOX01000093.1, read on the forward strand.
TGAGCTGCGCCAGAGCGGCGAGGTGCTCTTTCGGGACTGCGTCGCCCGCGCAGGGCGCCACAACTTCATCCAGAACTGGGGCTTTGGCGCCACCGGCTGCGTCTGGCTGCGGGTTCACAGCAGCGAGGGCGAGGCGTGGGTGGGGCGCCGAGGGCCGCACACGATCGGGCGATCCGAGCTGCACCACTCGCTGGCGATGGCGAACCTCGTCGACGACAGCCGCTTTGACGACGGCTGGGACGCGGTCAACCGCAAGGCCGAGAGCAGCGGCGCCGGACACACGGGCACCGAGAACGTGATGTGGAGGGTTTGGGGTGTCGGGAAGCTGCGATCGTTTCAGTTCGGGCACGGCTACGTGATCGGCACGGACCCGGCGCTGGACGTCTTCACCACCCCGATCCCCGGCCCCGAGGGGGCCGAGGAGGCCTGGGACGCCCTCTCGCCCTGGAGCGGCGCCGCGCCCGACGACTGGCTCGAAGGCCCGGGCCGCGCCGACGATCTGCGGCCCGCCTCGCTCTATGAGGATCAGCGCGCGCGGCGGCTGGGGCGCTGAGTCAGAGCTTCATCGTCTGCTTGACGTCGGCCGAGCGCCACCCCTCAAGCTCGCCCATCGCCTTGAGGATCACCTCCAGAGCCGGGTCCTCGTTGCCGCTGCGCGCCCTGGACAGCAGGATGTCGACGTTGTTGAGCTGGTCCCGCAACATCACCAGCAGCAGCTCGTCGAGCAGCCGCCGACCTCGGCCCCCGAGCGCCGCGTAGCCCGCCTGATCCAGCGACCAGACCCAGGCCGGCGACCTCGCCACGGCCGTAGCGCCGCGCGACATCCCTCGCAGGAAGCCGCCGGCCCCGACCAGCGCGCCGATGCCCAGGATCGCCAGCTCGTGCGCCTTGTCCTCCCCGGCCGCCTTGGTGATCTGCAGCTCGCCGCTGGCGAGCAGGAAGAGCTCGCGGCCCTCCTCGCCCTCGACGAAGAGCGCCTCTCCCTTGGACAGCGCCCGCGGCTTGAGCGCCACGCCGATGAGCGCCAGAGCGGCCGCGTGGGCCCCCTTGCCCACCGGCAGCGACGCCAGCGCGGCCTCGACCGGCGCCGGGGCGCCCGTGGGCGCGTCGCCCTTGACCTGCAGCCACAGCTTGGACAGGGAGGAGGGCCGCCTGGGGCTCGGCGCCGGGATCAGGCCCGCCGATATCTCCGCCAGGCGCTGGTTCGTCGCCTCGACGCGCGCCCCCACCGCGTCGAGCGCCTCCTTCAGCAGGCCGTCGTAGGCGACCGGGTCCGTCCGCCCCATCACCTCCAACGCCTCGCGCTCAATCACCGACAGCTCCACCTCGCTCAGCGCAACCACGTCCCCCATCCGGCGACCCCCGCAGAAGGCCGCCGCCTCGCCGATCAGCTCCCCCTCGTGGGCCCGCCCGACCTCCTGCCCCTCCACCCACACCGCCACGGACCCCCGGACGATCCGGGCCAGGGTGTCGGCCACCTCGCCGTGTCCCCAGATCCGCGCGCCGGCCTCCAGCGTCAGAGCCCGCCAGTCCGGCTTGAACTCGGCCTCTGGCGCCAGATCCCATCGCCCTTGTGGGGTCGTCGGCCTGTCCGTCTTGTCTGTCATGAGGAACTCCGCGCAATATCTCGCCTTTGCATCCCTTCTAGCACAGCGACCTCGACGCCGCCATCAAGAGCCTGGGCGCGGAGGGCTCGTTGGCCCTTCGTGTCCGGTCACGGCTCGCTCGACAGGACGACGATCCGGTCGTCGGCCCCCAGCTTGAAGAGGACCTCCCGATCCGGGTTGAGGTGCAGCCGCGGTCTATCCCCCGCGCCGTCGAGCAAGTAGCCCAGAGCGATCTCGCCGTGCCGCGCGGCGTCCTCCATCAGGCTGGCGAAGGTGACCGACACCCCATCCTCGTGCCCGTACGCGCTCCCTGGCCTGAAGGCCAGCTCCGAGCCCCCCGAGGCGAAGAGGTCGTCAAAGACCGCGTGCAGCTCGCGCCGGAGCGCCACCTGGGCCAGCATGTGGCTGATGATCACCGGGCTGACCAGGATGTCGCCAGGGCGCTGGCCGAGCAGGTTCACATTGCCGGGGTCGAGCAGCTCGACCATGACGTCCGGACGCTGCGTCCGGCCCTCCAGCAAGCCCTGCAGCACCAGGTAGCCCACGATCGTCCGCGCGTCGGCCTCCTCGCCGGAGCCCAGCCGGTCGCTGCCCAGGATCACGACGTTGTCGTAGAGCTCCGGGGCCACATCGGCCAGCTCATGCGGGACCGAGAAGTCCGCCTGGATGTGGCGCACCTTGACGGCCCGCAGATCCTTGACCACCCGCTCGATGGCCTTCTCACGCCGCTTGGCCGGGTACGACGAGACGATGTCGACGACGACGCCCTCGGCGCTCTCGACAAGCTCATTGAGCAGCGAGGGCACCTTGAAGCTCCACCCCATGATCAAGACCCGCCGATCATGGCGCACGGTCCTCGGCACCGCGATCACCTCCGACGAGATCGGGGCGCGGGACTCGGCGTGCACGCGGCCAGCGTCCTCATAATCTCCGGCCATCACCACGACGCAGTCCCCGCTCTCCAGCACGAAGTCCTGCGCCGGGTTCAGGTGCGCCACGAACCCCGTGGCTCCGCGCCGGACCACCCCCATCGCGATCGCCAGCGGCAGGCGGTCGCGCAGCGCCCCGAAGCGCTCGCCCGTCAACTGTGGCAGCTCGCGCGCGTAGATCTCATTGCCCTCCCGGTGGGTCAGCAGCTCCGTGTAGACGTACGACAGGGCCCGGTGCCGGATGTTCTGGGCGATCATCTGCGCGACGACCAGATCGCTGGACAGCACCTCGATAGGCCCCCTGTAAGCCCCACGGGCCACCGCGCTGCGCCGCGAGTCCAGCAGCTCGGCGATCACCAGCGGGAGCTGCTCCGGGCGCTGGACGCTGGGGTGGCTCGACATCGACAGCAGCGCCTTGATCGTGTGCGTGTCGGCGTGATCGAGCCCCCCGCCGGAGTGCTCGCCCGCCGGCAGGATCACGGCGCTGGCTCGCAGGAAGTCCACCCGGAGCAGGTGATCGCCCCGCAGCGGCGTCCCCGAGCGCAGCGTCACCTGATCCGAATCCCAGCACTCCCCCACGCGCCCGCGCAGCTCCCGCATCAGCGCCGCGTTGACCTCGTCGGCCATCAACACCACGTGCAGCCGCCGCAGGCCGATCCGCTCCAGGAAGCGATGCACCCTGGCCTCGGAGAGCAGCAGGTCCCGCAGCACGATCGGCGAGCGCGCCGTCCATCCCAGGATCAAGATGTGGTTCTTGCGCGCGATGTGCGTGTAGCCGCCCTCCAGGTGCCGGATGGTCTGGTTGAGCCACTGCGTCATGATCGCCACCAGCGAGCCCATGAAGAGCACGTAGCCCAGCACCGTCACCACCGTCGAGATCACCCGGCGCACCACCCCCACGTCGTCCCCCAGGTAGCCCGGGTCCGTCAGCCGCAGGAAGGCCCACCAGATCGAATCCCCGACGCTCCCCGCGTCGTGAACCCCGATCCTCACCAGCAGGCCCGCGATGACCGAGATCCCGCCGATCATCGTTGCGACCACCAGCAGATGCACCATCACCCCGCGCAGCAGGAAGCGCTCCAACCTCGACTTGAGGCTATCGTAGAAACCCATTCATCCCCCCGCTGCGCCCGATTGCTGCCTGGCTCGACGCGATGGCGCCGCCCGACGCTGACCATTGTTCCCGACGGGGTCTATTACGCCTTTCGTCGACGCCTGACCAGCCCCCCGCGATCCGCGCCGAGATCGCCCTCATAATCGCGCAATCTACCGCCGTTGTTGGGTTTGTCCGTTGCGTCGAGGGGGGCGGGCGCGCGCCCGCCCTTGCCTTGAGGCGATTGAAGGTCCATCATGGGCGCGCTGAGACGGCGGGCGACCTTCGCTCGACCGCGACCTGATGGAATGACGAGGACAAGAACATGCAAGACAACCAGATGGCAATGATCTCCCTCATCTCGGGGATCTTCTCCGTGCTGACGTGCCTCTTCTGCGGCCCCATCTCCTTCATTACGGGCGTCGTGGCGATCATCACCGGCTTCATGGGCATCAAGAACGCCAACGCCGCTGGCGGCGCCGGCAAGGGCATGGCCATCGGCGGGATCGTCCTGGGCGGCTTCTACTTCATCGGCATGATCGCCGCCGTGATCTTCCTCTTCGCCTTCGGCGGCCTGAGCATGATCATGTCGGCCGTCGGCTAGCGCCCGCCCTCGATCGTCGCCCCTCCACGATCCCTGAGCCCCACCGAAGCAAGATGTCGCTCGACCTGTCCGAATTCGAAGCCCAGATCCAGATGCGCCCGCTGACCCACGAGGACTTCGACGCCCTCGTGGGCTTGCAGAGGTCCTGCTTCCCGCCGATGAAGCCCTGAAGCGAGGCGCAGTTCAACAGCCAGCTCCGCCGCTGGCCCTCGCCCCAGCTGGGCCTCTTCGTCCTGAGCCGCCTCGTGGCCTCCTGCGCCCACCTCGTCGTCGCCTACGCCGACTTCACCGACTGGGTCGACTGGAGCGAGCTGTCCGACGACGGCATGATCGGCAAGCACGACCCGAGGGCGACACCCTCCATGGGAACAATGAGCGCCTGATTCCCTCAAACATCCCTTCGCACACCGCCTCGCAGGGCGAAGGCCGATCTGGTCTGATCCCTTCGCGCCGCCGCGCGGGGCGAGGCCGATCTGGTCTGTCGTTCGCGAGGGGGTTTGAGCGTCGGGGTGGTCTGGGGGGAGGCGCTCTCAGGGGTTGGCGTCTGTGAGTTCGTCGTAGGTGGTCAGGGCTCTTTGCAGGGCCTTTCGGATGTCGTCGCGCGCGTGGGTCGGGGCGACGACCTCGACGTCGGGGCCGAAGCCCAGGATGTAGCGGCGGACCTCGGGGTTCCAGGGCAGGAGCATCTCGACCTGGACGGCGCCGTCGGGCAGGTCGAGGGTGCGCTGTGAGGGGTGCCAGCGGTGGCGGTGGACCCAGGTCTTGAGGCGTGGCGAGAAGCGCAGGACGAGCTTCCAGGTCGTGTCGCGGTCGGCGGGCCAGATGCCCAGTCCGGTGGCGAGGTGCCGCTCGGGGTCGTACTCGGCCACGCCGGGGTATTCGAAGGGCTCGTCCAGGACGCGGGCGTTGTGGATGCCGAAGAGGCTGAAGAACTTCAGGGCGCCCTCCTGGCGTGCGGCGAGGTAGAGCTCGTCGCCGTGGATGATGAGGGAGAGGGGGTCGACGACGCGGCCGCGGGTCTGGCCCTCGAAGTTGGTGTAGTCGAAGGCGAGCCTGTGTTCGAGATCGAGAGAGATGAGCAGGGCGTCGAGGAGGGGTTCGAGTTCGGCGGCGTGGCCGTGGCCGCTGGTGTGTCGGACGACGAACTTGGCCCACTGTCGGCGGACGAAGCCGGGCTTGACGCCCGGGGCGTTGTCGAGCTCTTCGAAGAGGCGTTCGAAGCGCCTGTGGAAGCGCGTGCCGGCGAACTGCTGCAGGACGTGCTTGCCCAGCGCCATGATGACGCCGAGCTCGGGCTCGACGGTGACCCAGGCGCGGCCGCGGGCCAGCGACAGGCCCTTCTGGGCGCCGTCCTGGGTGAGCTCGACCTCGGGGAGCTCTTCGAGGATCTCCATCCACATGCGCGTGTTGCGGGGCTGCTCGTCCCAGTCCTCGGCCAGCTTCCCGGTGGTCAGCGACTCGCCTCTGAGGAGGCGGCGGTAGGCGAGCAGAATGCTGCGCGCGGCTTTGTGTCGGGGTCGAGGGGTCAAGGGTCTGGCCCTCCTGTGCTGTGGTGGCTACAGGACTCTGGGGCATGTGCGCTGGATCTCCAAGCGCAATTTTGTGTCGGATCATGGTGTTCCGACCGGAAGATGGTGATCCGGGTTTTTCGGTTGTGGGGAGGGGGTCAGCGGTCGGGGATGACCTCGATGACCTCAGCGGCTGCGGGGACGGGGAGGTCCTGGGAGTCGAGGTCGAGGTCGTTGTCGCGGTTGATGACCTCGGTGAAGGAGCGGCCGAAGTCGAAGTCTTCGGCCTGGACGTTGAGGCCGACGCGGTTGGCGGTGATGAGGCCGCGGGCGGCGTTCAGGTCGGTGGCCTGGAAGATCTGGATGCCGGCGAGGGCATTGCCCTCGATGATGAAGCGGTCGAGCTGGATGTCGGCGTTGTAGAGCAGGATCAGGCCCGTGCCGCCGGGTGCGTCGGGGCAGAGGATCCCGCAGGCGGTCTTCTCGGTGCGCAGGATGGAGGCGTCCTGGATCTGGAGGAGGGTGCCGAGGTCGGCGGCGGCCAGCCCGAAGTCCTTGTTGTCGCGCACGACGATCCTGGTCAGGGTGCCCTGGGCCGAGTCGGCCCAGATCGCGCCCCGGCCCGAGATCAGATCCTTGCGCTGGGGTTGTGTGTCGGCGATGACGACGTCGGTCAGATCCATGCGGGTGCCTGGGTTGTGGACCACGGCGCCGATCTCGTGGTTGCGGGCGATGACCCCGCGCTCGATCGTCATCGTCGAGCCGCCGCTGACGTTGATCCCGCGGCCGAAGAGGCCGTTGTCGTTCCGGGGGCGGGTTTCGAGGATGAGCGCGTCCTTCATGGACAAGTTCCCTTCGAAGGCGACGTTGACCCCCGTGTAGAAGTTGCCCTTGATCAAGGCCCGGACCACCTCGACGACGGCGCCCTGCTGAACCCCGAGGCCGGCGCTGGACTGTCTGAGGCCGGGCGGCGAGCCGGTGTCCTCGATCCTGAGGTCCGTCATCGTCGCGCTGGCCCCTTCGATCCCGATGAGCACGCCGGTCTCGGTGTTTCGCAGCAGGGCCGCCCGCGTGAGGGTCAGCGCGCTCTGGGCAGCGCACTTGATCCCGTAGCCCTCCAGGCCAGTGCGGGCGTGGGCGCGGGTGTCGGCCACGATCAGGTCCTCGGCGCTGACGTCCGCCCGAGCCAGGCTCATGCTGGCGGTCTTGTTCCTCAGGAGGGCGACGCGCGTCAGCCGCCCGACGGAGCGCCCCTGGAGCTGAACCCCGAAGCCGCCCTCCCGGTTCCCTTCGCGGTGCAGGGTGTCGGCCACGACGACGTCGACGAGTTCGAGGTCGGCGTCGTCGGAGGCGAGTATCCCCACGTCGCGGTTTCGGAGCACGAGGCCGCGCTCGACGCGCAGGACGCCGCCGTCCTGAACGACCAGCCCGCGCCCGTCGGACAGGGCCACGGGGCGCGAGCGGGTGTCGCTGATGAGGGCGTCGACCAGCTCAAGGCGCGCGCCGTCGAGGCCGATGAGCGCCCCGGCCTCGTGGTTGCCCACCAGCGCGACCCGCTGGCCGGTCATGCTCGCCCCCGAGGTCACCGAGAGCCCGAAGCCCAGGAAGCGCCCGTCCTGCTCGGGGGCCGTCTCCTGCACCCGCACGTCGGTCATGGTCACCTCGGAGCCCGATCCGAGGGCCATGACCCCCACGTCCAGGTTGCGGGCCACCACGACGCGCTCCATGGTCAGCCTGGCCCTGGCCTCGACGACCACCCCGCGGCCCGCCTTGCGATCCCTCGCCCGGGCGCGGGTGTCGGCCACGAGGGTGTCCCGGAGGGCGAGGCTGCTGCGCGATCCCGTCACGTAGACGCCGAGGGTGTGGTTCTCGATGATCGCCCCGCCCTCAAAGGTCACCGAGGCGTTCGAGGGCACCATGAGCCCCTGACCTCCGTTCTGCCCCCCCGGGTCTGGCCGCGTCCCCGCGATCACCACCGATTCGAAGCGCAGCTCGCCGTTGGGGCTGTCCTGCGCCGTCGCCCCGACCCGCTGGACCCCGTCGACCCGCACCGCCACGATCGACGCCGCCCCTCGCAGCCCCAGGACCCGTATCCCCCCCCGGTCGCCGGAGAGGCTCATGTCGCTGACGCGCTCGGCGGCGCCCGAGAGCTGAAGGACGAAGCCCGTCGTGCTCGGCGGCGCGGTGATCAGCGTCCCCTCCGTGCAGGCCCCCACCAGCGCCACCCGCCGCGACAGGTCGAGCGCCTCGGTCAGCTCCCCGCGCCCCAGCGCCACGATGCCCCCGTCCTCGGCCGCCGCCAGCGCCTCGGCCACGGACCCGAAGGGCGCCCCGCGCGATCCGTCGCCGCCGCCCTCGATCCCCGCGCCGACGTACACGATCGCGCCCTGATGGCCCGGCGCCCGCGCCCGGATCGCGGCCTCCGCGTGCCACGCCTCCCCCTCCGGCGGGCACTCCGGGCCTTGCCTCACGCAGCCGCCCTCACCTGGCCGTGCGAGGGAGCCCGGCGGACATTGCTCGGGCATCGGCGGGGGCTGGCAGACGCTCACCGGCGCCGCGACCCCGTCGCCGCCCGCGTCGCCGTCAAGCTCGACGGCCACCTCCCAGCCCTCGGGGCAGCGCCATGCCGCCATCCGCGGCGCCTCGGGCGGCGTGGGCAGGCAGATCCCCTCATCGCCGCGCTCGCCGCCGGGGCACTCCGCCTCGGGGGTGGGGCGCGGCGGCTCAGGCAGGCAGAAGCCGTCGTCGTCGCGCGCGCCAGAGCACTCGCCGGGGTCGACCTCCTCGACGACGTCGGGCTCGGCGCCGCCGACGTCTTCGACGGGCTCCGGCGCCGGCGCCGAGGCGGGGTCGCCGCAGGCCCCGAGCGCGCCGAGGCCCCCGAGCAACGCCAGCGCGGCCACCCGGGCGGCGACGCTCGATCGACCACCCCGCGCGCAAGCGTCGATCTGCGCCAGCGCGACGATCCCATCATGAGGTGCGATCATCGCGGTCGCGCGATCGGCGCCGAGAGGGGCGGAAGGAGGTCGGCGGGCCATGGCAATCTCCCAGGAAGCGTTGGAGCTGTCGAAGGAGCAGGATAGGGCCTTCAGGCGCAAGATGACAGGCTCCCGGCGAGGGCAGGTTCGCTCAGGGAAGGCTCAAGGCCTCTTCGACGCGCGCCGCCCCACAACGCCCCACGCTCCTCGCACCGCCCCCCACAAGGGGGGACGGGCTCGTCGGGTGGGGCTAGAAACGCGGGGTGGGCTGCGCCCTGTCGGTCGCAGGCCAGCGGGCGGCCCAGGTCGACACCCGGGACAGTGAAAAACCAAATCTGCAGGCCCACTTAGGTGCGGTGATCCGCCCCTGCGATCCGCTGTCGTCCGCCCGCCGGTCTGCGCCCGATGGGCGCAGCCCACCCTGAAATTCTAGCCCCACCCGACGAGCCCGTCCCCAACGGGGGCGGTGCGAGGAGCGTGGGGCGTTCGTCGAGCGTGGGGTGCTCGTGTGGCGTGGGGGTGAGCGTCGAGCGTGGGGCGTTTGTCGAGCGTGGGGCGCTCGTGGGGCGGTCCGATCGATCGTGACTTCACCGAGCGAATCTGCCGGTGAGGGTGCAGGCGCGGCTCATACGGAACCACACTCAAGCCACTTCCATGTTGGGCCGCCAGGAAGCCCAAGATGACAGTGGTTCAAACGTGGTTCCGTATCAGACGGGGTCGGTGGTGGTCGGGGTCTTGAGGCCGATCAGCGGGGCGATCTCGAGGTACTTCTTGCGCCGCCCGAGCTCCAGCTCCTCGCGCAGCGGGTGCTTGCTCGGGAGCGTGACGCGGACGAGCCTCAGCCCGTGCTCCTCGCCTTCATTCTCCTTGCGAGAGTTGCCGCGCTCGAGGGTGGCGCCGAAGCCCTGCCAGAGCTCAAGGGCGGTGGACTCGGCGCGCATCATGTAGCTGGCGTGGACCGAGCCGCCGTCGACGCGGACCTCCAGGTTCTCGGGAGGGATGCCCTGGGTCTGGCACCAGCGCCACGCGCGGGCGACGGCGTCGGTGAAGACGGGGACGTCCTCGCGCTGGAAGAGCCTCGCGCGGCGTCCGCCCTCCAGGAGCTTGAGGCGCGCGTCGATGAAGGCGTCGCCGCCGCCGGCCATCAGGACGCTGACGGGGAGCCATGTGAGCTTGTCGTTCGCGACGGTGATGGCGGCCAGCGGCTCGATCTTGCTCCACCCCCAGGGGCGTTGTCGCAGCTCGGCGGGCCATTCGTGGACCTTGTGGCTCTTGAGGTAGTCCAGGGCGAGGGCGAGGGCGTCGTCGCCGTGGAAGCGCTGGAGCAGGTCGCAGAGACGCACCCAGAGGGGCAGGGAGGGCTTCTCGTAGACCAGGGCTCTGAGCTGCTCCATGGCGCCGCTCATGTCCAGCGGGTCGTCGGGGTTGTAGGCGCCGAAGTGCTCCGAGCGGTCGACGGAGGCCTGGGCGATCGGGTCGCAGGCCAGGATGGCCTCGTCGATGAGGGCCTTGACCTTGCTGGAGCGCTCGGCGGCCCTGGCGGCTCTGAGGGCGGGCAGCGCGGCGGCGCGGCCTGCGAGCTTGAGGGCGGTGACGACGCCGGAGCGGACGTGCGCCTTCTTGTCCTTGATGAGCGCCGAGACCTTCGGGGGGAGGCCCTCGGGGTGGAGGTCGATCAGGTGACGCGCGGCGCGCTCGCGGACAAGCTCGGAGGTGTCGCCAAGCGCCGTCAGGTGGAGCTCCTCGTCGCCCGCGCCTCGGTCGCAGAGCCAGCCGTAGAGTTCGACGCGCTCGCGGGCCTTGCGGTGCTCCAGGAAGTGGGCGCCGTGGCGCAGGACGGGGGTCTGGCCGAAGATCTCGGCGATCTTGTCGAGGTAGGAGCGCGCCCCGGCGGGATCGGGGAAGGTGTTGGCGCTGAGTTCGAGGGCCAGCAGCGCGAAGGCCAGCGCGCGGTGGTCCCGTCGGAAGAAGCGCAAGGTGTCGAGCCAGATGGTCTCCCAGCTGTCGGATCGGAAGTTGCGGCGGGTGAAGTCGTCGAGCAGGAAGGCCAGGAAGTGGCGACCCTGGAGGAGGCCAGCGCGCCAGCGTCGGCAGGGGGGGTCGTTGTAGTGGCCGCTCAGGACCCAGTTGCCGGTGAAGCCGTGGGAGGGGTTGAGCGCCGCGGCCATGGCCAGGGCCTCGGCGGGGTCGGCCTCGACGATCTCGTCATCGAGGCGGTCCAGAATCCAGGCCGCCCATTGGTCGCGGGTGCGGGCTGGCCCGGCGGTGTCATCCAGGGGGAGGGTGGAGGTCGGGCGCGGGGGGAGGTCGAGCTGGCGGGCGAGCCTCGCCAGGAGGTCGGCGGCCCAGGGCTGTTCGGGCGGGTGGAGTCGAAGGGCCGAGGCGGCGAGCGTGGGGTCGATGGCGGCGAGCATTTCGGCGGCGGTGAAGGCGACGAAGTCGCCCGGGTTGTTGAGGAGTTGGATGAGGGTGTTGAGGTGCTGGGGCTCGGCGAGCCGCCCGAGCGCGGCGACGAGCAGGAAGTAGCCCTGGTCGAGCTGGCCGTTGAGGCCGTTGATGATCGCGGGCAGGGCGACGGGTCCGAGGGCGACGAAGGTGTTTTCGATGCGGTTGCTGAAGGCGTTGAGGTTGATCTTCTGTTTGGCGAGCTTGACGAGGCAGAGGGCGATGGGGTGGGTCGGGCAGAAGGGGAAGAACTCCCAGGCCTGGTCGCGCTGCCTGAGCAGGGCGGCTTCGAGGCGGTCGGCGGGCCACCAGCGCAGGATGGGGTCGAGGGCCTCCTGGGTGGTGTAGAAGTTTCTTCGGTAGCTGTTGAGCATGCGATCGAGGGCGGCGTCGAGGCGAGGTTGTGGGGGTGTGTCGGGGTCCATGTCGAGGGTAAACCTGAGCAACGACAGGGAGTTGGAGCCGTAAGGGTCCTGGTTGGCGAGGGAGCGGCTGGTTTCGAGTTCGATGGCCTCGTAGGCGAAGGGGAGGTTCTTGAAGAGGAGGTGGCCCTGGTGGGAGCCTCTCCAGGACAAGGGGATCATGACGGCGGCCAGGCGTCCGGCGAGGGTGCTCTGGTGGGCGGCGCGGCGCTCGTCGGGGAGGAGGGCGAGGGCTTGGCTCAGGGGTGGGGTGAGGTCGTGGGCGGCTTCCTGGGGGATGTTCTGGAGGAAGGTGTTCAGGAGGGGGTCAAGGCGAGGGTCGAGGTCGGGGCCTTGGATGGAGAGGATGGCGGCGGCGACGGCGGCGGTGCGGCCGTGTTCGTCGTTGTTGGAGGAGGCGAGCCTGGCGGAGAGCCTGTCGGCGCGCGTGAGGAGGGCGGCGAGGCCGCGATCATCGTCGTCGAGGCTCCAGGACTTCAGGTGTGAGGTGAAGTGTTTCAGGAGCGCTTCCTGGAGTGTGAGCATGGGTCCTCCCTGGGGCCTGTGGCGAGCAGGGGCGAGTTTTGACCAGAGTCTGTAGAAAGTCACGCCCTGTTTGAGCTTGGGGCAGGGTGAAGGAAGAGGAGCGAGGTTGGCGATGAAGGCGACGAGGAAGGTGGCGGCGGGTCTGGCGTTGGTGTTGGCGTCGGCGGGGGTCTATCAGGTGGGAGGGTGGATTCTTGATGAGGGATCGGGGGTTGAGCACCTCAAGGGTCGGGCGTGGGTCAACCAGCTGCCCAGGACGCCCAAGGATAGGGTCCATGTGCTCTTTCTGGATACGGAGAGCCCCTTCGGGGTGACGATCCATGGGTCGAATTACCGGCACTTGACCAACGCGGTGCAGTTCAGGCTGGAGGGAGATGTGCTGGAGTTGATCTCCTTGCAGGATGAGGTCAAGGCGCAGGTCAAGGTCAGGACCTGGGAGTGCGAGGAGGCGCCGGAGGGTCTGGATCTGTGTCTGGAGATCGCGGCGCGGGGGCGCAAGGTCAGGCTCTTCAGCGCGCGGGCGTGGGGCGATGAGGGGGAGTCGGGCGTGGTGGCGCTGGCTCGTGGGGCGGTGCCGGATGCGTCGACGGCGCAGGTGGGGGGGGCGGCTGAGGTTGCCGGCCCCGATGAGATCGAGGCGGTGCTGGGTTTTTGAGCGCGCGGCCTGGGGCGTCGTGCGTGGATTCTTGCGTGAAGTCGGGTGAGGATCGGGGTGGAGCCTGTGGAGGGGGTGACGTGGGGTCAGCCCTTCGTGAGCGCCTCCTCGACGAAGTCGAGGCGATCCTGGCCGAAGAACATCTCCTGGCCGACGAAGAAGGTGGGTGCGCCAAAGACGCCGCGGGCGACGGCTTCGTCGGTGACGGCGCGGAGCTTGTCCTTGATGGCGGGCTGGCGGATGCGTTCGAAGAGGGCGCGGTGGTCGATGCCGGCTTTGGAGAGGACGTCGGCGACGACCTGCGGCTCGCCCATGTCCTGGCCGTGGACCCAGATGGCGGGGAAGACGACGTCGGAGAGCTTGTCGAGCCAGCCATCTTCGAGAGCGGCGGTGGCCATGCGCATCAGGGGCATGGTGTTGATGGGGAACCAGGGGTTGATGGACATCTCGATGTCGTGGCGTGCGCAGAAGCGCGCCATGTCCTTGATGGCCCAGGCGCCCTTGGCCGGCACGCTGATGGGCGAGCGGTTGCCGGTGGCCTTGAAGATCCCGCCGAGGAGCATGGGGCGATCGATGCGCTCGGCCCCGGTGCGGGCGAGGATGTCGGGTAGTCGGCGCCAGGCGATGTAGGTGGCCGGGCTGCCGTAATCGAAGAAGAACTCCACTTGTCCTGGCATCGTGTCTCCTCTGCGTGTGCCTCAAAAAAGGCTCTGGGGCCTTTGATATCAGATCATTGAGGATGGGTGGCGCTGATTTGAAGGGGGATCGGCCTTGGGGGGTCAGGTCGAGGGGCGTGTGTGGAGGGTTTTGCCTGGGTGGGGGTGTTCAATCGAAGCGGACCTTGGATCGGCCATAGAAGCGCAGGTGGAGGGCGGTGAAGGGGATGAGGGCGTTGCCGTCGGTGAAGGCGGCGCCGTGCGCGCCGGCTTCGATGGCGAGGGTGACTTCGTCGGCGAGGGGCCAGCGGTAGCCGAGGCTGAGCGCGCTGGCGCTGCCGATGCGCTTGCTCTGGGAGCCGTCGCCGAGGCCGAGGCCGAGTGAGGTGGAGAGGACGAGGCCGTCGGCGGGGCCGAGGGTGTACTCGACGCGCCAGGCGAACATGTGGAAGTGCGAGGGGTTGCCGTCCAGGTTGGGGGGTTGCCAGGTGGACAGCTCCAGGCTGGCGGCCCATCGTCGGGTGAGTGCCAGGCCGAAGATCGCGTCGTACTCCAGGCCGAGGGAGGGGTCGTCGGAGAGGCCCGGCTGCTCGACGCGGGCGAGTCCGAGGCCGAGGTTCATGCCAAAGAACATCGAGCCGGCGCGTCCATGGTTGGCGCGGTCGTGCGCGTCGAGGTCGTCGGCCTGGGCCTGGGCGTGCGCGGTCGCGGCGATCAGGGGGAGGACGAGGGCGAGGATCGTGGCGGCGGTCGGGGTGAGGGGCCGTTTTTTGATCGCGCTTCGGGCGTGGGGGGTGCTGGGAGGCCGGCAAGAGTGCTGGTTGGTTTGACTCCCGTCGTTCGTCGGTCCGACAACGCCGATGCCGGCGTCGTCGATGCTCGGCGGGCCAACGGCCCGCCTGCGCTCTCCTCCTTGGCCTCGACCTTGCCGACGGCGTCTTCGCTGTCGGCCTCGACGACCTCGGTCCCTCAAACCAATCAGCACTCTAGCGGGGTCCATGGCCTGTGTCTCCGTAGATGCGCAGCTCGCCGACGAGGAAGGGGATGAGGGCGACCTCGGGGAAGTCGAGGTAGGGGTGGACGTGGAGGCCGGTGACGAGGGCGAGGGTGGAGCCCTGTCCGATGTCCCAGCGCCAGGCGGCGCGGGGGGTGATGGCGAGGCCGTGGCGGGTGTGGTTGGGGGGGCGGACGCCGTCGGTGGTGCCCAGGCCCACGGCGAGGCTCAGGACGAGGCCGTCGAGCTGTCCGGGGTCGAATTCGAGGCGCGGGGCGAAGGCGTTGTGGAAGTGAAAGGGGAGGCCGAGCCAGCTGTTCTGCCAGGTGCCGAAGTCGATGCCCAGGGCGAGGGAGTCGGTCAGTCCCCAGCCGAAGGTGATCTCCCAGATGCCGCCGAGGGTGGGGCCTGGGTCGAATTGGGGGTCATCCGGCAAGGCGAGGCCGAGGCCGGCGGTGATGGCGAAGAAGATGGCGTCAGTGCGCGTCGGGGCTTCGGCTGGCGGTCGGGGTTCGGGGTCGGTGGGGTCTTGGGCGTCGGCGCGCGGCAGGTCGGTGAGGGCGACGAGGGCGACGAGGGCGATGAGGGCGACGAGGGTGAGGGTGCTTCGCATCGGGCGATCGGGCGTGTGGTGCGGGTCAGGTGGTGATGGAGGCGCGTCAGAGCTTGTCGGGTGTCAGGTATAAAGGGTGTGTGGGGCGGATGCCAGCGCGATTTTGGGCGTGCGGCGGGTTGAGCGCGGGTCGGCGCTGGGGTAAGGATCGGGGCGGCGGTTGAGCGCGGGAGGTTTTGAATCATGTCGCGAGGAGAAGAGGGTCCTTTCATCCAGACGCTTGGGGGTCACACGCCGCGGATCGATCCGGGGGCCTATGTGCACCCGAGGGCGGTGTTGATCGGGCAGGTGCGGGTGGGCGCGGAGTCGTCGATCTGGCCCTGCGCGACGCTGCGGGGCGACGACAGCTTGATCGCGATCGGCGCGCGGACCAGCGTTCAGGACGGGGCGGTGATCCACACGACGGACGGGCTGTCGGAGACGGTCGTGGGCGATCAGGTCACCGTCGGGCACAACGTGACCTTGCACGGGGCCAGGGTCGGCGACAACTGCATCATCGGGATGGGGTCGATCATCCTGGACAACGCCGAGATCGGGGAGTTTTGCATCATCGGGGCCGGGTCGCTGGTGACGATGAACAAGGTGATTCCGCCCTACAGCCTGGTGCTGGGCTCTCCGGCGCGGGTGGTGCGGGAGTTGACGGCGGCGGATCTGGAGCAGATCGACTTCAGCTGGAGGCACTACGTCAAGCGGTGCCACATGTATCTGGCGCAGGCGGGCGGGGTGTGAGGGTGGCGAGGTGCGTGGGATGAGAGGTGTCTGGGGGGAGGAAAAGGAGCCTCAACCCGCCGGGCCGTCTCGTTGATTTTGTTGTTCGTCTCGCCAGGGACGACACTGACACTTCGCGATCCAAAGGTCAAGCGCTTCGGTCTTGACGGGATCGATGTTTTTATGGTGAGTGGTTTTCATGAACGAAGGCGTAGTGATCATCGGCGGCGGGATCGGGGGGTTGTGTGCGGCGCTGGCGCTTGAGCGCGCGGGCCTTCGGGCGCGGGTCTTCGAAGGCGGCGAGGGGCTGCGGGCGGAGGGCGGCGCGCTGCTGATGTGGAGCAATGCGATGCGCGTGCTGGGCTGGCTCGGGGTGGCCGAGGCGGTGTCGCGGGCGGGCGCGGTGGTCGTAGGCGGCGCGATCCGCGACAGCCAGGGAGGGTTGCTGGCGCGCGGCGACATCGGCCGGCTGGGCCAGCAGCTTGGGGCGCCGACGGTGTGCGTGCCGCGCCGCGCGCTGCTTGAGATCCTGGCCGGCGCGCTGGCGCCGGGGTCGATCGTCTTCGGGGCGCGCTGCGAGGGGGTCTCCCAGGTCGGCGAGCGGGCGGTGGCGATCTTCGAAGGTGGGCGCCAGGTCGGGGGCGATGCGGTGATCGGCGCCGACGGGCTGCGCTCGGCGGTGCGGGCGGCGGTGCTGGGGGAGCGCGCGCCGGAGTACGTCGGCCAGACGGTGTGGGTGGGGGTGGCGCGCAGGGCCGGGATCGCGCTGGAGGATGGCGTGGCGACGGCCTCGGTGGGGCTCGGGTTGCGCTTCTGGAGCGTGTGCCTGGGCCCGGAGCAGGTTTACTGGTACGCGACCCTGAAGTCCCCCGAGGGGCAGCGCGAGGAGAGCGCCAAGGCGGAGAAGGCGGCGCTGCTGGAGCGCTTCGAGGGCTGGGGAGGGCCGATCCCGGCGCTGCTGGCGGCCACGAGGGCGCGCGACATCGTCCGGACGGACAGCTTCGACCGCCCGCCTGCGGAGCGGTGGTCGTCGGGCCGCATCGGGCTGGTGGGGGACGCGGCCCACCCGATGACGCCGGACATCGGGCAGGGCGGGTGTCAGGCGATCGAGAGCGCGTGGCACCTGGCCTGGTGTCTCAGGCGCGATCCTGAGAATGTAGAGCGGGCGCTGCTGGCCTACGCGTGGGACAGGTGGCCGCGGGCCTCGGAGGTGGCCGCGATGTCCCGGGCCGTGGCGACGCAAGGCGACGTGGACGCCCCGCTGATGTGCCAGGCGCGCGACGCGATGCTGCGGGCCACGCCCGAGGCGCTGCTGGAGATGCCGCTTCGCCACGTCCTGACCTTGCCGCCCACCATGGTGCCGCCGACGGAGGCGCCGTGGCAGCGCGGGCAGAGCTGAACCCGGCGTCGACCTGAAGGGGTCGGCCGCGAGCGTGTGGGCTGGATGGTCAAGGGGATTGAGCGATACATCGAGGCGACCGAGCGCTACACCGATCTGGAGCCGCTGGGCTCCGGCGGCATGGGGGTCGTCTACCGGGTCTGGGACGCTCAGCTCGAGCGCAAGGTGGCGCTCAAGACCCTCGGGAGCCTGTCGCCAGGGCAGATCCACGTCCTGAAGGAGGAGTTCCGGGCGCTGGCGGACCTGTCGCACCCGAACCTGATCGAGATCTACGACCTGGTCGTCGACGAGCGGGTCAGCTTCTACACGATGGAGCTGATCTCCGGGGTGGACTTCGACGCGTGGCTGCGCGGCGACGCGGAGCGGGTCGCGCTCGTCACGGCCGAGACGCTGGAGGCGACCGGCTCGCCGCTGGTGACCCTCGCCCGGCCCCCCTCGCCTCACCCGACCCTCTTGACCCCGCCCGCGAGGGCCACCCCGACGCCGAAGCTGGTGCGTTCGGCGATGTCGCGCTTCGAGGTGCGAGACCTGAGGCGGATCAAGGGCGCGGTGGCGATGCTGGCCCAGGGGCTCAAGGTGCTCCACGACGCCGGCAAGCTGCACCGCGACGTCAAGGCGTCGAACATCATGGTCACGACGGCCGGGCGCGTGGTGCTGCTGGACTTCGGGCTCGTCGCCGCGCTCAACCCGGAGGACCGCGCCAACGCCCTGGGCTTCGCCGGGACGCCGGCCTACATGTCGCCCGAGCAGGCCACCGATGGCCCGCTGACCGCGGCCAGCGACTGGTACAGCGTCGGCGTGACGCTCTTCGAGGCGCTCACGGGCCAGCTGCCCTTCAACGGCCACATGTTCTCGATCATGCGCGACAAGCTCATCGCCCCGGCCCCGACCCTGGCCTCGCTGTGCCCGGCCGCGCCGCCGGGGCTGGCGGCGCTGATCGCCGGGCTCCTGGAGCGCGACCCCGAGCGCCGCGCCGGCTACGAGGCGGTCCAGGCCTGGACCGCCTCCGCGAACGACTCCGCCAGCGCGGGCCTGAGCCGCGCCGGCGGGGTGGGCCGCTCGACCCAGATGCAGACGGCCAGCGTGGCGGCGCTGGCCCGCGTCTTCGTCGGCCGCCAGCGCGAGCTCGACCTGCTCTCTCGCGCGCTCTCGGTCACCCACGAGGGCGTCCCCATCGTCGTCTCCGTCCAAGGCAGCTCAGGCATGGGCAAGAGCGAGCTGCTGCGGCGCTTTCTGTCCCCCCTCGGCCGCGATCCCGACACCTGGGTGCTGCGCGGCCGCTGCCACCCCCGCGAGGCGGTCGCCTACAAGGCGCTCGACGGCGTCATCGACGCGCTGTCCAGCCACCTCGGCGGGCTCCCCCCCAAGGCGGCCAATGACCTGCTGCCGATGGGCGAGCTGCCCGCGCTCGTGCGGCTCTTCCCCTCCCTGGAGCGCGTCGAGGCCGTCCAGCGGGCGCTCATGTTCCTGCCCCCCGCGCAGGGCTCCCTCCAGGAGATCCAGCAGCAGGGCTTCGAGGGCCTCAAGGGGCTGCTCAAGCGCCTCTCGACCCGGCGCCGCCTCGTGATCTGGATCGACGACCTCCAGTGGGGCGACCTCGACAGCGTCCGACTCCTCCAGAGCCTCCTGCTGCCGCCCTCGCCGCCCGTCATGCTCCTGCTGCTGTCGTACCGCAGCGAGGATCGATCCCACAGCGAGGTGCTCCGGGCGCTCTTTGACGCCGGCGGGCTGTCCTGGCCCTCGGAGTGGTTCCGCGAGCTGGAGGTCAAGCCGCTGGAGGAGGCCGAGAGCAGGGCCCTGATCGAGGACATCACGGCGCACCTGGAGTTGCCCGAGGACATCGACGCCGACGCGATCCTGCGCGACGCCAACGGGAGCCCCTTCTGGCTGCGCGAGCTGCTCCAGGGGCTGGCCAGCCACACGCCCGAGCCGGGGCAGGCCTTTCGCCTGGAGGACGTCGTCCACTGGCGGGTCGCCACGCTGGCCCCGCCCGAGCGCGTGCTGCTGGAGCTGGTCTCGGTGTCCGTTCAGCCGCTGGAGCAGACCCTCCTGCGGCAGATCGACGTCGTCGGCCCCGGCGCGATGGTCGAGATCCAGCGGCTGCGCAAGCAATGCTTCGTGCGCACGACCCATAAGGGCGAGGCCGTGTTCGTGGAGACCTACCACGACAAGATCGCGGAGGCGGTCGTGGGGCGGCTGACCGACGAGGCGCGGCAGCAGCGCCACAGCCAGCTCGCCCGGGTCCTGCTGGCGCAGGAGCGCCCCGACCCCCTGGCCCTGGTCCACCACCTGGAGGCGGCAGGGGAGCGGCGGCAAGCGGGCCAGTGGGCGCTCCAGGCGGCCGAGCGGGCCGCAGGCGCGCTGGCCTTCGAACTGGCCGCCAACCTCTACGGCAAGGTGGTCGGCTTCAACGACGACCCCGAGCGGGTCGCCGCGCTCCAGGAGGCGCTCGGGGAGGCGCTGGGCAACTGCGGCCGGGGGCAGGCCGCGGGGCAGGCCTTCGAAGCTGCGGCTGCGGAGATCGAGGGCCGGGGGGCGAGCGACCCCAAGGCGCTGCTCTCGCTGCGCCAGCGGGCCGCCGAGCAGTACCTGCGCAGCGGCCACGCCGAGGAGGGGACGGCGCTGATGGCCACGGTGCTGGAGGGCGTCGGCGTCAAGATCCCGCGCTCGCCGGGCCTGACCATCGCCTCGGTCCTCTACCAGCGGGCGAGGCTGAAGCTGCGCGGCCTCGACTTCGCGCTCAAGGAGGGCGCGGTTGACCCGGAGGTGCTCCAGCGCTTCGACGTGTGCTGGAGCGCGTCGACGAGTTTTTCCACCATCGATCCGATGCTCGGCCACGCGCTGGCGGTCCGAGGGCTGCGCGACGCGCTGGATATGGGAGAGCGCTCGCGGATCGTGCGCGCGCTGGCCTTCGAGGCGAACTTCAAGGCCACCCTCGGGGGCGCGGCCCGGGTCAGGGAGTCCGACGCGCTGCTGGAGCGCGTCGGCGCGCTGGCCCAGGAGGGAGGGCGCCCCTACGATCGGGCCTGGGTGTTGATGGCGACCGGGACCTCGACCTACATGGAGGTCCACTGGGAGCGCAGCGTCGAGGCGCTGGAGCGGGCCATCGCCATCTTCCGGGAGGAGTGCACGGGGGTCTCGTGGGAGATCTCCAACTGCCAGAGCTTCATCAACACGGCGCTGGCGCGGATGGGTCGGCTGGCCGAGATGCGCGAGCGGCTGCCCCACAACATCCGGGACGCCCGCGCCCGCGGCGATCTGCTGGCCGAGCTGGGCCTGCCGCTGGGGGTGCCCAACATGGTCTGGCTGGCCGACGGAGACAGCCGCCGCGCCCGTGAGATCGCCGACGGCGCGCTGGTGCGCTGGACGGGCAAGGGCACGCACCTGGTCCATTACCTGCACCTGATGGCGGCGGTCCAGGCCGACCTCTACGACGGCGAGGGCGCCTCGGCCTGGGCGCGCGTCGAGCGCACCCTGCCGCAGCTCAAGGCCGCCGGCTTCTTCCGCATGGAGAACTCGCGCGTCGATCTCTGGGATCTGCGCGCGCGGGCGGCGCTGGCGCAGGCCGCCGTCGGGCCTCCTTCGGCGCGGCGCGGCGCGCTGGCGCTGTGCGGCAAGCTCGCCCGGGACATCCGGGCGGTCGGCTCCCCCTGGGCGGCGCCGCTGGCGGCGGGGATCGAGGCGGGGGTCGCGCACCTGAGCGGCGACGAGGTCGCGGCCGTCGAGCGGCTCGAGAGCGCGCTGGCGGGCTTTGTCGAGGTGCCGATGGGGCTCCACGGCGCCGCAGCCCGCTACTGGCTCGGCGCCCTCAAGGGCGGCCAGGAGGGCGCGCAGGCGCGCCAGGAGGCCGAGGCGGCGATGAGGGCGCAGACGATCACGGCGCCCGAGTCCATGGCCGCGATGCTCCTGCCCGGCTTCGCGCGGCCCGGCGCCTGAGGCTCACTCCATCGGGCTCCAGGTGGTGTAGAGCTTGTAGAGGTGGGAGACGTAGTCGCGGTCGTTGTTGTTGTCGATGGCCTTGGGGTCGGGGTTCTGGGTCGCGTCGCGGTAGAAGGCGTCCATGGACGGGGCGCAGGCGCGCAGGATATCGGCCAGCTCCGGCGGCAGGTTGTTCTTGAGGACGAAGTCGCTCAGGGTCTGCTCGGGGTCTTTGGCGCACCAGCGGTCGACCTGGGCCATGGCGTCGATGATGTCGAGCATGTGGGGCTTGCCCATCTTGAAGAGGAGGTCGTCGAGCTCCTTGAGGGGGTCGGCGTCGGCGGGCTCCCAGCGCTCGATGGGGAAGATGGCGGCGCGCTCGCCGTGGTAGCAGGCCTCCGGGGCGGACAGGACGGCGTTGGCGGCGTGGCGGCCTGACTCGTTGGCCGACTCCATGGTGGTGATCCGGGTGTGGGTCTTCATGAAGTTGCCGGCGAAGGTCAGGTTGCCGAGCTGGAGGGTGTAGCCGCTCTGGTCGGTGAATTTTCCGGGGCGCTTCTCCCACTCGCCGACGGGGGCAATGAGGTATTTCGAGAGGTTCTCGACGCCGGCTGCGGAGAAGACCAGCTTGTCGTCGAGGTGGTAGTAGAGGGGCTCGGGCAGCTCGGTGCGGCCGCGGACCTCGCGGCGCCTGACGAGGTCGAGGCCGTTGGCGGCCGCGTTGATCTGCCGCCAGGTCTCGCGGGCGATCTGCTCGGGGGTGCACTGTCGGGCGTTCAGGCCGGGGACCTGGCTCCATTGCCACCACTGATCGGGGGGGCGCGAGGGGTTTTGCGGCGCGGGGGTGTCCCAGTCGCCGATGACGACGGAGATGATGCCGGCGATCCCGTAGGTCTGGCGCAGATCCCGATCCCAGAACTGGGCCTGGGCGACGGAGGACAGCCCCCAGGCGGAGTCGGGGTAGTAGATGTGGCCGTCGCGGACGATGGAGAAGTCGTCGTCGAAGTAGAACTGCAGGCCGCTCATCCAGGCCTCGGAGTTGGCCACGTTGTAGTTGAGCAGGCGCTTGACGTCGCCGCGGGCCTTGAAGCCCTGCACCGCGTGGACCGTCTCGCGCAGGATGTCCTGGGCGGCGCGCATGGGCAGCGCCATGATGTAGAAGTCGGCCTTGACGAACTTCAGGAGCGCAGGCTTGTGGCAGTCCGCGTGCTCGTGGTCGAGCCGGCGCACGGCGACGCAGGCCACCTTGTCCTTGTCGGGGGTCAGCCAGACCTGCTCGACGGCGTGGTTGAAGTGGAAGCGCACGCCGAGGTCTTCGAGGTGATCCTGCCAGTTGTTGAACCACATCTCCGAGGAGGGGCCCTTGAGGACCCTGTCGGTGTTCTTGCCCTCGGAGCCTTGATCCATCATGAGCTGGATCATGACGATGCCCTGGGTCAGCGCGTCGCCGCGCTTGGCGTCCATGGCCACCAGCACGCGGGGGACGACGTTGAGCGCCCTCTGCGTCCCGGGGCTGAAGCGCGAGCCCTCGATGAAGTCCCACCAGGACATCTCCTGGTAGGTCTTGCGCCGCGCGTCGCTGGAGGTCAGGAACTTCATGACCTTGATCTGGAAGCGCAGAGTGTCGCCCATCGTGTAGCCCAGGCCCGAGAGCGAGCGGTGGACCGTGCGCAGGATGGCCTCGGTGGAGGCCTGCTTCTTGCGAGAGAACTCGTGGGGCAGCAGGCCGTCTTCGAGCGCGATGCCCTGGTTCGTGGTCGGGACGAGGTTGTCGGCGACCCTGAAGCGGGGCTCATTGCGGATGCGGGTGCGCTCCATCGTGTCGAAGACGTGGCGGTAGAAGGCCGGGAAGAAGCGGAAGCCGTGCTCGCCGGGCAGCGAGCGCCAGGGGTGGGGCTCGTAGCGCACAAGCTCCTGGGCGTCCTTGAGATCCCAGAGCGCCACGGCGTTGTTGCGGCTGAGCGGGTCGCGCGAGGCCACCGCCGCTTGATCCCCGAAGGCCGGCGGCGAGGGCGCCAGGCTGGCCGCCGGGTCGAGCGCCGGGTCAAGGGGGCGGATCGCGATGGCGGTGATCGGCCCCTCGCTGCCGTGCAGAGTCCTGACGTAGGTCAGATGGGTGATCGTGCCGCTGGTCGTCGCCCTGACGGTCCAGAGGTGGACGAGGCGATCGCGGCCGCCGCTGAGCACGCGCAGTATGTCGGGCTTGATGGAGTCGGGCTTGATCTCCAGCGCCGTCAGCGCCCCCTGGTGGACCTGCCCCACGTAGATGCGCTTGTAGACGTCGCCGGTGGAGTTGGACAACTTGAGCGTGCCGAGCGTCCGCGTGCCGTCCTCATGGCCGGTTGCGACGACGTAGAAGGATGTGGAGACGCCGAAGGCGGCCAGCGCGGTCACCGGGCTGGGGCTGGCCAGGCCGATTGTCGCGCCGCGCAGCGCGATCTGGCCGCTGACCAGGCCCGTCAGGACCAGGTGCGTCTTGCTCAGCGCGCTCGGGTCGACGCCGAGCACGATCGCCCGCGTGGCCTGCGCGCAGGGGTGGGTGCTGACCGCCAGCGCAGCGCGCGCGGTCATCGTGACGTCGCCTGCCCAGTGGTCGTCGAGGGCGAAGGCCTGGATCTTGTCCAGGCTGGAGCCGGTCGAGATCAGGACCGATCGGCGGCCGCAGCGCTGGGCGATCGAGGCGTGGATGAACTCCTCGTCCCCGAACCATTCGTTGATCTCTTTGGTCAGCGCGTTGGAGAGCAGCGGGCGCCTCCTCTGCCCGGGCAGATCCCACACATCGATGAACCAGCGCCGCTTGCCCTCCATGAAGGCGCGCCACGCGACGAGCGCGACCCGATCGTCGCCCGACAGCGCGACGAAGCGGGGGTCCACCCTGACGCCGTGCCCCTGACCGTCCTGCCTGAGGTCGTCCGCGACCGGCCTGAGGGGCGGCTGCAGGAGCTCGTGCCAGATGACGGAGCCCGTCGTCAGAGACCAGAGCATCAGCCTGCCCTTGAGGCCGACCAGCAACCGCTCGCCGTCGCGCGAGATGGCGAAGCGCTCGGTCGGCAGGTCATCCTGCTCGAAGAGGGGGGGCGGATCGTCGTCCGACGCCGCCTCCTCGGGATCCACCGGGAGGCCGATGTGCAAGCGCTCCTGGATGACCTCGCCCAGAGCGTCGGGGCGTCGCCACTGGATGGAGACCGCGTTGTCGTCTCTGACCACGATCAGCGCAAAGCAGCCGCAGCCAGACAGGCTGAAGGTCTCGACCTGCTTCTCCGGCACGACGACGGGGCCGAGGGCCTCGAAGTCATCGCCGTCGATCCGGCCGACGAGCAGCCGGTTGTCCGCGTCCAGCAGCAGCACGAGGCAGCCGCAGGTCGAGAAGGTCAGCCGCTTGATGGCGCTCAGGCCCTCGGCGACGTAGGATCGCCGCGTCGGCCCCTCGCAGCCCTCAGCCAGGACCACGAAGCGCCCGCCGTCGAAGCCGAAGGCGGCCACGAGCTCGCCGCCGTCGCCGTGCCAGACCCCCGTGGCGTCTAGAGGCGCCGGGACATCCTGATCGACGAGGTGCACGGTGTGGAGGCTCTCGTAGGTGCGCGTGGTCGAGGCCGTCACGGCCTCGAGTTCCAGCGGCCCGTTGGTGTCGCGGACGTCGACGGCGAGGATGGAGCCTTCGTCGGACAGGTCGATGCAGTGGGTGCGAAGGCGGGTGTCCGTCGCCCAGACCTCGACGAAGCCGTTCTGGTTGCCTGTAATGATCCGGCTCTTGTCGGTCGACATCGACAGGGCCGTGATCTCGTCGCGGTGGCCGAGGGTCTCGGCTCTGAGGCCGGTGTCGGTGCGCCAGAGGCTCACCCCGACGCTGCCGCCGGCCAGGCGCTGGCCGTCGGCGGAGAAGGCCAGCACCGAGTGAGGGTGCAGCGCAGGCAGGTCGGTGGCCTGCATCGGACCCTGGGCCCCACAGGGCGGCTCGCAGCAGCAGCCCGGCGCGCAGCCCGCCGCGCAGTCCTCGTGCGGGGCCAGCGCGTACTGGGTCCGCGCCATACCCCCGATCCCGATGTCCATCTCGTAGACGTCGACCTCGAAGCCGCGCTCGGCCAGCTCGTGGGCCGCCGATAGCCCCGAGACTCCGGCGCCGAAGATCGCCACCTTGCGCCGAGGGCCGCAGGGCTCACAAGCTGACTTGGACTTTGTCATCGCGCTGTCTCCAGTGTCCGAAAGCGGCGCAGCAGCGCCGGGAAGGAGGGCGCGCGCACCGCGCCGTGCAAATAGAACATCAGACCCTCATGAAAGGCGATCAGGTCGTCGAGCCCGCCAAAAATCTCGAAGCGATCCTGCATGACCGAGTCCATCAGCGTCAGGCGCCCGTCGACCAGCGCCAGGATCGTCGCGCGGCCCGTCACCGCACGCACCGTCTGGCCGCCTCCGACGCCGGGCTCGGCCAGCCGCAGCCGCCGCTTGCCGAAGCGCAGCTCGATGGCCTCGTCATCGACCTTGAGCAGCACCGTGCGCCTCGCCAGCGCCGCGCACATCCGGGCGTAGGCCTCCGGGTGCTCGCGCTCAAGCAGCGCCAGAGAGCGGGCCAGGAAGCCGACGAAGGTGTCCGGCTCAGGACCCAAGAAATTCGAAGACCGCTCGACCGGCCATGTGGACGTCCTCACCGCCAATCTGCCCCTCCATGCTCACGTAGCCGCTGACCTCGTTGATGATCGTGACCCCGAAGTCGTGGTCGTTCGGGATGATGACCTGGCCGACGTCGTGACCCTCAAAGACGCAGCTCACCGCGTCTCGACTCGTCCGACCGCTCACGTGCAGGCGCCTGGGCACGTCGGTGGGCAGCTCCGGGGCCACCAGCCCCATCACGCGCGGGATCTTGGTCACCGCCGAGGGCCTCAGCAGCCCCTCGTGTCGCAACACCACGTCCTGCTCGCGGAAGGTGCGCCGCTGGCGGCCGTCGCGCCAGATCGACAGGGCCTGGGCCAGGATCCGCGTCCGCGCCCGGTTGGTCAGCCGCACGAAGACCATGTGCCACGGGCTCTCCAGGCGATCCGACAGCCCGAAACCCCACTCCCAGGCGAAGTCGTCGCCCCAGGACCAGTGGCCCCAGTTGTGATCGTGGTAGGCCGGCGCCCCCCTGAGGTGGTGCACCTTCCCACCGACCGTGATCGTCCCCGTGGCCAGCAACCTCGGCACCACCACCCACTGGATCGGCGATCCCCCCTCCAGGGGCAGGTTCGGCGCGCGCCCCGGCAGGCACGTCGGCCGCAACACCAGATCCATCTCCACCGGGCGCTCGCGCAGCTTGACCCGGATGTGATAGGCCCCGTCCGCAAAAAACATCACATTGTGCCCGTACCTCGCCCTGACCCGCCCCCCCGGCGCCTCGGCCTCGTCGGCGCCGAAGACCTCCACGTCGCCGTCCCAGGCCCCGTCGTGGACCAGGCAGGTCAGCCGCGACACCTCCACCCACGCCGGCCCCTCGCGGCGCCGCTCGTCGACGAGGCTGAAGTTGATCAGCGCGGCCACCTCGGGGCCGTGGACGCAAAAATGCCACCACTCCTTGTGGCCCCCGACGCCGCTGTACGGGAAGGGCGACCGCCTCAAGAAGTCGGCCCGGACGATCGCCTCGCCGATCGGGTCGCGCCTCCCCTCGCCCTGCCGACCCTGTCCCAGCGGGCCTCCACCCCAGCCGAAGCTCATTCGATCATCCCCCGCAGGCTCAACCCGCTCTCACCGCGCATCTGCTCCCCCGGCTCGCTCGTCGCCTGAGGCCGCCGCGCCGCGTCGAGGAAGCCGACGGCCCGCCGAGAGAAGGCCACCAGCCCCAGCGCGAAGTAGAGCACCTCGCTGTCGCCGTCAGGCGCGGGCAGCGACCCCGGCGCCGCCTTCTGGCGCCGCGCCACCTCCACCGCCGCGTCGAGCTTGCCGGCGTACGAGGCCACCCCGAGCGAGAGCGCCAGGAAGAGGTTGCGGTCGTCGAAGGCGTCGCTATGGCGTTGGATCGTCGGGTGCGTCATCGGCGCGGCTCCAGGGGTTGGCGAAGCGATCCAGGAGCAGGTCGAGGTCGTCGTGGCGGGTGGCCGCCACCAGCGCGTCGAGCAGCGCGGTCGGCAGCAGGGTCGACGAGGGGCTCTGCTCCTCAAGCATGTTGAAGGAGTTGCCCTCCCACACCACGCGACCCTGCCGGATCAACTCCGAGTCGGCCAGCTCGGCCCTGAGCGCGGCACCCTCCTCGGTCAACGCGAAGCGGCGCCCCTCGGCCACGAAGGCGCGAAAGAGCGACTGCGCCGCGATCGGGTGCGTCATCAACAGGCGGTGCGCCTGACCAAAGGCCTCCATCAAGGCCCGGTCGTCCACGCTCACCGCAGGCCGGCGAGCCTCGCTCGCCAGGGGCTCGCCAGCCTCGCCCATCGGGGGGGTCTGGCGAGCCTCGCTCGCCAGGGGCTGGCCAGCCCCGTTGACAGCCTCGCTCATCGGGGACTGGCGAGCCCCGTTGAACGGGGTCTGTCCAGCCCCATTTAACGGGGTATGGCGAGCCTCGCTCGCCGGGGACTGGCCAGCCTCGGACGCCCAAGGCTCGCCAACCCCCGGCGAGCGCGCCTCCCCGAAGATCAACCGCGGCAGCTCGTCAAGGCTCGCTCCCATCCTCACATCTTCTCCTTCTTCTGCTCGATCTCCCTGTCCGGGGAGTGCTTCTTGTCGCAGCCGCACTCCTCGGGGACGGTCAGGTCGATCAGCAGCCGCCGCCGCTCGAACTCGGTGCAGGCGATGAGCTCGCCCACATAGCTCAGCCCCGCTCTGAAGCGGCCGTTGAGCTCGATGACGACCTTGATCGTCGCCTCCTTGCAGGGCGGGATCACGATGTGGGTCGAGGTCGTCGTCGTCGCGCCGTCCACGGTGACGGTGACGGTGTAGTCGGGCTTGACCCGCAGGGCGTTGGCAATGATGGGCCGCAACTTCTTGATCTTGATGCGGATTCGCTTCTCGCAGCGGTCCTTGTTCTCGACGACGAAGCTCCCCTCGGCCTTGCAGTCGGTGATCTTGAGGCACAGGCGCGGGATGATCTCGAGGCCGCACTCAGGCTCGGGGGGGCACTTCACCTTGGGCGCCTTGCAGGCCTTGGGAGGGGGGCAGGGCTCACAGCTGGCCTTGGGAGGAGGGCAGGGCTCGCAGCTGGTCGGGGGGGGGCAGCAGCGGCCGTGGGGGTGGCCGTGGCTGCAGCACTGGCCGCACTGGCCGTGCGGGCGCCCGTGGGTGCAGCCGCCGTAGCCGCCGCCGTAACCGCCGCCGTAGGCCTTGTAGGAGTTCATCATGAGCCCGGCGAGCTGGTTCTGGATGTAGAAGCTCAGCCGGCTCAGCTGGTAGAGCATGTCGCCGGGGCTCGGGTGGCCTTGGCCGCCGCACATCCCGCACATCCCGTGCGGCTGCCCGTGGAGGCAGTACGAGGGGCCGTGGTGGTGGCCGTGGTGATGGCCGTGGTGGTGGCCTTGATGGTGGCCGTAGGGGGGAGGCGCGAAGGGGTTGTGGGACATGGCGTTCACCTGATGTTGTGCAGCCAGGGTCAGCGCGCCCTGGTTGAGGATTGTTCTTCTCCACTGCTCGAAAGCGACGGTCTCTGAGCGGCCCATGAGGCTCCTCTAGGTGTTCCGGGTGATGACCCGCTCGATGAGCTCTTCGAGGAAGGCCCGGTGGATGGAGGCGGGGAACCAGGAGCGCGTCTCGTCGAAGATGGCGCTGGCCTGCCGCGCCCGGGTCTCGGCGATGTCGCGGGCGTAGTCGAGGCTCCCGCAGCGGTCGACGACGCCGCGCAGCCAGGAGACCTGCTCCTGGGTCTTGAGGCGGCGCGGGGTCTTGAGGATCTCGTGGGCTCGGGCGCGGTCGGCCTCGTCGGCGCAGCGCATGGCGTGCATGAGGATGAGGGTGTGCTTGCCCTCCCACAGGTCGCCGTCGATCTCCTTGCCGTACTTGTCCTCGCTGGAGACGAGGTTGAGCAGGTCGTCCTGGATCTGGAAGGCGATCCCGAGCTCGTCGGCGAAGACCCTGAGCTGGCCGAGGTGGGCCTCATCGACCCGCGCGATCATGGCGCCGATGAGGATCGGGGCGATGAAGGTGTACCAGCCGGTCTTCTTGTGGACGAGGTGGAAGTAGTCGTCGTCCTGGAGGTCCCAGCGCGCCTGTCGGATCCAGAAGAGCTCCAGGGCCTGACCCTCGGCGGACTCGCGGGCCATGTCGGCCACGATCTGCAGGATGCGCAGCGCCGTGCCGAGGCCCAGCTGCTTCATGTTCTCCAGCAGGGGCTGGAGCGAGAGGGCCAGCATCGCGTCGCCGACGTTGACCGCGATGGGCACCCCGTAGGCCTCGTGCAGCGTCGGCTGGCCGCGGCGCATCAGCGACTCGTCCTCGACGTCGTCGTGGATCAGGAAGGCGTTGTGGTAGAGCTCCAGCACGGCGGCCGTGCGCAGGGTCTGCTCCAGGTGGCCGCCGAGGCCCCGGCAGGTGGCGATGCACAGCGCCGGCCTGAAGCCCTTGGCCTTCCTGAGCGGGTACTCCAGCATCAACTCGTAGAGCACCGGGCCGTAGCGCGGGTCCTTCGGGACGATGTCCTTGATCTCCTCGATGATCAGATCCCGGCATTCTCCCAGGTAGCTGTCAAAGTCCGATTGTATGGCTCCAGCCACCGTCATGCACAGGCCCCTCCGTCAAGTGAGGTGAATGTACACCATTTCGCGCGCCGCGTTAAAGGTTGATTCGGGTTTTGCGGCGTGCTTTGGCGCTCGACGAGGCGGAAAAGCGTCAGGGTTGCGGGCCTTGAGGGTCGGGGATCAGTCGGTGAGCCTGACGAGGAGGGCGGAGACGCGATCGATCAGCGCGGCGTCGCCGCCCTCGACGCGCCGTCGGGCGGTCTGGACCATCCTCAGGATCTCCTCGCCGAAGAGCTCGACGGGGTCGCCGTCGACCTGGGCCAGGAGCATCTCGGCGACGGCGAGGTTGGCGTCGTCGCCGCGGCTGATGACCTTGTCGAAGGCCTCAAAGGCGCTGTCGATGACGTCGATGCCTTCGAGCGGGAGCGCCATCAGGAGGGTGTTGTCCCAGGGGCCCGTGGGGGGCAGGAGCTGGTGGGCGCGCCAGCGCAGCTCCTCGACCTCGTGATCGTATTCGAAGTGGCCGAGGGTCATGTGGGGCGCGAGCAGGGCGATGAGCTCGTAGACGGCCAGCCAGCGGTCTTCGTCGATGGGGTCGAAGGGCAGGCTGTAGCTGACCTGGACGAGGAGCATGGGCGCGTCGGTCTCGACGATCTCGGCGGCGATGACGCCATTGCAGCGTCCGCAGCCGGCCTCGCCGATCAGGGCGAGCATGGAGCCGTCCTTGTTGACGTCGTAGTTGGCGCCCTGGTCGGAGAGGCGTGCGCCGATCTGCATCATGAGGGCGCGGGTCCCCTGGGGGGCTTCCTGGTGGTCGGTCATGGGTCAGTCCTTGGTGGCTTCGATCATCATTATGGGTCAGGGGGGCGGGCCGAGGTGCGGCCTCGGCCACCGGAGGTCAGCCGGCGTGGCCCTGGCGCTGTCGCATTTCGGCGAGGAGCTCGGCGGCGAGGGCTTCGAAGCGGTCTTCGCCGAGGTCATCGCGCAGGGTGTTGATCAGGTTCTTGATGGGGGCGGCGGCCTCGTCGCCGAAGCGGGCGTGGAGGAAGCCGTGGATGGTGACGAGGTTTCGATAGGCGTCCTTGTGTCGTTGGAGGGCGCGGTAGAGGGCGGTGATGACGCCGAGGAGGCGGACGTAGCCGACATAGTCGTCGTGGGCGGCGGCGTCGGCGGCGGCCTGCTCGGCGACGACGAGGGCGGCCTCGGGGTCGGCGTTGGCGAGGTGCGCGCCGATGAGGCGGGCGGTGGCGTCGTGGCGCAGGGCGTCGGGGAAGCGGCCGGTGGCCAGGGCGATGGTGGCGAGGCCGGCCTGGAAGTCGCCGCGGCCGATCTGGCACTGGCCGAGGCCGAGGAGGGCGTCGTTGGCGTCCAGGGGTGAGCCGAGGGCCTCGCAGAGGTCGCGCAGGGCCTCGTAGCGTGCGGCGGCCTGATCGAATTCGAAGCACATCTGGTGGGCCTGCGCCATCAGGCCGAGGGCGCGCCAGAGGTCGTCGGGGGCGTCGAAGGCGCCCTCGCGGTGGAGGTGTCGATCCAGGATCTCCTCGACGAAGGGGTAGTGCCGCTCCAGGGCGTGCAGCTCGGCGGCGACGAGGTCGAGTCGAGCCCTGGCGGCAGGCGGTGGCGCGTCGAGCTTGTCGAGGCGGGCGCGCAGGCGGGCGATGTGGGCGCGGGCCTTGTCGGGCTGCAGGTCGAGGGCGAGCAGGCGCGCCCGGTGTGTCTGGAGGCGCAGGTCCAGGGCGAGGTGATCGGGGAGGTCGGCGATCTTGTCGAGCTGCCCCTGGGCGGCGTCGAGCCAGATCCTGGCGCGGTCGAGCTGGACGCTCTGGAGCATGATGTCGGCCAGGCGCAGGGCGAGGCGGGCGACCCAGAGGGGGGGGAGAGAGTCGGGGTCGATGTCGATGTCGGTGG
This sequence comes from Pseudomonadota bacterium, assembly GCA_005804885.1. Lineage (GTDB taxonomy): Bacteria > Myxococcota_A > Bradymonadia > Bradymonadales > SYOX01. Next base: position 77,667 of record SYOX01000093.1, read on the forward strand.
CCGTTGCCAGCAGGGCCTCGACGGCGGGGATGTTGTGCTGGAAGGCGGCGGTGCCCTCGGCCTCGATGATGAGGGGGATGGCGAGGTGCAGGAGGTCGTCGTCGGGCGTGGGCATTGTGTTATGTCTTGAAGATGAATAGGATGGTCGGGATCCAAGGTCCCAGGAACTCCACCTGCGACTGGCTGGCTGCTGGAGCAGACCCCATTGTAGGTCTGTTGACCCTCGGAGACAATCTACCATGAGCACGGGCCGTCCTACAGCGCTCTTCGAAAAGGCCAAGCAGGCTGCCAATAAAAATAGCGCGACGGGCAAAGGTGCAGGCGACCCCGCGGCGCCCGCGGAGGTGATCGCGGGGGCTCCTGGTGCTGAGCTCAGCGGCAAGGAAGCCCAGATGATGCAGGGCTCGATGGCCGACGGCGCCCAGGTGCAGGTGCCCAGGCCGCCTGCGCCCGAGCTCAAGGACCCGCTCCAGGTCACCGACGACGCGATCAACAGCATGTCCGGCGGCACGGCGCAGAAGATCTCGCCGGCCGAGGTCGAGCGGCTCAAGCAGGAGCAGGCGGCCAAGGCGGCCAAGGACGCGCCGCCGGCCGAGGGCGCCGATCCTTCCGCCCAGGGCCCCGCGGTCGTCACGCCCGCGCCCGAGAGCGCCAACCCCGCGCCCGTGGCGGAGAACAAGAGCGACGGCGGCGGCGAGGAGCTGGTCATCGGCGGCGACGGCGCGGGCTTGCTCAACGGCGAGCCGCAGCTTGAGGGCGAGACGCCGACCGAGGGCGAGGTGCCGGTCGAAGGCGGCGAGGGGCCGGTCAACGCCGAGGCGACGCCCGGGGGGCCGCCGGGCGGCGCCGAGCCGGGCGA
>SYOX01000094.1 GCA_005804885.1 Pseudomonadota bacterium
CGGATACTTCACCATGGACGCTTGCTCAAACTCGATGGGCCGTCCCAACGAACCAACTCACGCAGTCCTGGCCTTGCCGACCACCCTCAACCCGTCAGAGTTTCTGGAATCTCGCCTTCATACTTGACGGAACCCACACGCCCTGACACAAAGGGGGGCAGGATGACGGGCCTTGCGACCATCGCCCAGTTGTTCTGGTCGTTGAAATTCAGCTCGCCCCGGCTCGTGTCATCCTCCCGAGCGCCTCCAGAAGTTGCTCTCGCGTCCGCACCACCTCCTGCGAGCCCTGGTGGATCACCACCCAGGCGCCTCCCCTGGCCTTGTGGATCGAGACGGCCTCACTGGTGAGCCGCTCGGGGTGGATCTCGAAGAAGTCGACACCGTGGAGGTGAGCCGCCTCGATCACCTGTCCGAAGGTCAAGAGCGACTGCGTGGCTTTCGTCACGTCTTCGAGCCACTTCATTGCAGACCTCCCGCCCGGCACCGGACGCACCTGCCCTGCATCACCGGCTCACCCCGAACGCCGCAGCGCAGGCAGCGGCTCAGGACCACCTGGCCCGGCCCGAAGCAGATGACCCGACCCTGCTCGATCAGGCGCTCGAGCGGCGCGCTGATGGCCCTCGCGTTGGAATCGCACACCCCGGCTAGGTGAAGCCGGTACATCGCCCGGCCATCCCCCAGCGCCCTGATGATCACCTCTTCGTTCATCGCCTTGACCCTCCCGATGTCCTCACCACCGTGCGCGGCGCTCCACGCGGCGCAGCGCCTCTGAACAAGCGTGACGCTGGATACTTGACCAGTCAACAGCCTTTCTTCTAGGCTTCTCCTGGGCACCTTCAAGGCAGACACCCGACCAATGCGGGCTCGCCTTTGCTTCGCTCGCTCGGCCGATGTCAACGGATCGTGGCGATCTTTCTCCAAAAGGGCGTCATGGGCGCTCCATTTCGTGGCGGTGTGACCACATGCTTCACGGCAAGATCACGGTGACGGTGCCCAGGCCGATCGGTCTGCTGGCCGCCTATCAACAGGCTCGCGGGTTTGAATGCATGAGCGAGCTGGCCACGGCGATCGGGTGCTCCCGGCAGGCGATCTCGAAGGCTTGCCGCGGCGAGGGGTGCGGCAAGGGTCTGGCGCGGAGGATCGAGATGGCGACGGGTTTGCCCGCCCCGATGCTCGTCTTTGAAGAGCGCCGCTGCACCTGGTCATTCGAGATCGACAACGAGGGTCGCGCCACCATCCTGGTGCTTTCATGACGCTGCGAAACCCTGACGCCGACCGGTGCTATGGCCGAGCCACCTGAGAGTTGAGGATTGCCTTGAATGTGGCGCCCTTGTCGCTGGGGATGAGCTTCAGGTCTGCGCCGATGGACCGCAACAGATCGCGGGCGAGCGACAGGCCCATACCAGGAGCATCCTCCCGGGTGGTGAATCACAAAGGGGCGCCCTCCATCACGGGCTCGATCCCGCCAACACGACGTCGAACCGGCACCGGGAGACGCAGGGTGAGGCGCGGTGACACGCAGATGGGGCACGTGATGGGGCACGCGATCCGGCCAGAAACACTGTCCCACTATCCTCCTTTCGGAGTCCCCCCTCCCTCGCCCTCTCTCTTCACCACCCCTCCAGGTCGCCCCACCGCATCCCTCCGGGCCACCCCGCTCCTCTCCTCCTGAACCCGCCGACCGTCTGCCGAGCACCCCTACGAGCGCAGATCCTTGAAGTTCGTTCGAAGCCCCTGCGAGTGCGGGATCTCACCTCCAGGTTCCTGCTCTCCCACAGGGCCCTCGGCCTCTTGGGATCGAGATCGCGGCAGCAGCTGTCCTGGGAGGCGGGGGTGAAGGCCAGTGAGGCGGATCATCTTGATCTATACGGATCAAGATGATCCGCTTTCATGGCTGCATCGATTTTAGTGGCTAGCCTTCCCTTTCTGGTCGAAGTTTCGGTTGAGTCGGGGTAAAGTCTCCGAATGGGAATGGATAGGCCGTGGGACCACAGGGTCTCCAAGTTGATGGGTCGGGTTCCGAGTTGATAGAGCGATGTGGGCAACATCTTACATAGTCCGATGCCGTCCAATACGATACTGAAGGGTTATGAGAGTGGAAGATGCCGTGGCGGTTGCTCTCTCGACTCAGATGGTGAGCGTGAAGAGGAGAGGCGGTCTGCTTCAAAGCCCCAGGGCGGCTCTGGCGTTGCGACCCGATTCCATCGGCACCTCAGATCGATTGTGGTGAAGGACAAGGTCAACTGGTTACGTGTGGGTGAAGCACAATGAACAATTTCCAGGAGCCTGTTGAGCGAGTGCTGGGCGGTCTGAAAGCGGACGATGGCTCAAGCTTGTCCGACAGCGTCATCGATGCGCTTCTCGACTCGTTGCTCAGCTCTGCTGGCCGCGACCTCCTCAAGGCGTTCCTGAACGATGCGGATGCAAAGCCGACGCTCCGCTTCAACCCGCAACTGGTCAAGAACTTCTCGGAGCGGGCTGATTCGGGGCTTCGTGAACAACTGGAGCCCTTGTTCAAGACCCTCCTTGAAGTATCTGGCCTGTCAAAGGCCGACACTACGAAAGGCCTGGGGGGTTCTTCAACGCGTTCGACGCTCAAGGAGGCCCGCGAACTCCTTGTTGCGATGGGTGTCGATCGTGGGGTTCCTCCCCAGCTGCTTGAGATCCTGGACGATGTGGGCCTCTGGCCAGCGGAGTTTCTTGGAGCCCCTCTGACAGATGGTCTCCTGGCTGCGGTGGTGGGCTTTGTCATCAGCGCGCTTGTCAACGGCGATCGCTACCGACGAGGTCACATCCGTTGGGATGATGCCATCGACTCCATGGTTTTTGATGCAGTCAAGGCGGGTGTGACTGGTCTGGTTGTCTCCGCGATCGCAGGAGGGCTTGCCTCCGCCGCGACGCCTGCGGTTGGCCTTGTCATCGGGGCTCTGGTTGCGCCGCTCGTCTACATGGTGGTTTCGAAGGTGGTCGATCACGTCTACATGACCTTCCTTGGGGGCGATGTCATCCTCCAGGCGCGCGGGCTCCACCGAGACTACCTTGAGATGGCGTTCTTCACTCAACGGGAGCTTTGGACGCGCCTACGTAGGAATTATCGGATTGGCGTGCTTGTCGATCGTCTTGATGCCATCTGTGACCAGACCACGACGGGGGAGACGAGAGACCAGCTTCGGCGCGAAGCGAGGGATGCTTTCAAGGCTTTCGCGATCGTCGTTCAGCCCAGGCCCCTTGCGATGCAGCTCGCGGACGATTACGAGGGCGCCCTCTGGAAATACTTGAGTGAAACCTTGAAGGTCAGTGGTTCTAAACAGTTGGTTTCGTACAATGAAATAAAGTACTTTGAGCGGACTGTTCACGAAGAATATTGGAGCGTCTACTCGGCTCACTCCGGATTTAAAAAGGTGAAATACGACAGTGTGCGAGAGGGACTCGCATCCGATCTTGATGCCTTGCCTCCTTCAAAGAAGGGCTTCCTCGAGAAAATCGTTGAGCACTTATACAGCCTCGAAGAAAAAAGGGGTATGCCCGATGCACCTTTAAGGTTTTGGGCTGATTGGCGCGATGAAGTCAGTAAGGCTAAGGAGGGGTTTTACATTCACGCTTCCTCGTTGACTGAGTTGATTTATATCGTTCATGTTCTTCAGGGGGTTCATAGTTGGCCTTGGGGATCAAGTCTATCCTCTCGTCTTTGGCCGGAGTTGTCGATTTACAAGTCAGAAACAGTTGCAATCGACACGTCGGCCACCTCTGATCCGGACGATCCAAGGGACAGGTATAGAGAGTTCAATAAGTTCTATGTAAAGGATCTTTATGGGGGCATTTGGTCTGGAAAATATCGGCTGTTTTCCTATGGCAACAACAAGGTCGGCGGTCAGTGGCCAAGATATATTGCAGCACCAGCCATTGATATGTCTCCTGGCGAGCAGTGTCAGCGGTTGCGAGACAGTTTGCACAAATACCATCCTCAGTTTTCGAGGGCGCCACAATTTCTCTCCACGATGGCGCCTGTAGATATTGAGCGGGCCAGCGCAGCCAGCGACGATCATCAATTCATGCTCGCCTGTCTTGGATTAAGGGTTTATGTGGTTGATATCTACACTGCAACTTTTCGTGGCGTCAATCCTGGGGATATGAGCGAGGTCGTTAATACGCAGGAGGCGTACTTTGCATCTTTCGAACAGGCCGAGAGGGCGTTCAGTAATCTTAAATCTCCGTCGAGTCTTGTGGCGGTCAGGCCTGGACCGCAGGTCATTGGAGACGCGCTGCTGGAGGCGGCGAAGAGTTGGAAAGTCGGAGAAGCCTCGTTTGCGCTCCAGAACGAGTTGCTGGGGCGCCTCGCCGAGGGGTTGATCCTCCTTGATCAGCTCGCAGGAAAGAACGAACTCAACCTCGCTCGGCTCGCTGGGGCTGGGGTGCTCCTCTCCTGGTGGTGGTCGTTCACGGGACGGACTCGGAAGGAGCTTGTGGACTGTCTTAAAAATGAGATCCAAAGGCAGGCGCTGCGCGCGGAGATCATGGGAGCCCTGTTGGAAGTCCAACGTCTCCATATCCTGAGTCACCCGTACTTCCAGGAGACTTTCTACCACCCCAGGGCGCTGGAGGATGATGAGAGCCTGCGCCAACAGCGGGAGAGACTCCCACTGACTTGATGTTTAGTCCAAAGTTGGGATCTGGCGTCGTCCCAACATGCTCCGTGTATGCTAATAAAGGACCAGCGTTTTTGTCAAATGTCGGTCAAGGGCGACCACAATCAAGAACTAAAACCCAATCTAGCCTGATGGAGATGTAATTATGACTGACGAAATCTTGCCTCAGTCATCAGATGACGGTCAACCACCATCGGGAGACCGAGGTGAGAAAACATCTGGATTGTCGCGGGTTGTTGTTGTCGTCGTCGTCGTCGTCGTTGGTCTGGTTATTGTCGGCGCATTGATTTGTGCTGGCATTTTCATTGCATACCCCGACGAGGACATTTCTGGGAGTGCGACACATGCCAGTAGGAATGATCCGACTGCTAACTCTGAGAACTTAGGTGAATCGGGAAATAATATTGATTCAACCAAGGTCGTCAAACAAGAGCCCCAAGATATCATCATTAAGGCAGTTGGTGGTGATAGGTTCAAGTTGACGGGGTGCCTTCTTCATGGAGATGGTGGCGATCTGTGGGTCTGTGAAGGGTTGAGGTTCGATCAACATCAGATGAAAATGAAGATACAAGCCCCGATCAAAGTTAGGCGGTCGGGCGATGAAATTGTCACATCGCTCCCCATCAACCTGTCGCCATCAAATTTTATGCCTTGGGCTCCTGGCTGGTCTATGGAAGGGGTGTTGTCTGTTTCTGATCGTAAGATTCACGTGTCTAACTTGTTGATCTCGAAGGCAGGCTCGCCGCTTTCTTTTGGTGGGTGTGGTTTGTTGATAAGTGACAGCGATGTCCAGATGAAGTGCGATCGGATTTCAGAAGGTTCAGTGTTGACGGGAGTGGATTGTCTTTTGACGACAGGACTGATTTTTTCTGGAACGAGTCCTGTTTGGTCAGGTGCCTGTCACGGGGTTCGTGTTGAAACGCAGTCCGACCGCGATGAACCACTGAAGGGCAATATCTCAATAATTGGTTTCTCTAATGGCCCCACAATGACTGCATCGAGAGTGAAAAATATTCCATTGGGCACAGGAGTCTTTGCTGAGGCCGATTTGCGCGTGGAAAATTCTCAGGTTGCCTTGAAGTCGCCGGTCATATTTGTGCCTGAATGGGCTCGAGAAGATTCGATTTTAAATATGCCATCTGAGATCAAAGTTCAAGACTTCATGCTCAAGGGACAAGGCCCTTTGCGGACTGTTGACAAAGTTTCGGTGGGGTATGTCTTGGACCCAAGTCGATTGGGTATTTCAATCATCGAGGAGTTTTTGGCTGGTACGACGACGGGATTTGATGTTCAATCCAAGATGGAAATTAGTAGGTCGGGGCGGGTCGAAAGCTATTTGGAAACGGAGGCGAGCCTCGTTGTTGCTGGAGAGAGCCTTGTCAGTTTTAGTGCAACAATGAGCCAGTTTGAGTACGTGTTTTCCTATGCTGGGCCGGCCGTCACGATTCCTGTTTCGGGATTGTTCTATCTGTCAGTTGATAGGTTGGAAGTCGGCTATGAAAAGACCAAAAACAAAGCTCGTCTGGTTATCAATGGATCAATTTCGACCATTTTTAAAATACTTAAGAGGTTGGCTGCCTTGAGGAAGGCTAAATCTGTTATCATCGACACTATTGATGAGTATTTCAGTGAAATGCTTGGTGTGTCGGGTGTGGTTGAGATTGATGTCGACTTTTCAGGCAAGGTGCTTGTTTCGACAGTAATTGTTGAGGGATCGCCGGTGTGTAAGTTTCGAGTGGCTTCCAATGAGATTTACATTAAGGTTTTAGATGGCGTCCCTGGTTTGCCTGATAACTTGCGTGAATGGTCGGCTAAATGGTGATTTTTTCTACCTTTCCTGCACGAGGAGGGAAATGGTACCCGTTTAGCGCCCATCCATGAGAGGCTCGGTGCGGGTCAATCACTTCCATCGCAGTTCGACGGCGTCGGTGTGGCCCTCGCTGTCCTGGATCTCGATCGCGAGGGACTGGTCGCACCAGGACATGGCGAAGTCGCGCACACGAGCGGCGTAGCCCATCACGTCGCGATCGCGCGGGATGAAGTCGAGGTAGTTGCGGCTGCAGATCAAGAGCATCTTCTGCCTAGCCCGCGAGGTCAGCACGTTGAAGCGGTTCAGATCGTAGATGAACTCCTCCTCGGCCCCGAGCTGATCGCGCGATGAGACGCCGACCGAGCCGATGATGAAGGTCCGATCCGAGCCCTGGAACTTCTCCACCGAGTAGATCGTGTTGCGCAGGCTCGCCATCAACTCTCCCGCGCTCAGGTGCGTCAACGGCGAGGGGCCGTCGGTGAGGCGATCGAAGATGCGGCGGGTGATGAGCCGCCCCTGGGCGTTGTGTGGCGCGACGATCCCCACGTGCTCGCGCCAGAAGTGCATCTCCTCTTCAGCCGACGAGACGGCCAGCTGCCGGAAGAAGCCCTCGACGAGATCGCAAGTCAGCGCGGCCTCCAGCGGGCTGACGGCGGTCTCAAAGCGCCGCTCGTGGATGAGCGCGCCAACAGCCAGCTTGTCGTCCAGCAGCTGGCCAACCCAACTGCTGGCCGAAGGCGCCGCAGGCAGCGCAGGGTAGGGGTGCGCTCCCCGAAAGGCCGTCAGGCCTTCATAGAGGTTGAGGCGGTCGGTGTAGGCGACGATCTCGGGCCGGGATCGGTAATTGACCCGAAGCTGATGGAAGGGCACGCCGTGCCCCTCGACGAAGTAGCTGAACAGGCTGCCGAGGAAGGGCCTCAGGTTGCGCGGCGGCTTGACCGCCTGGACGGGCGGCAGCTGGTTGTGATCCCCGACGATCACCACCTTCGTAAACCCCTCGGTCGACTGCGCCGCCGCTGGGCTCATGTCCTCCAGAGTCCGCGAGGATCGAATGCCTTCGCCCGAAGGCGCTCTGCGGAAGGCCAGCTCGATCTCCCCGCCGTGCACCAGCGCCGCTGCGGCCAGGAAGTGGTCGGCGGGCATCTGGGAGGCCTCATCGACGATGATGAGGTCAAAGCCAAAGTCGTTCTGGAGGTACTTGTACTTGAGTTTGGGGGAGCTGCTCCGGGTGCCGAGGCGATGCAGGCCATAGGCGTTGGAGAAGAGGATGAAGCTGGCGCCGAGCTGATCATCCAGCCGGCGGCGCGGGCTCAATTTCACCTTCTCGTCGTCGAGCGTGGCGCCGTCGGTGCCCAGAACGAGATCTCGGACGTCGCACAGGCCAGGCTCGGGCTCGACCCTGTCACGCCCCGAGGACCTCGCCAGCACCAGCGTCGCGCTGGCCGCGGCCCCCGGGCTGCCGTCCTCCAGTCGGCTGGCGCGGACCTTGTCCAGCACGACGCGCATCGCCGCATAGGAGAAGGTCGTCACCAGCACGCGCGAAGGCCCGGATCGGCTGCGCAGGAATGCCTCGATCAGCGTCGCGATCGTCTGCGACTTGCCTGTCCCCGGCGGCCCCATGATGCAGGAGATCGTCGAACCCAGCGCCAGCTCGATCGCCTCCCGCTGTGACGCGTCCGGCCCCGGCGAGAGCGTCACCGATGGCATCGGCCCCGCGTCGCCGCGGGGCAACATCTCCGGCGCGAAGACGTAGACCTCGGGACGACCAAAGCGCAGCGACGTCGGCGTCGGGATCTGGTGGCTGTCCCCGATGCCCCACTGATAGGCCAGCCGCCTCCCAAGCCAGGAAATCCCCAGGTGGTCGCGCCCCAAGAGGCTGTCTTTGTTCTGAAAAAGGCGCCCCGACCAGTTGTCGCTGGCTTGCGGGTAGAGGAACCACGCCTCCGCGCGCCGTTGCTCAGGCGTCAGAGAGAACCACGGGTGCTCCTTGCTGCCGCCAAAGCGCGCGCGCACCTGATAGCAGCGCCCCGCTGCGTCCCAGGTGAGCTGGTCGATGGTCACTTTCGCGCACTCCAGCTCCCACACGAGCGAGTCCCGAAAGCCCTCAGGCAACAAATAGACCCAGCTCTCCTCGTGGACCGCCATGTTTGACGACAACCCCCTGAGGGTGAAGTCAAAATATCCCTTCTTGCCGTCCTCGCTGTGCCCCTGGAGCCCGGTCACCTCACCTGCGGCCAGCTTGCCGATGCTCCAGGCCGGATAGTTCGTGCGCGCGGCCTCGGCCTCCAACTCCGCTATCGTGCCGTTGAGCTTCGAAAAGAGCGCCCAGAAGCGCGCCAGCGGGTGAAACCGACCATCCGGCATCCCCCGATTCATCTGGCTCGCAGAGATGGGTTTCTGGCGCGCCTTCGCCAGCAGGTCCCGCGAGCGCGCCCGGCGCTGGTGGTCTCGCCTCAACCGACCGATGGCGCCGACCTTGAGCAGCAGCTCGGTCTGGATGCGCTGGACCTGCGCGGCCTTGGCCGCCGTATCGAGCTCCTGCAGGTAGTCGTGCCAGGCCGAAAAATCCATGTAGTTGAAGTGCTTGGGCCAGAACCGACCGTCGAAGGTCACCCCGTAATCCGCCGCGGCCATCTCGTGCCACGTATAGTTGATGACATGCGGCAACCCCATGCAGGTCTCTACGAAGGTCCGCAGGTTGAAGAGCTTCTTGTGCTGATGGAAGTGCGCCACCCCCGAGTCCGAGGGCGTCAGCCACGCCACCAACGAGGCGAACTGGGCGCGTACGACCTCGCCGTTGATCAAGAAGGGCAGGTGGCGCTCCAGCATGTCCTGGATGTTCTGCATCTGCTCGGCAGACCAGTAGAACCCCCCGAAGGACAACCCCATCGGCCCCCACTGCCCCTGAACCTGGATCAACGCCTCGATCCCGTTGCACACCTGCAGGACGTGGTAGAGCACCTCCACCGTCCGCGACGCCAGCACCTCCTCGTGGTTCGGCTCCAACCCCATGTTGATGTAGGCATAACGGAACGACGCCCGCGCGGCGCTCAACGTACAACCCCGCAGATCCTCTCCCGTCAGCGTGATCTCAAAACCGCCAAAGTGCCGGTCCAGCGCCCACAGCGACCGCCCGAAGTCCCGCACGCTCTGTCGCACGCGCCGCCGCAGCTCCTCATCATCAGCGCCCTCGTCCGCAGCCCCTCCGAGCGCCTTCCAGTCCAGCAACCCCTCGATGGCCTCCAGATCCATATCTTCGACGCGCTCGGAACGCCCCAGCGTGTCTCGCCACGCCACCCACCACCCCTCATGCAAGCTCGCCAGCGGCGACGACTGCACCACCGAGATGTCCAGATCAAAGGCCACTCCGAAGACGACGTCGTTCGTCGGATCGCTCTCGACGTCAAAGACCAGCGCCAGGTTCGAGAACTGCGGGATGGCGATCGACAAGTGCCGTTGATCCACCGCCCCGTCCGGGTCTGGATAAGTCGCCTCGCCGGCCAGCAGCGCTCTGGCCTTGAGCGCCAGGAGCGGTCGCTCCGGGTACAGCGGCTCCGGCGTCTCACCAAGCTCCAGCGTGTCGAGTCCTGCCGCCACGTCTCCGACCGTCCGAAACCCCCGCTCTCTGAGCTGCTCCGAGATCGAGCGCGACGTGTAGGGTATCAAGCGCAGATCCCAGCTCCCCGGCGGCGCCTCCTTGCCCTCGTCCATCCCCAGAGAGCGCTTGCAGTCCTCCAAAAAGTCGCAACGGCCGCAGGCAGGCTGGATGTTGACCGACACCGCCGCCACGCGCGACGGTGACCTCGATCGGAGATGCTGAAGCCGCGCTCGGGTGACCTCGAAGGTGTGCGCCGCCTCCTCCCAGATCAGGGGCACGCGCAGCTTCTTGAGGTCGTCCACCCCCGTAATGAGCAGCCGCGTCATATCCCGCTGCGGCACGATCCCGTGGCCGTCCACCGCGACGTAGTAGCGATCCTCAAGCCCCTGCTCGCGCAGCCAGCAGCTCAACCCGTGGGCGTAGAAGATCAGCTCGACGAACTGCCGCTTGCCGACTCCCTGTTCGCTGGTGTGCTTGATGTCCAGGAGCTGCAACCCGATCCGCCCGTGTCCCTCCCTCAGACTTTCGACCTCCCCATCCGGCCGCAGCGCGCGAGCCTCCCCCTCGCCTTGCTCCAACAAGATGATGTCTGGCCGCATGTGTCCGGACCACTGTTGGACCGGAACCTCTTCGCCAGCGGACAGGCCAAAGATGCGCTCAAGGAAGGAGGGCGGCGTCTCCCACTGGTGCTCCAACAGGCAGATCCTGTCGGGCAGCGCGCCCGCGCGGAGGTCGTCGAAGAGGTCCGCCATCAGCTCGGCGTCCAGCGTCGACTCCACGACGTTGCCGCGGGGGTCGGTGTCCGCCTGGGTGCCGTCGAGGCGTCCGAGGAACTGGTAGACGCGTTGCTCGTAAGCCTTGCCGAGCTCGGCGGCCACCTCCGGCTTGCTCCGCTGCTCGTCCCGCGGCGCAGGTGCCCTCGGATCCACCATCCAACGCCCGTCCTCGCGCCCCAGCAGCCAGAAGAGCTGCCGGTCGCACTCGAACTCGACGAACTGCCGGAAGACCTGCTTGCTCAGCTTCCCCATATCGCCATCACCACCGCAGAAGTGTTCTCTCTCTCTAAACTGTTCTACCCTCAACGCTCTCTGGAACTCAATGCCCGTAAAGTCGCGCGGCTAATGTCTTCTCCAGAAGATCGGGCGGGAGCAGGTCGCCGAACTTGAGGTGGCGTCGCAAGGGATGGGAGTCGGGTACGGGAGGGTGGCCGACCTCGGCCTGGGCTGCCTCCCACCAGGAGCGCGCGGTGTCGTCACGATCCGTCTTGAGCGTGAGCTTGAGGCCGTCGGGGTGGGCTCGCCCAGGCGAGGCGTGGTTGATGCGGTCGGCCAGGAGCCTGTGGCGGGCGTCGCCGGCGAAGGACCAGACCTCGGTGTGATCGCCTCGCCGGGTGAAGGTCGGCCCCTCTTCGGCCAGGAAGGAGAACTCTTCGCGCAGCGCGCAGAGGGCGTCCGTCGCGCGGCGGGAGCAGTGCTCGGGGTAGGGCGGCGGGCAGGTCATGATCCGCCGGTGGGCCGCTGAGAGCTCGGGAGAGAGATCGGCGCCGCCCCCGATCCACCTGGACGTACCCTGGATGTCGCAGGGCTCGACGTAGGCCACGCGGCGGTGCCAGTCTATCGAGCGCACCCGCCACGTCCGGCCGCCCAGCAAGATGACCCTGGGGCCTTCTTGATCGTGAGCGCTGAAGAAGGTGCTCTGATCGATCGTGCCAAGCTCCTGGCGGTGGTGGACGACGCGAAAGAGCGCGGGCGTCGTAAATACGGATACCAGCTTGAGAAAGTGTCTGGCTCCGAGCGCCCGCTCCCCCTCTCGTCCGATCCCTGCCCTGACACCGTCGAGCGTCAGAGCGCCGGTGTCGAGCAGGTGCGCCAGCAGCGCGCTTGCCGCGCCGGGGTCGATGGCTGCGGCCTCGCAGAAGGGCTTTAGGCCGGCTTCGAAGCTGTCCAGCGCGATCCCGGGGCGCTCGAGGACCAGCGCGATCATCTGCTGGGCCAGGATGTGAAAGGGCGCCGGGGGAGCGCGAGCCGGCTCGACGTGGCCCTCGCGCCAGAGCGTCAGCAGCGACGCCGCCCGCAGGAGGCCAGGCTGGGAGATCGCCAGCAGGAGCATGTTGGGTCTCGTCCCGGGGCGGCGCCCCGTGCGCCCCATGCGCTGGAGGAAGGAGGCCACGGAGGCGGGCGCGTCGATCCCGATGACCCGATCCAGGTTGCCGATGTCGATCCCCAGCTCCAGAGCGCTGGTGGAGACGATCACGCCCTCGGCGCCCTCGGAGAAGGCCGCCTCGGTCCTGCGGCGCTCGTCGGCGCTCAGCGAGCTGTGGGTCAGCCAGGTCGCCTGCCCCATGTCGCGCAGCAGTTGGGTGAGTTTTTCGGCCTGGAGTCGGCTGTCGCAGAAGACGAGCCGGCGCTGACCCCGGTGCAGGGCCTCGATGACCCGGGCGGCGTTGGGCAGGCTGGCGACCCAGTCCAGCGTCACCTCGGGGGTGGCGGCGTCGGGGGGCGGAGGCGAGGTGAGGGTGTGGCGAGGACGGCGGGAGCCGGCGGAGAGCCAGTCGGTGATGGCGGGGGGGTCGCCGACGGTGGCCGAGAGGCCGACGCGCTGGAGGTCGCGGCCAGCCCAGGCGCACAGCCGCGACAGCACGCCGACAAGGTGCCAGCCCCGGTCGGCGCCCGCGAAGGCGTGCACCTCGTCGATGACCACCGCGCGCAGATCGCTGAACATCGCCTGGGCGCTGGTCCGGGTGGAGATCAGCATGGCTTCGAGCGACTCGGGGGTGGTCAGCAGGACGCTCGGGGGCTCCTGGCGGGCGCGCCGCTTCTCGTAGTGCGTCACGTCGCCGTGCCAGATCCCGGCCCGATGGCCCACCAGCCCGCAGAGGCGCTCCAGGCGCGCGTGCTGGTTGTTGAGCAGCGCCCGGATGGGGCTCAGGTAGAGGATGCTCAGGCCGGGCCAGCGCTCGTCCAGCAAGCGGGTCAGCAGCGGGAAGAAGGCCGCCTCGGTCTTTCCGCCCGCCGTGGGGGCCAGGATGACGAGGTTGTCGCCCGCCAGGATCGGGCCGATGGCACCTTGCTGGACCTCTCGGAGCGAGGACCAGCCCAGCGCGTGGACGATGTGGTGGCGCAGGGCAGGGTGGAGCCGCTCGAAGGGGGTCGGGGTGCTCATGAGGGGTCGTCGGCGCTCAGATCGAGGGGGAGGTCGTCCACCCCTTCGATCCGCGAGGCGATGCGCTCCTCGGCCGTCATCTCGCGGGCCTGGAGGGTCAGGGTGTAATGAAGGGCGGGGTCGAAGTCGTCGAACTGCTCGATCCTGTCGAGGATGTCCGAGACGAGCTTCTTGAGGAAGAGCCGCGGGGCGATGTGGACCTGGGCGCCGAAGCGCCCCGAGATGGCGTCGGCCAGCGCCTCGACCCTGGCGTCGCCGCAGCGAGCCAGGATGCGCGCCTGGGCGGGGCTGCCTTCGGCGTAGAGATCGCGGATCCGGCGCCCGACCTCGACGAGCCGCGCCCGATCCATGCCCGTCAGGCGGATCTGGACGGCGCGCGGGTTGTCCCAGCGCGGATCGGCCGAGAAGTCCGTGTGCAGGCGCTGGGCCAGCGGGGCGAGGCGCTGGGCCCCCTGCGGGCCGTCGAAGAAGGCCGGCGTGCCGGTGATGACGACGTAGAGGCCGGGGAAGCGCCCCGAGTCGACCTCGTCGATGAGCTGGCGCAGCGCGTTGAGGCTCTTCTCGCGCACGTCGGCGCGGACGCGCTGGAGCGTCTCCACCTCGTCGAGCACCAGCACCATGCCCTTGAGCCCGCAGTCGCGCTGGACCGTCAGCAACCCCTGCAAGTAGCTCAAGGCGCCGAAGTGGTCGATGTCGCCCTTGAGCCCGGCCCGCCGCTTGATCTGCGCGGCCACGTTGGGCTGCCCCGACAGCCACGCCATCAGCGCCTGCCCCTGCGCCACCTCGCCGGCCGCCTGCGCCTCGTGGTAGGCCCGCAGAGTCGCGGCGAACTGCGGCGTGTGCCGGGAGATCGCCGCCAGCCTCCGCTCCATCAAGCGCCCGATGGCCGCCTCCAGCGCCGCGTCGTCCTCCGCCTCCACCTCCTCGCTGGACAGGATGTCCCGCTCCAGCGTGAAGAACCAACGATCGACGATGTCCTGCAGCGCCCCCGTCTGCGAGCCCGCGATCCGCAGCCGCTCCATCGCCCGACGGTAGACCGTCTCAAGCCGGTGCAGGGGCGTCTCGGTCTCGGAGATCTGCACCTCGGTCGTGGCGAAGCCCCGCTCCAGCGCCCGCTCCTCCAGCCAGCGCACGAAGAAGGTCTTGCCGGCCCCGTACTCGCCCCGCACCGCCTTGAAGACGCCGTGGCCGCCGGCCACCTGATCAAGCTCCCCGTCGATGGCGCCCTCGAAGGACTCCAGCCCCACCGCCAGGACGTCCAGCCCCGCGCTCGGGACCGCCCCGCGCCGCAGCGCGCCCAGCGTCTCGATCCGCCGCTGAGGGCTGAGCATGGGTCAACCCTCCCCGGACAGGCCGAACTGGCGCCGCAGCAGCGCCATGTCCAGCTCCAGAGAGTCCTCGGCCCGCTTGAAGGCCAGGATGTTGTAGCCGTCGAGGTTCAACAAGGTCCGCAGCGCCGACAGCAGCCGCTTGACCCGGCTCTCCGTCCGACCCAGCGCCCGCGCCAGCGCGCCGATGTGCACCCGACCCCCATTGCGCCCCAGCGTCGAGAGCACGCGGGCCACCTCGTCGTCTCCGACCGGCAGCGCCATGCGCTCGACCTGCGCTCTGTACGCCTGCGAGGCCAGCAGCGCCTCGATCCAGGGCTCGCAGGCCGGCTTCTGCGGCGCGGCGGCCAGGAGCGAGAGCTGATCCTTCATCGAGGCCAGGGTCGGCTCCGGCCGCGGCGCGGGAGCCTCGATCCGCAGCGGCGCCGCCTCCTTCTTCAGCCTCCACCAGTCCGGCGGCGAGGTGACGAGCTGCTGGAAGCTCTGCTCGGACAGATCGACGTCGTGGCGCGTCAGCGCGATCAGCGGCGTGACGATCTCCTGCAAGCTCACCCCGCCGTGGTAGCCGCGGCTGGCCCTGCAGTACCTCAACCCCTCGTCGTGCGCCACCAGCACGCTCGACTCCCCCGTCAGCGCCTTGATCCGCGCGCCGCCCACGCGCGTCTCTCCCTCGACCTGGGTGTCGCTGTCGGGCCGCCACCGGGCGCTGGTCGCGCTGACGCCCGAGGGCTGCGCGCTGCCGCTCTCGCGCAGGTGGCCGTGATCGCCGGCCAGCACCACGACGCAGTCGTCGCCGGCCAGCTCAAGCAGCGAGCGCAGGGGGCTGATCCGCTCCACCGTCCAGTCGAAGACGATCTGCTCGGCGCCGTGGAGCTGGTCGTCGATGGCGTTGATGACCACCGCCGTGACACGAACCCCAGGATCGGAGAGCGCCGCGCGGACCTCGGGGCCGACGCCGCCGGCGCCCTCGGCCGACAACGCCGCCTTGTGAAAGAGCCGCGCCGAGCGCGGGCTGATCGCCTCTCGCAAGGGCAGGTGACCCTCGAAGCCCCGGCGCTCGACCTGCTGATCGCCCGGCTGGAGCAGGCCCGTCAACAGTGAAGACCGCGACATCTGCGTTATCGAGGGCACCGCCGCCAGCATCGGGGTCGGCTCCCCTCGCCGCGAAGGGACCCAGGGCACCCAGGCCCCCATCGCCGGGTCCCTCAAGAGCTCCCGCGCCACGCTCCAGCTCATCCCGTCCAGCACGATCAAGAGCACCCGCTGCTTCCTGGCCAGCGGCGCGATGATCTCGTCCAGCACGCGGTGTACGTCCAGGGCGCCGCCCGATATCCCCGACTGGAGCCGCTCGGCCATCAGCCCCGCGAAGCGCCGCTGCTGACCGCGCCGACGCTCCGTCACCCGCCCGAGCGCTCGCCTGAGCGCGTCGCTGACCTCCGGTCCAGGATCGGCCCCGATCAGCCGCTCCCTCAAGACGTCCTCGAAGCTCCCCTGATCGACATACCAGCGCGCCCACTCCTCCACCGACGACATCGCCCGCTCGGTCTCCGCGTCCAGCGTCGCCATCCGGTAGGCCAGCTGCGCCGCCGCCTCCAGCCGGCGCATCGCCTCGGGCCGCGTCGCGGCCTCCTCGTGCCGACGCACCGCCTCCAGCGCCTCCACGAGCTCGGCGCCCTCTCCAGGCGAGTCCAGGCTCCTTGCCAGCCGCGCCAGCCGCATCGACCACCCGATCCGGCTGAAGTCGCTCAAGGGCGCCAGCGCCAGCGCCCGCTTCCCCCCTAGCAGCCCGTCCAGCTCCGCGACGATCCCGTGCAAGACCTTCGGCGCCTCCTTCGCGCACCGGCGCCACACCCAACGGCAGGTCTGGGCGAAGGCCGGCGCGTGGCGCTTGTTCGCCGGTGTCAGCGCCTCAAAGGCCTCCTCCAGCCGGATCTCGAAGTGCTCGGCCTCCTTCACCAGCGCCGCCTCTCCGCTCTCCCGGGCCTTCTGCGCCGCCTCCAGCCCCAACCCGAGCGCCATCAAGTGTTGCCCCGGATCGACCGCCTCCGGCGCCGACCTCAACAGCGCCGCGAAGAACCCCACCGACTCCCCCACCGACCGCGCCGCGTAGGACCCCAGCTCGTCGAGCAGCTCCGGGTACACCCCCCGCAGCCGACGCGCCTGCGCCGGCTCCCTGCACGCCCACTCCAGCAGCCCCGACAGGCTCAACGCCTCGCCGCCATAGCCCAGGCCGTGCTCCATCATGGTCATCCACGCCCGATCCTCGTCCAGCAACCCCGAGCGCACCGGCGAGAAGCCCCCCGCGCACCTGAGCAGCCCCCGGCCGAGCGCCCGCTGCCCACGCAACCTCCCATCCAGCCGCGACGCCTTGAACAACGCCCTGACCGCCTCCCACGGGTCGATGTCAAAGAGCGACTGCCGCGCCAGCCGCGACCTCACGTCCAACCCCAGCTCCCGCGTCTTCAACCCCGTCAGCACCACCAGCGCGCCCGCGTCCGACTCCTCCCCGAGCGCAGCCCGGATCGCCAGCTCCGAGCGCGTCTGCAACACCCGGCAGGCTCGACCATCGACCTCCAGGCAGTCCGGCAGCGCCACGTCTTGCGGCATGTGGAAGCCGTAGGCGCGCGCGTCCGGCGCCTGCCTCATCGCCGCCATCACGTGCTGGCGCAGATCGTCGCCCGTCAACGCGCTCATGCGTCGCCCTCCTCCCGCTCGACCTTCACCTCGATCCGCAGCCGCCGACCGCCCCGCGCCTCAAAGTGCGCCCTCAGCTTTGCCTCCAACCCCGACACGTCCTGCGCGCTCTCGATCGTCATCGTCTCGAGCACCTCGAAGCCCTCCCCCGGATCGACGATCTGCGGATCGACGATCGGGGGAGGCGGGGGCGGAGGCGGCGGCGGAGGCCAGGCGATCAGCAGCGTCACGAGGCGATCGTGGATGCCCTTGAGCTGATCGAGGGACCGGACGTGCTCGTCGTTCTTGAGGATCTGGATCGCCTCGGCGAGCAGGCCGCGCGCCGCCTCGCTGGCGAACTCGCCCTGCCTGGCGACCGCCTCGAAGGGGATCATCGAGAGGTGATTGAGGTGCTTGAGGTTGGGGGCCAGCAGATCGAGGTGGCCCTTGAGGATGGGCGGCGTGGCGGGCTTGAGGACCGCGTCGGCGAGCGCCTCGATGGTCGCGGCGGCGGGCTTTCGCGGGTTCAGGCTCTTGAGCAGCGCGTCGAGCAGCGCGGCGCTCACATAGCGCGGGCTCCTCGTCACCTCCGCGCGGGTCAGGCCGAAGCCCTCGCCGACCTTGATCAGCATGGCGAGGGTGTTGATTGAGGCCTCAAGGTGGGGCCTGGCGGCGGCCTGGGCGGCGGCGGCCAGCGCGTCGAGGTTCTGGGCGTTTCGCATCCGATGGCCCTCGACGCCGAAGATCGCCTGAGCCGCCGACAGCGCGCTGGCCCAGACCTCGACGGAGGGCAGCGCGCGCCGCACCAGGACCGCGTCGTCCTGAAGCTTGCCGTAGGTGACCTCCAGCGCCGAGCCCTTGAAGAGCGGCGTCCGATCCTCCAGCCATGCGAAGGCCATGATGATGAGATCCTGGAGCACGCGGGGCGTCCCCGTCGGGCTGCCCGCAGGATCGATGGCCGCGCGGATCTCCCCGACAAGGTAGCTCTCCTTCGGCTCCGACTTGTCCCCGTCCTTCTTCCCGAGCTGTCGCGTCAACCGATCGCACCAATCCGTCCCGTGGCTGAAGTGCGTCTCGCCCATCTGCCCCAGCTCCACCGGCTGCGCGTACTCCTTGAGCGCCTGTCGCATCGCCCGATCCTCGACATGGACGCGGCGCTCGGGCGAGGTGATGGACTTGTGGATCAACTCGGCCATCTTGCTGGTTCGGGCGTGGGCCAGGCGCTCGTGGGGGATCTTCGGGGCCTCGGGGTAGCGCGCCGCCAGCGCGTCGAACATCAGCGCCTGGAGCGTCTCCGCGAAGGACTTGCCGCCCGGCATCCTCGGGCTGTAATCCCCGTGCAGCGAGAAGAGGTGCTCGTTGAGGCCTTGCGTGATGTCGACCGTGTCCAGATCCTCGTTGGAGAGACCGTAGGAGACCTCCAGCGCCCGCAAGAGGCCCTGGCGCAGCGCGCTGCGGCTGTTCTCCAGCAGCTGCTTCATCACCGGCCTGTCCGTGGGCGGCAGCTCGTCGGCAAAATCATCAAAGCGATCAAGGACATAGCCGATCTTGACCAGCCGCCCGAGCTGCTCGCGCCCGCGCGCCGACAGGAAGGAGGGCAGCCAGCCGAGCGTGTGCGTCCCCTCGGGGTGCTGGTCGCGGTGCTCCTGGAGCCTGGCCCGATCGTCGGTGGGGTAGTGCCCCTCCTCGTCGAAGGGGTAGTCGATCGCCACCGTCCAGTCCGCCTCGTCCGGGTTCTTGAGCGACTCCAGCGTCATCTCCCGCACGTTGCGGTACAGCACCCTGTACTGCCGGTCGGCCCCGCGCCACGCGATCTTGTGGTCCTCCATCAGCCGACCCTCGGTCGAGAGCCCGAGCCAATCAAAGAGCAGCTCGCGGACCAGACGCTTGCGGTTGCCGGGGTTGTCGGCGTGGTTGGCCCGATCCAGCAGCACGTCCGGGTCGATGGCGCTGATCTGGAGCGACACCTTGCCGTCCTCGCTCAGGCGCAGCTCCCCGATGTGGCTGGCCCAACCCTGCAGCTTGCGCGTCAGGATCGACAGCTCGCCGCCGCTGATCCGCGAGCGCACCGAGCCGTAGTTCAGCGCGTGCAGCCGCTCGACCGTCAGGCCGTTGAAGGCCTCCGTCTGCGGCACCAGCGAGGCCAGCAGCAGCGTCTTGAGCATGCGCGCGTCGTCGTTGAAGGCCTGCGGGCGCGCGGCCTCCTCCTCGTCGTCCTTCCTCGGGGCCAGGCCGTGGTCGCGCGACAGCATCGGCAGCAGCTTGTTGTGCCACAGCTCCCGCGCCGACCGGAAGGGCTGCTTGAGCGCCTCCGAGAAGGGCTCCTCGCCGCCGACCACCACGTCCCACAGATCCCCGACCGGCACGACGCTCCCGAGCGCCAGCGTCTCGCGCTGCTCGACCAGCAGCATCAACATCAGCCGCAGCGCCGTTCGCTCACGCTGCAAGAAGGTCGACAGCGCCACCAGCGCCTGCACCAGCGCCGGGCTGAAGGGGTAGACCTGCGCGAAGGTCGCGTCGTCCGCGCCCCGCGTCCGGATCGTGTCCCTCTCCTCCGGCCTCATCCGACGCGTCAGCGCCTCGAAGGACTGCTGGATCTGCTCGCGCGCCTCCGCCGTGCGCGGCCTCAACAGCCGCTCACCTGCGATCACCGGCAGGTTCCTATCCTCCAGCGTAATCGTGTCAAAGCGACCCTCCCACCACTGCAAGGTGTCGCTGAAGGAGCTCCGCTCCGCCCCCGTGTGGCTCTGCCCGATGAACTCGCGCAGATCCCGCTGCCGCGCCACGAAGCTGACGATCGGGATCGGCCGCGCCGCGTGCTGCGCCTCGACCAGCTTCGAGAGCTTCTGCCCCTCCCGGTGGATGAAGGCCAGATCCGAGGCCCGGCTGGCCAACCACAGGATCAGCTCGTCCAGAAAGAGCACCAGCCCCTCATAGCCCAACCCCCGCGCGTGGTGCGCGATCGTCTCCAGGCCCTCGTCCAGCGACACGAAGCCCTCGCCGCCGCCCGACGCCCGCGCCGTGTCCTGCACCGAGGTCAACACCCGGGACACCAGCTCTCCGACCAGCTTCGCCCGCTCCTGCGACCCAGGCTCCGCGCTCGCCGCAGCCCCATAGCGCCCCTCGTCCCACAGCACCTGACCCCAGCGGCCCGCCCGCGAACCCTCGTTGAGCATGCCGAAGAAGGCCTCATCGCCCATTCCGCCGCGCAGCGCCGCCGCGTTGGCCAGGATCGCGTCGGCCACGTACACCCCAGGCAGCGGGCTCTCCGGGTGCCGCTTCTGGATGAACTCGGCGTATCCCCCCAGGATCGCCGACTCCATGCTCGCCGCGCCGATGAAGTGGAAGGGCACCATCAAGAGCTTGCGCCGACCGAGCCACTCCCGATGCTTGACCAGCACCTTCTCCAGCCGCTTGAGCTCCCTCACCCCCGTCCGGTTCTCCCCGTCCTCCAGGAGCAGGTTGAGCACCGCCATGAAGTGGCTCTTCCCCGAGCCGAACGAGCCGTGCAAGTACGCCGCCTTGCTGCGCTTGTCCTCCAGAGCGCCGCTGATCAACCCGAGCGCCCCGTCAAAGGCCGTCGCCAGCCCCTCCGTCACCACGTAGCGCCGCACCGTCTGCTCGCCGTGCGCCACCCCGTCGGCCAGGTTCAACACGAAGTCCGACTTGTGCACCCGCTCCGGGATCTCGATCAGCGCCTTCCACAACACCTCACCCATCTCAATCCCCCTGCGCTCCCATCCTTGTCATCTCGATGTCGTCCAGGCCGGCCCCGATCTCGCGGGCCTCCTGCGCGATGAAGCCCCTGAGGAAGTCCCCGAAGGGCTCGCCGCCGAACTCGGCGTCCGGCTCGGGGTGCCACTGACACACCCAGGGCAGCAGCTCCAGCAAGCCGGCCAGCATCCCCATCCGACGCTCGCGGCTCCAATCCTGACCGTGCTTGCCCTCGGCGTACCAGTTCGCCAGCGCCTCGGCTTGCTGGAGGTGATCCAGGCCCGCCCAGGCCACCACCGGGCTGTCGCCCTCCTTCTCGGCCCCGATGTGGTGGATGAAGGCCTCGCGCGGCACGTCAAGCTGGCCGCGCTGGCGCCAGATCGTGGCGCTGGCGAAGTCGGCGCTGCGGTACTTCGGCGGCGCCGCGATGTCCCCGACCTCCTGGCGCTTGAGGTCGGCCGCGGCCGCCTCGCCCAGGTGACCGGGGGCGCCGGGGGGCAGCGCCGCGCGGGCGTCGATGGCGTCCTCCCGGCGCTGGAGCGCCCAGACCTGCTCCCACTCCCGGCGCTTGTCCATGCCCTCCTTCTTGTAGCGGTGGGCCGGCAGCGCCGGCACGGCGTTCTCCAGCACGAGGCGCCGCACCAGCGCCCCGACCTCGAAGCCTGGATTCCTGGTATACCGCTCCCCGGCGGCCAGGAAGCCCGCGTCCTTCAGCGCGGCGTGGGTCAGATCGTCGACCGTCATCAGCCGCGCCGGCTCCCGCGCCCCCGGACCCTCCCGATCGGCCTGCGGGATGAAGGCCGGGCTCTCCAGCCGCGCCAGCAGCCAGTCCTCCAGCGCCTTCGCCTCCCGCTTCGCCCAGGGATCCCGGCTCCAGCGCCGCTTGTACTCCGGCTTCTCGATCAGCCGGATGGACTTGTCCGGCTTCAGGCCCTTCTCCTCGTCCCCCGCGATCAGCGCCAGCCGACGCCGCACCAGCTCCTGATACCACGCGGGCCAGCGATCCGGGATCGCCGTGATGAGCGTGCTCCCGTGCCGCTCAAACCACGACGTCTGCGCCTTGTCCCGCGCCACGCGGCGCGCCAGCGCGATCTCGAAGGCCCGCTGCCCCAACTCGATCTCCGGCAACTCCGCCCGCTGAGCCTCTGTCGCCACCGGCGGATCGTCCATCAGCCCGTACAGCCCATAGCACGTCCAGTCCAACTCCTCCTGCCACGCCACCATCTGCCGGAACGTCCTCTCCTGCACCTCCCGAGCGCGATCCAGATCGTCGATCCCGCCCTCCTTGAGCACCTCGCCCGGCTCCAGAGCCGCCATGGCTTGGCCGAGTTGATCGAGGTGTTTAGAGATGGGGATTGGTCTGGATTTCGAGACTGGAAGCAGCTTGAGCTTTGTTGAGTCGTGCTGGTAAAAGTCATTCCATTTTTCGTCTTTAGACCGCGCCCCTCCAGGACCTCCCTTGTTGTGAAATATTTGCTGAAAGTAAAAACAGGCTATCGAAGAGTTGAGCAACCCAAGCAGGCCGAGGTGATCGTCCTCTGTTGCATCGGCGGGGAGTTTGATGATCGGGGCGGTGCGATTGAAGACCTTGCCGCCGCGATCGAGGACGAAGTGGTTGTGGGTGGCGATTTCGGCGAAGCTTATTAAAAATTTTGCTAGCGCCCTGTTTTTTGGGAATTGATGATAAGCATACCAGGCGACTCCACCCTGTTTGTACTTCTCTCCCGAGAACAGAGACCTTTGCCATAGTTGAGGTTTGAGTTTCCAGAACCAAAACCACGCTTGATTACTTGGGAAGTGTGCCCAATTATCAAGATTATCGTCAAACGGGAATATTATTGATGTGTCGGTTGACGTTTGCCAATCTCGGACGCTCTCTCCTTTGACGTGTTTTTTCCATCCTTTTGTGATGAAATGCCTGTGGAACAACTGTGTCGGTTGAACAAAGGCTTCATCTGAATGGGTGTCTTGGTAGAACCCTATGGATTCACTTATGTCTGACAGGGTAATAGGCGAAGTGTTTTCAATTTTTGTCTTGAGTTCCGTGGCCCCGCCGCCTTGAAGACTCCAGGGGTGGTTGTGGACCAATGCCGACTTCAGATCGTCAACAGACACATAGTCGTTTTCAAACTCCACATCATCGATCCCCTGAAGCACGGATTGCCAGACGATCCCTTCGGCGGGGATGTCGGGGGTGGAGGGCTCGCCGCGAATGCCCATCACGGCGCGGACGGTGTCAAGCTGGGGGTCCTGGTTGCGGCCGAAGAGGATGACGGTGGGGGTGCCGTGGCCAGGGATGTAGGCGCCGGAGGTGTCGATGACGTGGGTCAGGTCGATGTTGGGGAAGACCTCGGTGATGAGCTTCTTGCCAAAGGATCGCTTCATGAACGAGTTGGCGACGATCAGGCCGACGAAGCCCGCCGGGGCCTGACGACTGGCCGCGCCCATGTTGCGGGCGAAGCGCCCGGCCTCGGCATCCCCCAGCGACTCGCCGACGGCCAGTTCGAAGAAGCGCTCCACGAAGGGGCACACCAGCGCGTACTTGCCGCTGCACGACAGGTAGTGCTCCCGGTAGGTGTCGCGGGCGCCGGGATCCTTGGGGGTGATGTAGGGCGGGTTGCCGACGACGGCGTGGTACTGCCGTGTCAAGATCCCGTCCCTGCCAGCCTCCTCCCCCTCGGGGTCCGTGCCGAAGATCAGGTCGTTGTCCTCGGTGTTGAAGGTGCTGTCCCATCGGTGGCGGTCGATCTCCAGGTTGGCCTGGAACTTTGAGCGGTCGCTGTGGAAGCGGGGGAAGTGCGTGCCCAGGACGAGGGAGTCGCCCGAGGCCACGTTGAGGGGGAAGTTGGAAGCCGCGGCGAGGAGGTCGGTCTTGCAGGCGCGGAGGGCCGCGATCAGGAGTCGGAAGCGGGCGATGGCGACGGCGAAGGGGTTGATGTCGACGCCGTGGGTGGCCTCCAGGGCCTCGCGCACCAGCACGTCGGCGCGCTCGCCGGGGCGCGCGGCCTGCTTGCGGGCCAGGATCCGGGCGAAGCCGCCGAGCAGGACGTGGCCCGAGCCGCAGGTCGGATCGATGAAGCGCACGGCGTCCAGGCCGAAGACCTCGATGGCGGGATCGAGGGTGCGGTCGAGGATGAATTCCTCTACAAAATCAGGTGTTTGGAGCAGCGCGTACTTCTTCCGGGCCGACTCGGAGAGGTCCTGGTAGAGGTCGCCCAGGAAGCGGGTGTCGGTGTCCTCGGCGGTGTAATCGTGGTGCAGGGCGCCGGTGTCGGGATCGCGATCGCGGAAGAAGGCGATGAGCTTCGAGGCGGCGTCGCCGCTGAGGGTCAGGCGGTAGAGGGGGTTTCGGGCCTGGCTGAAGAGGTCGCCCGCGGGCATCCCGGCGAGCCCACGGAAGAGGTGCAGGAGGTAGTCGGTGTCGGAGTGGGCGCCGCGGTCGCCTTCGAGGAAGTAGAGGCGCTGGTTCTCCCGAGCGAGCTTGAGCCGTGCGGGCTGACCGGAGATGACGGGCTCGATGAAGCCGTTGTCCTCCAGAAAGCGCACGAAGATGGCGGTCAGCACCCACGCGACGGCGATCTGGGTCAGGAGATCGGCGCGCCACTCGGAGAAGCTCAGGGCGGTGCGGCCCTTGGCGCGTGCGGCCTGCCAGTCGGCGCGCAGATCGACGGCGAGGGCGCGCTGGGCGAGGTCGGCTTCAAGGATCTGGACGAGCTTGCGGAGGGCCTTGAGCTCGTTCTTGTCGATGGGCGTGGTCATGCTTGGGGGTCCGCTGTTGCATTGAGGCGACTTTGGTTTGTCATTGACGAAGTCTGTTGAAGCCTCAGGCCGCTGTGGTCAACACCACTTATGAGATAATCTATTTGACCTTCTCGGACATTTTCCCAGTTTTGTTCTTTTTCCGGCGATTTCCTTGAGTCGCGCCATGGTGCTCGTGACGGCTTACGCGTATGGCTTCGGGTGGAGGTGAGCCAGGCCATTGCGTGTCCCGATCGTAAAGCGCCCCTTGAAAATCAGCCCTGTTGAGGATTGCTCCACGAAGGTCTGCTCCTTGGAGGTTTGCGCCCTGAAGATCCGCCCCTTGAAGGTTCGCGCTTCGGAGATCTGCGTGCTGCAACTTGGCTTTTTTGAGGTTTGCGCTCAAAAGGCGGACACACCCCATTTTCGCCTTTCTGAAGTCTGAACTTGTCAGATTTGTTCTGTGAGGGGAGAGGGTTTCAAAGGTGGCGTCCTTCAGTGTTGCGCCCTGAAAATTTGCGCCCTGTAGGTTTGCGCCCTGAAAATGTGCGCGGGTGAGAGTTGCATCTTGGAACGCGGCTCGGATAAGGCTGACCTGATGGTTTGCAGAGCTTTGTATTGTGATGCTTTCAAGCGACGAGTGTCTAAGGTCGATGTCATCGTAGCATCCGGCGGTGATTCTCGCGTGTGTGAGATTGGCGTGTCTCAGGTCAGCCCTTGTGAAGTCGCAGTTTCGAAGGATGGCGTTCTGTAGATTGGCGTGTGTTATTGTAGATCTTCCAAAGCATGCGTCGTTGATGTTCTGGCCGCTCAGGTTGATGTGTGTCTGACTTGTTCTTTGAAGGGGCCAGTCGTTGAGGACGTGATGTTGTATGTCGTCGGTTCCGATCTCAGTTCTCAGGTCGTGATGCTGGATGCATAAGGTGTTGGGGAGGGAGCCAGCCTCGATCAGGTATTCGATGAGTGGCTTTGCTTTCGTGTCGTCAGCGCCCCTTGTTTGTACATAGAGTCTGGTGCCATCTTGCGCTTGCGTCAGTGTGCCTTGTTGAGGTGTGTCTGTGTTGCGTTTGATGGTTAGAGAGTGGCCTGGGTGGATGATGAGTGTTGTTTTTTCTTCGTTGGGCTTGAACTTGAAGGTGAAGGTCGTTTGGAGTCGCGATGTCCACAGTTCTTGGAGCTTGGTGAGGGGTTTGCTGCGCTGCTCGCTGTCTGGTTTTTCTGGCAGGAGTTTGTCTTTGCAGTTGACATCCTTGAAGCCGTGGCTGTTCAGTTTGTTCTTGATCTTGCCTATTTCTTCAGAGAATTGTCGTGACATGGGGGAGAATCCATCGGCGATGATGGATGTGATCATCTTGGAGTCCACCTTGCGTCTGAGAACCCGTGCGCGCATCCAGGCCTCTTGAATGAGCGACTCGATATCGGCTCCAGTGTAGCCTTTGGTCTTCTTGATGAGGTCTTTGAGGGCGTCGCTGGTGGAGGTGTTGAGCTCTGAGTCGAGTTCATCATGGAGGCGCCGGAGCTTGGCGCGCAGCATCTCCTTTCTTTCGGAGGTGGTCGGGAGCTTGACGCACCACAGCTCATCGAAGCGACCGCGCCTCAGGAGTTCAGGGGGTAAGGCATCCACCCGGTTTGCGGTGGCGAAGATGTAGACCTGGGATTGGTGCTCCTGCATCCAGGTCAGGAGATCGCCGAGCATGCGGAGGCCAGTGCCGCTCCCCTCCGAGGATGGCCCGAGGCTTCCGATTGTCTTTTCGATCTCGTCAACCCACAGCACGCAAGGGGCGGCCGCTTCTGCGGCGTCGAGGGCGCGTCGGAGGTTGTCCTCGCTCTCGCCGAGGTAGCGGCCCATCATCCGGCCGACGTCCATGCGGAGCAGCGGGACATCGAGCTTGTTGGCCGTAAGCCTCGCGGCGAGGCTCTTGCCGCAGCCAGGCAGCCCCACGAGCAGGACGCCGCGGGGTCGAGGCCCGTTGGTCGATGCTTTTGAATAGATGGCGTCGTCGAACAGGACTTTGACATAGTCGAGGTGCCGCTGGTAGCGATTCATCCCTTGGAGATCGCCCTCGCTGAAGGTGTTGGGGACGACCTGGAGTCCGCTGGCGCGCTTGAGCTGGAGCCCGCGCTCCCGTGTGATGCTCTCGATGAGGCGTTGTTGGGTTTCGGCGCCCGGGGCCGCAGCATCGACCGAAGACAGGGCCGTCGCCAGAGAGAGGTTGATGGCGGCCGCGTCAAGGCCTCTGAGCTGGCGCACAATCTCTTCGAGTGGAGGGCGGCTCTGGCCCGGTGCAAGTGTTGAGAGTGTTGGCAAGAGGTCATCGCCCTTTGGATGGGTTCGTCGGATGATGCTCTTGATGAAGCCCTCGCCTTCGTTTTCGTTCTCGTTGTCCAGGCGCGGTGCGTTGAAATCCAGTTCACGCGACCAGATCTGTAAAGAGGCTGGCAGGGTCAACACCGGGGCATCGATAAGGATGTGCAAGGCGAGGCCGTAAGCGCAAATGCGTCGACAGATGGCTGCGAGTTGAGCCACCGTGGTCGGGTCGGCCAGGACCGCCTCGCTGCCTCCGATCCAGAGCACCGTTTCGTCCGGGCTACTCGTGCTGGCTTCCGGAGGGACGATGTCTTCGAGGAAATCGCGCAAGAAGGCGCTCGGCGTGGATGCGCCACCCGAGGGTCGGAAGATGCCGCCGTGCTGGTGATCGGAGGGCTGGAGCGTGTTTCGGCCAACGCCGGGTTCAAAGAGGTTGATCAGAGGGCGGGGTTCCCTGGTCTGCGCCCATGCCAGGACGAGTCGGCGGATATACTCTGGGTGGATGGCTGGGAGCACAACCAGCGGCGTCTCAGCCCTCAACGCGTCGGTGAACTCTCGAATGTGCTCATTATAGACGATCATCCGAAAAGCCATCCCTTCAAAGTGATGAGTGGCCCGCGGACAACCTCGGTTATCTTCTCGAAGAGAGGCTTTGCGATCACTCTAAGCCCCTCTTCGACCAGCGGCCTGATGATGTTGCCAGCGATAAAACCAAGGGTTCCACCGATAAGCGTTCCCAGTGGTGGGACTCCGAGAAGGCTGCCGACGAAAGTACCGACGACAGCACCGCCAACCGTCAGACCCTTCTCCACGAGGTGACCGGCCCCGGCCACGGCGATGGCGGCGAGGCGATCGTTGATCCTCTCGGCGGCGCCATTGGAGGTGATCTCGCCCTTGGCGACCTTGAAGCCCGTCTTGGAGGTGTGAAGGCCGAGGGCGACGGCCCCGACCATCGAAGGGGTCTTGATGGGGAGGCCGAGCTTGTCGGCGAGCCGCTGCGCGCTTCCAGCCGCGACGGCGGTCACCTCGCGTTCGACGGGGTCACCAAAAGGAGAGGTGAAGAAGGCCGTCGCCAGGTCGCGCGTCGCTTGTGGGGCGTCGTCTTCGAGGGGAATGGGCACCCCGTCGGCTTCGGTCAACGCCTGGCCAAGGCCCGAGCCTCCGAACTTAAGGATGCGGTTGCCGAGTTCTGAAGCCGTTGAGCCTTTCAAACTCCCGAGACCGGGGATTTCAGCGTCGAGGATGGCAGGGTCAGAAGCGATCAGCTGCTCTCCAAGCCAGTGAGAGGGGTTGATACCCCGATTGCGGGCCTCTTGAACTTGCACATCGGCGGCGTGGATGCGGTCGATCACGTCGAGGATGTCGGAGGCTTTTTCAGCGCCGACCTCGCCGGTCAGAAAGGTCAATAGTTCAGGTCTGTTCTGGCTGACGTAGCGCCCGAGGCTCTCTGAGAAGGCCTTGGGGATGGACTTGATGAACTCTTCAGACATGGCGTGCCTCACTCAGTGTTGAAGGAGCGTGCGTATCCAGGCGCGGGGCGCGCGCAGGGCTTCGGAGGGGTCGATGACGGGCAGGGTGACGCCGTCGATGACGGGGGCGTCGCGCTGCTCGTCGGCGGGCAGCAGGAGCCAGACGGCGGCGGGGCCGTCGGCCTCGCCGGCGCGCTTGCGGAGGTTCTCGATGATGGTCATGGCGCCGCTGTCGGCGAAGCGCGCGGCGAGGCCGGGGTGCAGGAGCAGGAGGCGCTGGCCTTTGCGGGCGAGCAGGTTGGCCTGGACGGCGGGGTGGATCTGGTGTCGCAGCAGGTCGTTGAAGTGGCGGCGGTCTTCGGGGTCGGCGTCGGGGGAGTCGGCTTCGAGGATGACGGTCCAGTCGACGCCGAGGCTCAGGGCGCGCTGCCGCAGGGCGTCGATCCAGAGGGCGTCGAGGGAGAGGATCGTCAGGTCGGGGAAGCGCTCGGCGAGGGCGCGCTGGACGGCCTCGACGTAGCGGGCGTCGGCCATCAGGGCGAGGAAGCCGCCGTAGCGGTGCTTGTAGTCGAGCTTGGATTCGAAGGGGTCGATGAGGAGGTCGGGTGCGGCGTTGGGATCGCTGAAGGGGGAGAGGCTGGAGGCGCGGTGGAGTGAGGGCGGGTGGGAGGAGATGAAGGCGCCGCGGCCCCCGTCGTGGGCGGCGTTCCAGACCAGCGGCAGGCCGGCCTCGCGCAGCAGGGCGCCGAGCTCGGGGCCTGTGGGCAGGGGTTGTGCCTGTGGGTATCGGGCGTCGACGCGCTGTCGGACCTCGTCGTCGCTCAGGGGTCCGCCGCTGACGAGGACGCCGCTGGAGAGCTTGAGGGTGCGCAGCGGGTCCATGCCGCGGGGGTAGAGCTCAAGGCGGCTGGAGAGCGCGGCGTTGGAGGAGGCCAGGGCGGCCAGGGCGTGAAGGCGCGAGCGGGGCAGGGGGGGGAGGCCGGCCTTCTGGAGCACCTCGCACAGCTCGTCGAAGACGCGGGCGGGAGAGAGCAGGGGCACCTCGTCGGCCAGCAGGTCGGCCATGACGCCGAGGTCGGGCAGGGCGTCGAGCAGCGCGGTGCGGGTGGCGATGAAGGCGCGGCCGGCCAGGCGGCTCAGGGTGAGGCGAGGTTCCTTGGAGGCGAGCTCGGCCTCGACGGCGGCGCGCGAGGCGGCGCTGGCCAGGGCGAGGCGTCGGTGGGGGTCGGTCTCCAGGGAGCCGCGCAGGCTGAGGGCGCCGGTGGCGAGCTCGACGTCGGCCACGGCGCCGCCCATGCGCTCGATGAGGGAGACGAGCTCGTCGCGCAGGGGCTCCAGGGCCTTTTTCCGGGTCCAGCGGGCGCAGGTCCAGGCGAAGAGGTTGGCGTGCTCGCCGCTGCCTTCGAGGTCCTGTCGGGGGGGCCAGGGCAGGGCGGGGTGGGCTTCGGGGGACTCCAGGCCGAAGGCGCGGGCCAGGACGGCGCGCTGGTCGGCCTTGAGGTTGGAGCGGTCGCCGAGGAGGTGTTCGACGAGGTGATCGACGGAGAGGGTGCCGTGATCGGGGGACAGGCCGCTGAGGTCAGTGAGGGAATCCAGGGCGGGGAAGCGGGCCGAGAGGCGGTCGCGCAGCTCGCGCAGCTCGTTGCGGACGGGTCCGCTGGTGCCGCGCTGGAAGAAGATGCTCTGGGGGGGTTGGAGCAGGAGGTCGCCGACGGTGAGCATCTGGAGTCGATCGAGGGCGTCGAGCGCGGCGGCGCTCAGGCCGAGGGTGTTCAGTGGGGTGTCGGGGTTGACGTGGTCGAGGGCAGGCCCCTGCCCTTTGTCGTGGGAGGTCGTGAGGGCGGCCTGGAAGACGTGGCGCCATGCCTCCAGCATGTGCGCGGCGTTGTCGAAGCGCGCCTCGACGGCGCGGGCGAGGCCTCGCCGGAAGAAGGCCTCCAGGTCGGAGCGTGCGCTGGCGGGGAAGCGCTCGGGTTCGAGGTGGAGGAGGGCGTCGGGGTCGTGCAGGGGGGACTCGTTGGGGCGGCCCCAGGTCGGCAGGCGGTGGGTGGCCATCTCGTGGAGGGTCAGGGCGGCGGCGTAGCGGTCGGCGTGCTCGTCCCAGCGCCCGCGCAGGGGCAGGAAGGGGTCGCGGTAGCTGGCGGTGCCGACGTTGACGGCGTCCAGGGGGGCCTCGGAGAGCGAGAAGTCGAAGAGCATCAGGCGCTGGGTGGAGCCGACGGGGGTGCCGATGCCGAGGTTGGCGGGCTTGATGTCCCGGTGCAGGGTCTTGTGGGTCTCCAGAGTTTCAAGGATTTCGCACAGATCCTCACCGAAGCGGCGCAGATCGTCCAGGCTCAGGCGTTGTTCCTGCCTCAGTCGGTCCAGCAGGGTCTCGCCGGCGAACTGGAGCAGCAGGGCGCGGCGCTGGCCGAGGGCGTCGTCGTGGAGGCTGACGACGTCGTAGAGGTCGACGATGAGGCGGTCGTCGAGCTTGCGCAGGGTGCGCGCCTCGGCGTCGAGGCGCAGGGCGTCGCGGGCGCTCAGGGCGATCTTGAGGACGGCTTCGCGGCCGTCGCCCTCGCGCACGAGCAGGGCCAGGGCGCTCGATCCGCTGCCGAGTCGCCGGACGACTTCGAAGCGGTCGTCGATCAGGTCGCCGGGGCGGGCCTCCATGGGGTCGACGAAGCCGGGCTCTGGGGGCTCCAGGGTCTCGCGGCGGGCGGCCTCCAGGGCGTCGAGGAAGGCTTCGACGGAGGGGATACGCGTGCGCCTCAGGGCGCGGGTGGCGCCGAAGATGAGGCGCTCCAGGGCGGGCGGGACGCCATCGGCCAGCGCGGAGGCGCGCAGCCCCTCGTGCTGGTAGAGGCGCTGGGCGAGGTCGATCTGAGAGGAGGCGGGTGGCAGGCCGGTGAAGAGGGTCAAGGCGATGGCGCCGAGGCTGAAGACGTCGATCCTGGGGTCGGGCTCGGGGTCGTTGGCGCTCTGGGGTTCGGCGTAGACGATGCTGGCGTCTTCGAGGTAGTCGAGCAGGTGGTGGGTGCCGGTCTTGAGGCTGTCGGCGCGGGAGGCGGCCTGCCAGTTGAAGATGCGTGTCCGGAGGCCGTGGGGTTCGGGGACGACCAGGACGCTCTGGGGGCTCAGGCCGCGGTGGACGATGCGGCGTCGGTGGGCGTAGAGGGCGGCCTCGGCGATCTGGCGCAGGAGGTCGAAGCGGGCCTCGACGGTCAGGGCCTCCTGGGAGGCCAGGAGGTGATCGAGGCGGACGGCGCCCTCGGGATGTTCGAAGAAGATCGTGGGGCGATCCTTGAGGTTGACGAGGCGCTCAGCGCGCAGGATGCCGGCGTGCTCAAGGCCCTTGAGGACTTCGAACTCGCGCTCGGCGGCCTTGCGCAAGCGCAGGGTGCGGGCGTCGGAGTTGTCGCGCTCGGCGATGAAGACTCTGGCGCGCGCGAGGGTGTCGTTGGCGGCGTGCCGTGCCAGGTAGTCCTGGTGGCTGGCGCTGGTGGCCAGCAGCTTGCCGAGGCGGAAGTCGCCGACGACTCTGTACTTGGAGGTCGGGCCAGGGTCGGCCTCGCCGATG
Organism: Pseudomonadota bacterium; assembly: GCA_005804885.1. Taxonomy (GTDB): domain Bacteria; phylum Myxococcota_A; class Bradymonadia; order Bradymonadales; genus SYOX01. The sequence continues at coordinate 32,009 of SYOX01000094.1, forward strand.
GCCTGGACGAAGCGCCCGAAGGCGCTCTGGTCGAGGTTCAGGGCGCGGGTCGGGGCGCCGGGGACGAGGCCGTCGCGCAGGGCGGCGGTCAGGTCGGGGCGATCGGGCGTGGCGTGTGGGAAGACGACGCGGGCCGGCAGCGCGCCCTCGATCCTCAGGGTGGGGTCGGCCAGCAGAACGAGGGCGTCGATGGGCGGGCAGACGGCTCCCTTGATGAAGTGGCTCAGGAGGGCGCGCAGGCGGTCGGCGGCGAGCTCGGCGTCCTTGACGGGGTTGTCGAAGACCTCGCGGCGCTGACCCTCGTCGACGTTGATCCAGCTCCAGCGGCCCAGGTCGGCCCAGCCGCGCAGGTTGACGAGCTTGATCAGGAAGATGCCAGCGCGGGTGAAGATGAGCAGATCGACCTGGAAGGTGGCCCCGTCCAGGGCCATGAATTCGAAGCCCGTCCAGGCGCGCAGGGGAAGGACGTCCGGCAAGTGCTCGCGGACGGCGGCCAGGGCGTGCCGCTCCCAGGTGAACTCTGCGGGCGCGATCTCGGTCCAGACGCCATCCTCGGGCTTTGCTGCGCCGCCAGCCCCGGTTGCGCCTCCGTTCATGTTCGCGCTTCTGGCTGTGGACACGGGGCCTCCCACCTGAGATTTTCAACAACTCCAGAGCACACATCGGGCGACTGAGCGAACCCACGGGTTATAACGTCCATCGTCGATCCGAGGCAAGGCGCCGTGGACTCGAGGGTCGGTGTCGGCGGTCGCTCAATCGCCCTGCGCGGTTGTTCTGAGGCCTTCAACGCGACTACAGAGATCGACCGGCACGGGCTCGGCGGTGCTCAACACACCTGCAGACAATTGCTCAGTCGATCGGGATAAGTGGAGTGCGGACGGTTCATGGGTCGAGATCGCCGAGGTCAGGGCTCTTGAAGAGTGCAGGGAGAAGGGGCAGAATAGTTGATCATCGAGGTGGCAGACGGGAAGGAGGGCGAGGCTATGAGCAAGTGCCCGAGATGCATTGAGGAAGGCGTTCACGAGAGTGCGGATTGTCCCCACGGTGACGCTCTCCTTGGTGATTCCACTCCGCACGGCGGGGGACTGCCCCAGCCTGCTCCGAGCCTCTTGAGGGGAGGTTCCGAAGAGAGCGTTGAAGCCTCGGGTGCCCCTTCTGGTCTGGGGTGGGACAGAAGGCTCGTGTTCACTGCGGTTGCATTGGTTCTTATTGCAAGTTTTATCGTATCTGCAATGCTGGGGTGCGCATTTTTGCTGGTGGCATCGTCAGAAATGTTCAGGGGTGACTTCTTCGTGCAGGAGCCGCCATTCAATCTTGAGAATCCAGATGGAGAGCGAGCTAGGGAGCTGTTTTCTAGATCTGTGACATCATCGGCTTGGGAACAACTGAGGGCGGCTCCAGCCAATGTTCAGAGTGAGTGGATAAAGGTTGTTGAGAGAGAACTCTTGACGCTGTTGGAGGCATCAGGAAGCACGCGTGATTTCTGTAATAGATACATGGAGATGCCCACTCCCCCCGCGCCAACAGAGCGTTGGCGGGAGGTGAGAAGGGCTTGTGACTCTTTCCTTGAGGGCGATGGAGAACTGGCCACCGCCCAACGGGAGAATGCCGCTATTGAATACAGAAGATCAGAGATCAAGAGACGGCTTGAGGAGGCTTACGGTAACCATGCAAAAGCCGAGATTGCGGCAGGGGTTGTAAGTCAAGGTCTTTATGTGTTGTCCGGTTTTATTGTCGGTTTGGATCATCCCAGGTACGAGGTCGGCGACATTCTTCTCGTCAATCCGAATGGTTTCTCATGCATCACATCGATAAAATGCATAGTTACTGGGTATTTGAGTGTGGTCGCGCGGGGAGGGGTTGGAGAGCGTGCCTTGCTCACGGTTCAAGACACCGTCATTACATCTGAAGGCGCGTTTAGAATGTTGGTCTACAAGAAAGACGATGAACTGGTTGATCTTAAGACTGGTGGCGTTGCGCAATGGAGTTCTTTTGAGGAGGCGTCGCCGGAAGCGTGGAATAGGGCGCGGCAGAAGGTGCTGGATTGCCAGTTGGAAATATTAACAATTGAACGAGAGCTCCAGAATTTGGAGAAACCTCGAGATCTGTCGACGCTTGAGGAGAGGGTTGAACACCTTAGGTCTTCGCTCGTAAGTGTTTTGGATGCGACTTCGCAGAAAGTTGGTTTGAATGCTGATGGTGTGGAATCGGGTGAGGGCATGGACTCGCCAGCAAGTGGTGATGAAGAGGTCAGTGAGCCTATCCCAGTAACGTATAGAAGGTGTAAAGTGGCCTCGTGGACATCGAAGATGACGACGAGGTGAGACGATGGCAGGACGGTTTGAGGGGCTCAGCGATCTGGAATGGCAACTCTTCGCGGACCTGTTTCCTGTGC
>SYOX01000095.1 GCA_005804885.1 Pseudomonadota bacterium
CCACCGCCGCCGCCGCCGCCGCCGTCCGGGCTGTGCGAGAAGCAGTTGACCTCCGCGCCGCCTCCGCCTCCGCCTCCTCCGCCGCCCGAGCCGTTGGCGCCGCCGCTGCCCGCAGCCCCGTCGCTGGGGATCCAGAGGCCGTCGACGCTGACGACGCCGCCGTCTCCCCCTGCCCCATCGAGCCCCGCGAGCCCCTGACCGCCCAGCGAGCCCGGCTGCCCAGCCCGACCCTCCGGACCTCCCTGACCGCCCGGCCCCCCCTGCGCCCCTGTGCCGTTCTGGCCTCTGTCCCCGCTGTCGCTCTCGAAGCCGCCCTGACCGCCAGCACCGCCATTACCCGAGGGGAGGCCGTTGGCGCATACCCCGATCCCAGGGCCGCCAGCGCCGCCGCGCGGGTTGCACTCGCCGACAAAGCAGACCTCCTCGCAGCCCTCCTCACCGTTGAGACCTCCCTGGGCCGACGCGCCAGGCAAACCGCCGGCGCCCGAGACTCCGGCGGCGCCATTGCCCGAGACGATGGTGTTGCCCCGGATCTCGAGCGCGGCGCTGTCGCGGACCCAGACGCCGTAGCTGGAGCGGCCGGGGATCGCGGCGTCGGACGATCGGATCTCAAAGCCGAGCAGGACCGTCCTGATCGATATCCCCTGGGCGTGCACCGCGATCTCGCCGCCCTCGATCCGCGTCACCGCCGAGGTCCGCCGCCCGAGGCCGCGATCGAAGTCAAAGCCGCCGTAGAGGCTGACACCCGAGCGCATGACGACCGGCCCGGGGTAGGGGGTGGCGCTGGTGCCGACGTAGACCGGCAGGCCAAGCTGCGCCGCGCGGCCCATCGCCGCCGAGAGGGTGCGCATCGGCTCCTCGGGGGTCCCGGGCCAGTCGTCGCGGCCGATGTCCTTCTGGACAAAGACGGCGCCGTCGCGGTCGCCGTCGATGCCGTCGCAGTTCGTGTCGACCAGGAGGGTGTCCGGCTCGTCCAGCTCGTCGACGAAGGCACAGGCGTACTCGCAGCCGTCGGCGGGATCCTGGTTGATGTCGTAGAAGCCCTCGGCGCACCGGGCGATCTGGCACTGGCCCTGGAGGCAGGCCGCCTCGGCGTTGGCGGGCGCGCACAGCCGCCCGCACTCGCCGCAGTTCTGGGGATCGTCGGCCAGCGACGTGGCCTCGTCGATCAGATCGTCGCAGTCGTTGTCGATCTCATCACAGATCTCCTGGGCACCCTCGTGGTTGTCGCGATCGTCCTCGTCGCAGTCCGCGCCGAGGCAGCCGCCGCCTGCCCCATGGCCGTCGCCGTCGATGTCGAGACACTCGGTGCAGAAGCGAGAGGCCGGCTGGCACTGCTGGCTGATGACGACGTCCTGATCGTCGCGGATGGGGACGCAGTCGAAGCCCTCGGGGCAAGGCTGCTGGGGCGGCGCGCAGTCCCGACCGCAGAAGCGCCCGTCGAGCGTGTCGAGGCAAAGGTCGCTCGCGCCGCCGCACTGGAAGTCCTCGCGGCAGGGGTCGCAGAGGGAGGCGTCGACCTCAAGGCAGACGCTGACGGCCTCGACGTTGATGTAGGTGCCGCAATAGAAGCCGTCGGGGCAGTGCGCGTCCTCCAGGCAGAAGTCGGTGCAGATCCGCCCCTGGCTGCGGGTGTCGATGCAGACATCGGCGACGCAGTCGTCGTTTCGATCGCAAGGGAAGCCGAAGCCCCCGTCGGTCACGGGCTCGGGCTCAGGCTCGGGGGCAGGCTCAGGGGTGGCCTCGGGCTCGACGACCTCGGGTTCCCCTTCGGGTTCGCCGCCCACGTCCAGATCATCCGGCGCGCACCCTTCGCCCTCGCAGCCCTCGACGGCCGGCGCAGCGCCGCCAGCGCACCCCGCCGCGGCGAGCCCCGAAGCCGATAAGACGGCGGCCAGCGCGAGCCACCGGGTTACCCCATCCCAGAGCCTTCGGGTCGGCGTGGCCGAGCCTGGATCGCGATCGATCGTTGAGTTCATGGTTCCGACTCTTTGCAGTTCGACGCAGACAAGAAGACTCTAGGGGCCGTCCTGGTCGAAGTAAAGCCATCGAAGGGCTCGCAGGGCGGGCGAGGCACCCTGGAGGGGGCGTCGATTCTGGGCAGGAATGATGTCGGTGGCTGCACGCCAAGGCGCGGATGGGGTATAAACGACCTCCAGGTGAACCCTGACCAACGACAGTGAGCGTGTTTGAGGCGAGTCGTCTGATGCGCTGGACGGCGTCGGGCCCAGAAACTTGAAGCAGGAAGACGATGAAGCGTACCCCTCGTTTGAGCGCCCGTGTGGCGATGCTGCTCTTCGGATCGGGCCTGTGCGCGCTGGTGTACCAGATCGCATGGCTGAGGATGTTGAGGCTGGTCTTCGGGGCATCGACGACCTCCTCGGCGGCCGTGATCGGGATCTTCATGGGGGGCCTGGGGCTGGGGGGCTGGCTGCTGGGCAAGAAGGCCGACAGCACCTCGAACCCGCTGGCCCTCTACGCGAAGCTGGAGCTGGGGGTCGCGGCCGCCGCGGCGGCGAGCCCGCTGATGATCGCGCTGGTGAGGTCGCTCTACCTGGGGTTGGGCGGGACGCAGAGCCTGGGGCCGGTGGCCGGGACGATCCTGCGCCTCTTGCTGGCGGCCGTCGTCATCGGGATCCCGACGGTGCTGGCCGGCGGGACCTTGCCGGCGGCGGTCAAGGCCGCCGAGCGCGTCGAGGATCTGGGGCGCCGCCAGCTCGGCTTCATCTACGCGGCCAACACCCTCGGCGCGGTCACGGGGACCTTCTGGGCGACCTTCCTGTCGCTGGAGCTGCTCGGCAACAGCGCGACGATCTGGGTCGCGGCGCTGCTCAACGCCACGGTCGCGCTCATTGCGCTTCAGATCGCGCGCGGTCTCAAGCCCTCCGAGGCCGCACAGCCCACGCCCGACGCAGCGGCAGACGCCTCCTCGGGCGCCGCAGAGGCCGCGGCGCCCCTCGGGATCGATCCTGAAGGCGCTCCAGAGGCGCCCGGAGGCGACGGCTCACCCGACGCGCAAGCCGATGATCTCAAAAGGAAAATTGCACCTCCAGCGCCGAAACCCACCGAGAGCGGGCCGCCTTCGGGCGGCCGGTCCATCGCGCCGCCGCGGCTGGTCTACGTGGCGGCCCTCGTGGTGGGCTTCTCCTTCATCTTGATGGAGCTGATCTGGTACAGGATGCTGGCGCCCGTGCTGGGCGGCTCGTCCTACACCTTCGGGATCATCCTGGCCGTCGCGCTGCTGGGCATCGGCCTGGGGGGCATGGTCTACTCGATCGGGGGCCAGGCGAGCCGCCCGAGCCTGCTCACCTTCGCGATCACCTGCGGTCTCGAGGCGCTGTTCATGATCCTGCCCTTCGCCTGGGGTGACGATCTGGCGGTGCTGGCGATGTCGGTCCGGCCCTGGGGCTTCGGCGGCTTCTTGCACCTGACGGCGCTGTGGACGGGGCTGGCGGCGCTGGTGATCCTGCCTTCGGCGATCGTGGCCGGCTATCAATTCCCGATGCTGGTGGCCCTTCTGGGCACGGGGGATCGGGAGATCGGCCAACAGATCGGCGTGACCTACGCGTGGAACACGGGGGGCTCGATCCTGGGATCGCTGGCGGGAGGCTTCGGGCTGGTCCCCCTGCTGGGCGCGCCGGGGGCCTGGCGCTTCGTCGTGATGGTCCTCGGGGGGCTGGCGCTGGTCTGCCTCGTCGCGGGGCTCAAGGGCGCCGAGCGGGAGCAGGACAGGGCGCGCTTCGGGGCGCAGCTCGCCGCGGCGACGGCGCTCCTGGCCGCGGTCATGTCGCTGGCGATGTACAGCCGCGGGCCGACGGCCTTCTGGCGCCACACGCCCATCGGGGCCGGCAAGATCCACGAGCGCATCACGGGGACGAACCAGCTCAAGCAGTTCCTCGCGACGCACCGCCGCAACATCATCTGGGAGGCCGATGGCCTGGAGAGCAGCGTCGCCCTGCACGCCGGCAATGGCTATGGCTTCGTCGTCCACGGCAAGCCCGACGGCAACGCGATCGGAGACGCGCCGACCCAGATCATGGCCGGCATGGCGCCCGCCACGCTCCACCCCAACCCCCGCAAGGCGCTCGTCATCGGCCTGGGCACGGGGACGACCGCAGGCTGGCTGGCCGCGATCCCCTCGATGGAGCGCGTCGACGTCATCGAGCTTGAGGAGGCCATCGTCCACATCGCGGGCGTCTGCCAGAGCGTCAACGAGGGCGCGCTGTCCAACCCCAAGGTCAACCTCGTCATCGGCGACGGCCGCGAGTTCCTGCTCACCAGCACCGAGCAGTACGACGTCATCATGTCCGAGCCCTCCAACCCCTACCGGGCCGGCATCGCCAGCCTCTTCACGCGCGAGTTCTATGAGGCGGCCGCCGAGCGCCTGAGCGAGGACGGCATCATGGCCCAGTGGCTCCAGGCCTACGACATCCAGCCCCTGACCGTCGTGACCGTCCTGACCACGATGCAGACCGTCTTCGAATCGGTCGAGATCTGGGAGGTCCACATGGAGGGGGACATGCTCATGATGGCGCGCAAGAAGCCCGTCGTCCACGACGTCGAGCGGGTCCGCAAGCGCCTGCGCGAGGAGCCCTTCCGATCCGCCCTGTGGCGCGGGTGGCGCATGGACGGCGCCGAGGGCTTCTACGCGGGCTTCGTCGCCGACTCGAAGTTCACCCGACGGCTGGCCGAGCGCTACCCCGATCGCATCAACACCGACGACTGGACCCTGATCGAGTTCGAGTTCGCGCGATCGGTCGGCAAGACCACCCTCTTCAACGTCAGCGACGTCCGCGCGATGGCCGCAAAGCACGGCCTGGACAGGCCCGGAGGCATCGCCGGCCTGGACTGGTCCACGGTCGAGGAGAACCGCGTCGGGCGGCTGATCGGCGAGAAGGGCTTCCCGCCAGCGGTCGAGTCGGTCGAGTCGCCCCGTGAGGCGCGCCTGATGGCTCGCCACGCCTACGCAAACGGCGACCTGCCCCTGGCCCATCGCCTCTGGACCGCCCAGGAGTCGCCCCCCTCCTCCCCCATCGATCTGACGATGGTCAGCGAGGTGATGGTCGCCGCCGGCGACGATCAAGCCCCCGAGTTCATCAAGCTCCTCAAGGTCCTCTCTCCCACCGAGGCTCTGGCGCTCGAATCGCGCCTCCACCTCCTGAAGAAGGACAACGCCAAGGCCGCCGAGCTGCTCACCCAGGCCCTCATCTCCTGGCGCAAGGACCCCTGGGCCTTCAGGCCCCTGATGACCCGCGCCCTGGAGAGCGCCTTCGACCTCGCCGCCACCAGCCCCGAAGCCGGCCGCAAGATCTTCGAGGCCCTGTCCGAACCCTTCGCCGGTGGCTCCCTCGACGCCGATCGCCTCTTCCACCGCCTCAACATCGGCATGGCCGTCGACTTCAAGGGGCTCTGCCGGCCCGCCTTCCAGGCCCTTGAGCCCAACCCCTACTGGGATGAGCACTTCCTGGCCATGCGCGCCCGCTGCTACGCGATCAACGGCGATCCGCTGTCCGACCCCGCGCACGCCGACCTCGCGGAGTTCCGCGAGGCCTCGCCCATCCCCATCGACCTCGGCGACCCGGCCCTCACTTCACCCCCGTCTCCTTGAGGCGGCGGGTGAAGAACTCCATGGCCGGGATCGACGGGCCATAGGACGGGTCGATGGGCGCAAGCACCGCGTAGGGGTGCGGGTGCAGGAAGAAGGGCATCGACATCCTCCCGCCGTCGGAGGCCTCCGGGTTCACGACGCGGTGCGTCGTCGCCGGCAGCCTGCCCGCCGTCAGGAGCTGCATCATGTCGCCAGTGTCGCAGATCATCGACCCTGCCGGCACATCCACGCTCATCCACTGACCGTCGCGCCGCTGAAGCTCCAGCCCAGGCTTCGTCGAGGCCGGCAGCACCGTCAAGAGGTTGATGTCCTCGTGCGCCGCCGCCCGCACCGCGCCGGCCGGCACCATCCCCACATCCGGATAGTTGATGATCCGCAGCACGCTGTTGCCCTCCAGCGCCAGATCCCGAAAGCGACCCTCTGGCTGATCGAGGTAGAGCCCGATGGCCGTCAAGAGCTCCAACGCCAGCCCCTCCATCTGCCCGAACAACCTCAAGGCGAGATCCTTGAACTCAGGCACCTCAGGCGGGAAGACGTTGTGCGGCATCACCCCACGGACGAAGAGCGGGTGCGACGTCGGCAGCTCGACCCCGACGTGCCAGAACTCCTTGAGATCAGCCACCTTCGTGGTCTTGGCGTGCTCCACCCCAAAGGGCGTGTAGCCGCGCTGACGGCCCTCCTGAGGGCGCTCGCAGCGACGCTTGGTCTCCTCGTCGAGCGCGAAGACGGCGCTGGCCGCCGCGTAGGTCTGCTCAAGCAGCGCCTCCTCGATCCCGTGGCCCTCGACCGCCACGAAGCCATACTCCTGCAGCGCGCTCCCGACGGCCTCGACGAAGGCCCAACGCCTCGACGCGTCCTTGAAATCGACAAGATCAACCACTGGGATGCTTGAGTCCATGACCCCTCTCCAACCTGGCCCCGGCAACGGAGCGCGTTCGAGCCTCTGTAGGAGGATCGGCGAGGCGAGTCAACGCCTTTGACCCGCCTCGGCTGAAAAGTGACTGAAAAAATACACTCTGACCACAGGCGTCCGCGCGGAGTCGGCCCCACGCAGCGCGATGTCCCGAACACTCGCCCTCGATGGACGAAGCGGGCTCCGAGGCGCCTCAGAACTGCCCGCTGAAGCCGATCAGCCCGCCCTGGATCTGAGCGCCAGAGGGCGACGAGGTCGCCGGGCCGTCCAGCACCTTGAGGTAGAGCTCACCGCGGTGATCGGCGAAGCCATCCAGGATCAAGAGCGCGGCAGCCTGGACCGCCAGGCCCAGCCCGACGCCGACGAAGGTGTCGTCGCCCTTGGCGTTTCCGTAGATGGCCGAGCCCACGCCGCCCAGGACGATGGCCGCCTCGACGGCATAGAGGAAGAGGAAGGTCGTATCCAGGAGCCCGATCCGCTCGATCTCGGCGCGCCGGTAGGCCTCGAAGTCCTCGCCGGCCTCCCCGACGAGCCGCTCCGCCCTCCCGTCGGCCACGCTGTAGACCGCCACGCCGATGATCAGATCCACGAGGCCGAGCGCCAGAGTCGGGATCGAGGCCGCCACCAGCGCCTCGTCCTCGCTCAGCGCCATCAGGCCTCCTGCCGCAAGGCTCGCGCCACCAAACGCCGCGAAGCCGATGGCCCCTCGCTTCTCGCCGGCGAAGTAATCGCGCGTGGCCTGCTGCCCTTCAAGTACCCGCGCCGCGTCGGCGCTCTGGGCCTGGACGGGCTGCACTGACAGCGCGGTGAACAGCGCCAGGATCGCCAGAGACGCGTTGATTCGAATCACGACACCACCCCAGCCCACCCCTGCCAACCCAGGCGCCGAGCCCGCACGCCACCGCGCGCGATCATCCCGACAGGCCGGTTGTATCCAGAGCGCGCGAAGGACACAACCGCAAGGGCGAGAGCACGCCTGCGGCGGATCGCTGGATGGGAAGAGAGGCTTGAGGCGCGACGACAGGGCGGGGAGGCGACGCTCAGAAGAGCTCTTTCTTCTTGCGGGGGACGCGCTTGGGCTTGCGGGGCTCGGTCTTGGGCTTGCGGACCTTCTTCGGGCGCGCCTTCTGACCCGAGCTGGCCGGGCCAAAGTAGATCGTGAGGTTGAGCCGCGCGGTCCAGAAGCCCTCGTCGCTGATGTCGTCGCCGTCGCTCTCGGAAGCCAGTAGGAAGTAGCGATCGAAGCCGACCCCCAGGGCGAAGTTCCGGTTGAGGAACATGTCCACGCCGCCGCCGAGATGGGTGGCCAGGCTCGAGAGCTGGTCGGATTCCCGATCGCCCTTGCTGGCGCCGAGGACGCCGACGCCCGCGGCGAGGTAGGGGTCGAACTGCCCCTTGCTGACGGGGAAGAGCTTCAACGAGCCGACGAGGCCGCCGAAGCTGGCCTCCTGCCCGTCGATCTCAAAGGGGTTGAGGAAGCCGCGCCCCTCCACGCCCAGCAAGCCGAAGCGGCCGCCGAAGGCGATGTCGGGGGCGATGGCGGCGAAGGTCGACGAGGCGTCGTCGCCGCAGAAGTCCGAGCCCTCGACGCAGGCGCCCGGCACGGCGAAGGCAAGGCGGAGGTACATCGATTCGCGCTCGGGGCCGCGCTCTCGGCGGCGGCGCTGGGCTTCGGCTTCAGGGCTCAAGCTCAAAAAGGCGGTCAGGCCTACGGCGGAGGCGATCAGGACGGCGAGGATTGTGTGGGGGCGATTCGAACCGAGGGGGGATGAGACAAGGCTGTGAGGTGGCATAGGGTCACTCTCGTGTGGGTGAACGACTCAGGGCGTCCCCTTCGACGTTGGCGCTCCGACGATCTTCATCCGCTGGAGAATTTTGTTCGAGAGGGGACAGCGCCGGCTGCGCCGCTAGACCAGGGCGCCAGCGAGCGGCGCAGCCAGGGGCCGATCGTCGCTCAGAGCTTCTTGGTCAGGACGACCTTGACGTCCTTGGCACCGGCCTGGACGGGGTTGCCCTCGGGCTCGCCGACGAGGTCGCCGGGGTTGGCCGAGGCGCTGCCGTCCTGATCCCACCGGACAGACAGGCTCATCGGCCGGGTGAAGTCCCCCGGCAGCATCATGTGCTCGGGGCCAAGCACGAAGGGGGTCGGCTCCGAGGAGGCGGGGATCTTGTGAACGGCCAGGGGCGGGCCAGCATCCACGCCAGCGGCGCGGGCGATGATGAAGAAGAAGCCGCCGCTGGGCACATCGGCCTTGAGGGAGTCCGCGACCGTAATGAGCCCCACGATGCGCTGCCCTTCCCCGACAGGGGCCTCGGAAGGCGCAGAGGCCGCCTCCTCGACGGGCTCCTTGGCCTCCTCGGGCGCGGCCAGCGGTCCAGCGCCCTCCGCCTCCCCGATCACCTGCGTGAGCACGATGTCGAGGCCCTTCGTACCGGGCTTGACGGGGTTCTGCGAGGGCTCCCCGATGATGTCGCCCGTCGAGCGAGAGCTCGCCTCACCGTCCTGATCCCACCGGACCTGAATCTGGAGCGGCTGGTTGAAGTCAGCCTCCCCCATCATCACGTCGGCTGGGCCGATGCTGTACTGGAAGGGCTCGCGCGAAGCAGGCATCCTCGACGCCGCGATCGGCATCCCCGAGGTGCTGCCGGCAGGCCGCGCGATGATGTAGACCGCGCGCGCCTCAGGGGCCTTGTTGAGCAGCTCTGGTGAGAGCGAGATGACCCCCGTGATGTCCAGCGGGTCTGCGCCCGTGCTGCCCTGGGGCATCGCCCCGGCCTGCTCCTCTTGACCATGATCGTGCTCGGGAGGCGGCGAGATCGGCGCGTTCTCGCGCTGCTTCGCGTCCTGATAGACGAGGGCAAGCACCACCAGCACGAGCAGGACCGCTCCTCCGACGATCCACGTCGTCCGGCTCTGCTCAGGCGCCCCGCGCCGAGGGCGCCTTGGCCCGCCGTCGCGCCTTCCGGGCCTGTCCTCCCCCCTCGCCTGCGACGACCGGCCGCCCTTGCGAGCCGTCGGCGCTTCGTCTTCTTCAGCGTCCAGCGCGTCTTCAGGATCCGCCGCCCTGGGGGCCGGCTTCCGCGGCGCTCCGCCATCCGGCGATCCGCTCAGCGACGATCCGCCAGTCGACGAAACGCTCGGCGTCCCACACTGGCGACAGAACTTGTCGTCAACGGCCAGCGTCTCACCACACCCCGCGCAGGACGACTTGGCCGCTTGCTCTCGTTGACGACCACAAAGATGACAAAACTTCGCATCGGCGGCTATCTCGCCCTGACAGCCCTCACACTCAACCACCTGAGTTGTCACGCCTTGCCCCTCTTGACTGACCCATCGATCCGACCCCGAAGTCCGGGCCCGGAAGCAAACCCCATAACTAATAGAGGGAGCGCCCGCGCGTCAACGTCTTCACCTTGAGCGGCCCTCGTTCCCACCCGCTCCGTGTCCACGCCTGGCGCCCATGCTGAGGGCTTCGACATCGAGAACATGACCCGTCGGGAACTGATCCCGTCGCAGACAAGCCAACGCGTTGGTTCAACGCCGATGAAAGACACGCGCGGCACCGGAACCCGTGGGATTGGCGTCATGGTGGCTGGACGGCGGAAACTCAGCGGGCGCGGCGTCGCCAGATCAAGCCGATGACGCCCAGCAGGAGGCCCCACGCGAGCCCCGACTCGCCCCGGGACCCCGGGACAGAGCACGCGCAACCCTCAAACCGCCCCCTCGCCAGCTCACCCTCGAAGCGATCCTCGATCACGGAGGGCACGTCGTCGGCCACGTCGGGATCGCGCTCCCGGCACTGGCCCTCGGCCCCGCACACCTCTGCGACAGGGCAGACCGCCGCCTCACCCCACTGGAGGGCGCCGCCCTCGTCTATCACACACTCCTGATAGGTGCTCCGGCCCGTGCATTGCCGTTCGCCGAGCACGCAAGCCTCCGACCCAGGCCCCTGGAGGGCGACGTTCAGATCGTAATCCCCTGACAGATCAACGACCTGGACCCTCCATGTCACCACCTCGTCCGCCTCGGCGACGTGCTCAAGGACCAGCTCGCCGCGACCCTCGATCTCGGCCAGCTGCGACTCGCCCGCCTCGTCAAAGAGCGCAAGCTCGACCTCGACGACCTCAGCCTGGGCCGTCAGGACGAGCGTCTCCCCTGCCCTGAGCGCGACCGAGAACCAGTCGGCGTCCGAGCAGGCGCTCAGCCCCGCAAAGTCTCCAGGATCAAGGACGTAGGCCTGATCGACCGCGTCGTTGGGCTCAAAGTCATCCCGCGCGCAGCGGTTGACGCAAATCCCCTCCCCTTCGCAGCCCTCATCGACCCCGCAGGGCGTCGGGTCGCTCCACTCCAGACAGGGATCGTCGTCGAAGTCGCCGCAGAGCTGGCTGCTGGAACCGTCAAGGCACGCGCCAAGGCCAGCCTCGGGGCACTCGTCCTGACAGGAGGCGACGCAGCGGCCCTCGTCGCACCGATCGCCCTCCTCACAAGCCTGCGGCGCCCCGAAGGCCGAGCAGCCCCTGCCGTCCACCTCACAGACCTGGAAGCCCCCGTCGGGGCCGCAGCGGCGCTCCCCTGGCTCGCAGACCACGCACTGTCCCGGCGTGGTCAGGGCGGAGGCGGCAGACGGGGCTGTCTCATTGAGCCGCGATGACCGGTCGCGCGCCAGAACCCTCCAGCGGTAGGTCGTGCCCGGCAGGAGGCCCTCGTCGACGTACTCGGGCGAGGCTTGCCAGCCGCTGTCGTCGGCGCCAGGGTTGCCCGTGGTCTCTTCAAAAAAGTACTCGACGCCGCTCCTGTCGTTGGCGACCTCGGCGACCATGCGGGCGCTCAGCGGCTCGGCGCCGAGGGCGGGCGCGAGGCTGAAGCGCGCGGGGTTCGGGTTCGGGGCCTCGGAGTCCGGCACGACCTGAACGCGGAAGGCTCCGGCGGCCGAGGCCGCGCCGTCGGTGACCTGGACCGTGACGGTGGTGGCGCCGGTGAAGTTGTCGCGCGCCGTGACGGTGACGAAGCGCCCCTCCTCCAGCCGCGCCTCGACGCCCTGAGCGCCGACGGCGCGGACGCTGAAGATCAGCGCCTCCGTGGGCGTCTCGTCGTCCCGGCCGAACTCGCGCAGATCCAGCGCGCGGCTGGCGACCCCGTTCTCGGGCACCTGGACGGCGGGCATCGGCAGCAGCCTGGGCGGATCGTTGATGGCCTCGATGAAATCGCTGAGCTGGCCGCTGCTTGTGCGACGGCCAGCCCTGTCGACCGCCTCGATCTCGAAGCGAAGCAAGGTCCCGGAGAGCTGCGCCCAGTCCAACGTGATCTGGCCGCGCCACTCGTCGCCGCCGATGGCCGCCAGGGGCACGATCTGCGCGGCGCCGCCCTCGATCTGGAAGACAACCCTCGCGCCGCCCTCGGCGACCCCCGCCCCCGTGTCGCTGATCCGGGCCGTCACGACGAAGGCCCCGACGTGGTCCTCGTTCAGATCGCCGGGCTCCGTCCTGATGTTGGCGATCAAGGGCGGGCTGTTGTCGACGAAGACCCTCCGCTCGGCGATGTTGACGCCCTGCTGCGCGTCGACGACGGTCAGGGTCAAGATGAAGGCCCCCTCAAGGCCCGAGGTGTCCCATCGGCCCAGCGTCCCCTCCTGGACGGGCTGGAAGACGGGCCTGCCGATGGGGCGCTGATCGTCGGGCGCGAGCTCGGGCGCGAAGGTCAGCGCAAAGGCCGCGAAGGCAGGATCCTGGGCGGTCCCCGTGATCACCACCTCGCCCCCGACGACCGCGTCGGCCAGGGGCGCGCTGATCAGGGCGACCCGAGACGCGGGCTCTCCAGAAGTCGAGAAGGTCCAGCGGTAGGGCTCGGCCAGCCCGTCGCCCTTGATGTCGGTCACGCCGAAGACGACGGCCTCGTAGGCCAAGTCGAGCGTCAGCGGGGCGGCGGGCGTGAACACGACCGCGCGCCTGGCCCCGTCGTAGGCCACGGACCCGGCCAGGGGCTGGCCGCCCTGCGGCGTGACGGTCAGCACGCTCGACGAGACGCTGGCGGGATCGAGATCGACGTCGAAGAAGGCGCTGACCGTCGCCGTGAGCGCGACGCCCTGAGCCCCCTCGAAGGGATCGACGCGCTGGACGAAGGGCCGCTCAGGCAGGACGGACACCACCTGCGTGACCACGGGGCCGACCGCCGGGGTGTTGTCCGCGTCCCGCGACTGGACCTCGAAGACATGATCCCCGACCGCGAGCGGGCCGACGATCGCCGATCCCTCCAGCGTCACCGCGGCCCCGACACCGTCGATGGTCACGGTCGTCCCCGAGATGCCCGCCGGATCCTCGACGACCCACCGCACCAGGATCGGCTCGCCCTGCTCGATGAAGCCGTCCCCGTCGCCGCCCGACTCCTCCACCACCAGGGACGTGATGACCGGCCCCTGCGTGTCGTCGTCGGCCACCGTGACCTGGATCGCGGCCTCGTTGTTGCGCGGAGCGTCGGGCTCGCTCGGGGTGCCCACGGCCACGATCGTGAGCGGCCCCTCCAGAAACCTCGTGATCTCGAAGGTCACCTCGACGGCCTCGCCAGGCGCCAGATCGCGACGAATCTCAACCAGATCCGCGATTTGGACGCGCTGGCCGTCCTCCTCGCTGAAGAGCTCGATGACGGTGTCCCGAGGGAGCGGTCGAACTCCAATATTACGAACAACGACAAGCACTTGCGCCGCCTGTCGCTCGATGATGGGCGAGGGCGTCACGACGATGTCCTCGGCCAGAATGGCGAGGTCGGCCGCGTCGGGATCGATGACGTCCTCGCAGGCGCCGTCGGCGCACACCTGCCCGAGGGCGCAGGGCTGGAAGGGGGCCAGATCCTGACCGCAGGACGAGATGGTCCAGACGTCGCCCTGGCGGCACTCCTGGCTGGTCCTGGGCGCGCAGCGCCCGCGCTGGCAAGCGTGATCCTCGCGGCACTGCCCGTCGCTCTGGCAGGGCGCGGCGCAGGTGCGGACGTCCGGGTTGGCCGGGTGCCCCTGGCAGGTCCAATCGGCCAGGCAGTCGCCGTCGGCCTGACACGAGTCGCACCAGTCTCCCTGCCCGCCCTGGGGGCAAAGCCTGTCGCTCGGCCAGTCGAGCGCGCAAAGGGCCTCGACGGCGTTGAAGGCGTAGCTGATCTCCTCGCCGAAGGGCGTCGGGCCGGCCTCGGGCAGCTCGTTGACGACGAAGCAGCCGTTGCGGAAGGTGTAATCCTCCGCGCCTCTGACGAGGATCCCGACGACCTCGCGGTCGGCGTTGAAGACCCCGGAGCCTGAGTTTCCTCCGAAGGTGTCGGTCGTGGCTCTGAAGAAGTCCAGCTCGGCGGCGCGCGGGTCGGTGACGCTGCCGCCCGCGTCGATCTTGGCCGGCAAGCCCGAGGGGAAGCCCACGCAGGTGACCTCGTCGCCGCTCGCCACGGGGCCGGGGCCGCGGACCGGGGCTGCCGCGTGGCCGCCCTCGACGGGGCGATCGAGCTGAAGGATCGCGTAATCGTGGGCGTCATCGAGCCGCTGGACCACGAGCCGCTGGCACGTATAGACCTCCTCGCGGCCGATGCGGGCGAGCTGACCGTCGCCCTCCATGAAGTAGTTGAAGACCAGACGCAGGTTCTGGCAGGCCGCCTGGCTCGTGACACAATGGCCAGCGGTCAACACGAGATCGTCGTCGATGAGCGTCCCGGAGCAGAAGGAGCCGGCGGGCTGCTCCGCGAAGCGCTGGCCGGGACAGAGCGACTGGCTCTCCTCAAGGCTGGGGCTGACGATCTGGACGTCGTCGGGGTTGCGCTGATCGAGCGAGCCGGGTTGAAAAAGGGCCACGATGGAGGCCCGAGTCAGCTCGCGAAGCGCGTTGTCGGGGTGGGCGAAGACGTCCTGGCGGTCGTCCTGACCGTAGACCACCTCGCGTTCGGCGCGATCGAGGGCCCCTTCGTCCAACACCGACCGCTCCGCATCGCAGCCCCAGACGACCAGCGCCCCGAGCCCCAGGATCCAGATTCCCTTCCTCTTGCCCAACGCCTGTAACCTCCCGAATGGCCGCGCCCCAGCCATGAGGCTAACACAAAGCGTGCCACGCCCCCCGTCAGTTTCCTTACGACGACCGCCCCACGCTCCTCGCACCGCCCCCGTTGGGGACGGGCTCGTCGGGTGGGGCTTGGATGCGCGGGTGGGCTGCGCCCGCTGGGCGCAGGCCGGCGCGCGGGCGTCAGAGAGTCGCAGGGCTGGATCAGCGCGTCGAAGTGGGCCTGTGGATTGGGATTTTCATTCCCCAGGTGTCGACCTGGGCCGCCCGCGGGCCTGCGACCGAGAGGTCGCAGCCCACCCTGAGATTCTAGCCCCACCCGACGAGCCCGTCCCCGCAGGGGGGCGGTGCGAGGAGCGTGGGGCGGTGCGAGGAGCGTGGGGCGATCGTCGAACGTGCGGCGGCGCGAGGGGCTTAGAACAGGACGGTGCAGTTGTTGGGGGTGGGCGTGCCCTGAACGCGCCAGGCGGTGGGGGTGCGCTCGATGGACGAGCCGCTTGGGGCGTCGCGGACGTCGACGGCGCCAACCTGCCCGGCCTCATCGAGGAGGTTGGACGTGTTGGTGGTGCCGAAGATGACCGTGTCGATGGGCACGCTGGCGCTGTTGATGTTGGCCGAACGGACGTTGAAGAGGCCGACCGCGTCGGCCGTGGCCCCAGAGTTCTGGATGTCGGGGGTGAAGTCGAGGACCTGGCTGAAGGTCGGGTTGCCGTTGAGATCGCTGGACTGCGGCCCGCCGACCACGAAGCACTGCCCGGGACCAATGACGCCCGCCAGCTGGACCCGCAGCGCCGTATAGTCGCTGCCGCCGCTGCCCAGCGAGAAGTTGGACAGATCGATGGCCGCCCCCGTCCCGTTGAAGAGCTCGACCCACTCCAGCCCGTTGTCCTCGCCTTCAGAATCATAGAAGACCTCGGAGATCACGAAGCCCACCGGCGGGGTCGCGGTGACCTCGACCGCCGCCTCCGCGCTGCTCTCCCCCGCCGTGGCGGTGATGGTCGTCAAACCCTCCGCGACCCCGCTCAGGTCGAAGGTCGCCGAGAGCGCGTAGGGCGCCACGCGGACCTCGGCGGGCAGCGAGACGAAGCCACCCGGCGAGGCGCTCAAGGCGACCCGCGCCCCCGCTGCGGACGCCGGAACCTCAAGATTTACACGAACTTGCGTCGCAAAGCCCACCGAGACGGTGATCTCCAGGGGCTCGATCGCGGCCACGACAGGGAGCCTGTTCGCCTCCAGCACGACGACCTCGACCTGAAGAGACGCCTCACCGAGCCTGGCGGTCACGATCACCGGAGCGGGGCCCGCGACGAGCCCTCTGAGCTGGACCTCGGCCTGGGCCTGACCTTCGACCAGCGTCAAGGAGGGGGGGACCGTCAGCCGCCTCGGGTCGCTGCTCTGGAGGGTCAGGACCACGCCATCGGGCAGCGCGGGCCGATCGATCTCCACGGTCAGCGCAGGGAAGGCCGACGCGAGCGCGGGGCCGACCTCCACGAAGGTGCGCGCGGGGCCAAAGGCCGACAGGCTCGGGGGCGTCGATCGCAGGAAGCGGATGTCCTGCGGGCCGCGCGGCTCAAGCTTGCTGCTGTCGTTGGCGAAGCGCAGCACGCCGGTGACCTCAAGCACGTCGGTGACGAAGGGGAAAGGCTCGGTGAGGTAGAGCAGATCGTTGACCTTGAGCCCGCCTGCGCAGACGTACTCCGAGGTGGGATCCTGGTCGCCGGGGCCCGCGGCGGGGTTGAGCGCCGTCACCTCGCACTCGGTCCTCACCAGCACGCCCTCCAGGTCATCGGCCAGCGGCCCCCGCGTGGCCACCTCGGCGCTCGTGACCTCGACGGGCGAAGGCAGCGCAACGCCAGAGGCCAGGACGGCGATGGAGGTCACGGAGGTCAGCTGGATCTGCCCGAAGAAGTCCCCGACGCTTGCGTTGACCCTGACCTTATCCCCCACGGACGGGATCGTCAGAGTGTCGTTGTCCGAAGGGATGAAGACGAAGATCCCGCTGAAGTTGGCCCGGAGGTCCGAGTCCTGAGCCGCCTCGGGGACCTGAAGAAAGAAGCGCTTCCCCCCCACGGCGGTCGCGACCCCCTCGACCACGACCCCCTCGCCTACCGCGACGCCGCCGGTCTTGATCGCGTAGATCGTCGCCGGGCAGCCCTCGGCGCCGGGGTTGAACTCATCGGGGCAGGCGTCGCAGGCGTCGCCCTTGCCGTCTTGATCGGCGTCGTCCTGCTCGGGGTTGGCCGCAGCGGGGCAGTTGTCCTGGACGTTGAGGACGCCGTCGGCGTCCGAGTCCGCCGGATCGGGGCGCGAGCAGTCGTCGGTGTCCGCGTCCACAGGGCAGGGATCGCAGACGTCGCCGACGCCGTCGCTGTCGTGATCGCCTTGAGTCCGGCCGTCCACGGGCCGCACGGGGTTGAAGACCCTCGGGCAGTTGTCCAGCTCGTTGGCGACGCCGTCGCCGTCCAGATCGTCCACGGTCAGCGCGCCGTCGAACTCGCCGGGCCGCGAGGGCACGCAGGTCGGCTCGGCCCGCGGCTCATCGCAGAAGAAGAGCTCGTAGGAGTTGGCGTTGGCAGCCTGGAGCTGGGCGAAGGACTGGCCGACCTCGCGCTGCGCGCAGATGGCCTTGGCCTTGCCGCACACGTCCGTCGGCATGGCCTCGCAGCCCTCCTGACCGCCGGGCAGCGCCGCGAGCAGCGCCTCGTCACCAAAGAGCGGACGCCCTGCCCGCAACACCAGGGCCGTGTCGCCCGCGGTCGCCTCGATCACGGCCCGATAGGCGTTGGCCCCATCTCCCCGCGCAAAGACGGCGATGTCAGCCAGCAGGCCACCCCGGAGCGACCCGATGGCGTCGTCCATCGACAAGGCCTGCGCCGCCGACGAGGTCACCATCTCCCAAAGATCCCTGTCCGAGAAGTAGCCGTCGAGGTGGTCGCGGTTCAGATCGTCGGCGCACTGAAGCTCCCGCTGGAGGTTGATCGAGCCGCTGGGCGTCCAGTCCGTCCCCAGCGCCAGCAACACCCCCTGACGATCGAGCATCGTCACCTGGGCCGTGTGCCCGTAGAGCGAGATGTTCGAGCGCGGCGACCAGATCACCGCCGTCCCATTGAGCGCCAGCTCCCGACCGTCGATGGCCAGCAACCCCACGCCGTGGATGAAGGCCCCGTTGTCCGCCGTCAAGTCCCTGCCGCCGCCCGCGGTCTGGCTCAAGCACAGAAACTCATTGCGGGACTCCGCGTCGATCCCCTCCGAGACGTGCGGCGACCAGCTCGCCTCGCTCACCACGCTGGCGTCGGGGAGGCTCGGGTACCCACACCCCATCGAGCGCAGCTCGCCCCCCGTGTCCCCCAACGGAAAGGTGTCCAGCTCCACCTCGCCCTGACCCAGCTCCTCGTGCAAGGAGCTCCGGTCGAGGTTGCGCAGGAAGCCGCCCGCCCCCCCCGAGCCGACCAGCGAGGTCGTGCCGCCGACGAGCTGACGAAGCTCACCCCAGGATATCTCCGCATTGCTGGCGCCGCCGGCCGCCGCGATGCGGTTGTGACCCCGGATCCCCCGCCTCCAGTCGTGGCGATGGTCGTAGCGCTCGGCGCCCCAGTCCCCAGGGCTGTTCTGAGTAAAAGTGATGTGATCGTGAGGGTTGATGAGCCCTGGCGAGATGACCCCCTCGGCGCAGGTCACCCGCGTGGCCCGAGCGTACAGATCGAAGTCCGCGCACGAGCACGCCGCGCACAGGATCGTCCCGCTCTCGTCGATGAGCACCTCACCGCCGGCCAGGACGCCCTCGGGCGCCAGCACGTCGCCTCGGATGACGAGGTTGCCAGAGCCCGCGCTGACGCTGCACAGCCCCTGATCTGGCCGCTCAAGCTCCCCGCACTCGATGACGACAAGCTCCTCCGGCTCAGGTTCAGGCTCCGGTTCGGCCTCGGGTTCAGGTTCGGCCTCGGGTTCTGCCTCGGGTTCTGCCTCGGGCTCTCCCTCGGGCTCGCCCTCGGGTCCGCCCTCGGGTTCGGCCCCTGGCTCGCCCTCCGGGTTGGCCTCAGGGTTGGGGTCGACGGGCTGCCCGACCTCGTCGTCTCCACAGGCGGCCAGCGCCAGAGCCGCCAGGACTATGAGCACCCACACTCCCCTCGATCTCATCTGCGAACGTTCGGCGGTCATCCAGGCTCACCTCTTGTCGTTCATTAAACTGGCCTATCAGTCATACGGGGTGTTGGTGTTCAGGGCAAGGAGGCCCGCCACCAGACCCTCCGGTGCGGGCAAGTGAGGTGACGTTGTGCGGCACTTCTGGCCTCCTCGGGGTGACAAGAACTGACACTCCGTCATGCTGACCTGACAAGAGCATGACGCGAGTGTCACGCCTGGATGTCAGTAATCTGTCGGTCCCTGCGAGCCGCGGGCCAGCGAGGGCCCGTGAAGGCGCCGCAGGTTGCTTGCGGCGATCTCGGCCGTGACAGGATCGAAAGGACGTTGTAGAATTTTTTTGCGTGGTTGGAACGCGAATCGACTCACGAAGCGTTGAAACGGGTAGGGATCGTGCAGAGCTTTTGAAGTGAGGCCAGGGTCAGAGAAGACGGGTTGAGCCCTTGGCAATAGTCTTCGACGAACACCTGGAGGCCAAGCCCTGGAAAAGGAGGCCACCGAAAATGGTCTATAGAGTCCCCTTGGAGCTGATCATCGAAGCTGAACGTCAACAGCGCCAACAAGAGGAAGAGAGACGCATTCACCTTGAGCTGCCAGTGCCAGAGCGACGTCCCGGTTATCAGGATCCCTCGAAGGATCGAAGCGGCGTCGAGATCATCGATCTCTACGACGAGTCGGACGAGGAGCCGGATCGAGGCGTGACCATCATCAACATCCTCGGCGACGACTGATCGCGTCGCCCTGAACATAGTCCGAAACGCACGAGGGCGCCCTATCAGCGATGGGGCGCCCTCGTGCGTTTCGAAGGCGCCGCGACGGGGCGTCGCCGCCCCTCGCCCACGGCGCGGAGGTGGCCGTGGCCGCTCAGCCCACCTCGGGGTCGCGCAGCTTCATGGTGGTGATGACGCCCAGGAGCATCAGGAGGTTGAAGGCCAGCAGGGCGCCGAAGTCGCCCAGCGTGCCGACCTCGTGGCTTTCGTAGTAGCGATCCAGGGGATGCGTCGGGATCGGGACAGGCGGGATGACCCCCTTGAGGTTGACGTCCTCGTCGTCGCGGTCCTTTTCCCGGATCTCGTCCTCGAAGTCCTCCTGGGCGTCCTGAATGTCTGCCTCGGTGATTTCGAAAGCCTCTGCCCGATCCTCGGCGTGCAGCAGGGCCTCGAAGCCCCAACGGGTCATCATGGTGGTCGAGGCGGCCCGCATCGGCAGCGAGAGGCTGTCGATGGGCATGATCATGCCGGCGAGGATGACCTGGGGGATGAGCAGGAGGGGGACGAGGGCGACGGCGGCCTCGCTGGAGCGGGTCATGGCCGAGAGCATCAGGCCCATGCCGACCCCTGAGGTGGCGCACAGCAGCAGGGCGAGGAACATCTCGAGGAAGTTGCCGCGCAGGTCCAGGCCCAGGTGGGTCGTGACAAGGAGGGTCGCGCACTGGACGGCGCACAGCAGGGCCAGGACGGTGAACTTGCTCAGGACGTAGCTGGCCAGCTTGAGGTTGACCATCCGCTCGCGGCGGAAGATGGCCTGCTCGCTGACGATCTCGCGGGCTGCGTTGGAGCACCCGAACCAGACGGCGGAGATGGCCATCATGAAGAGGGCCACGGGCTCGTAGTTGACGCGGCCGAAGGTCTCCTGGAGCTCGCCGCGGAAGACGAGGACGATGATCGCGGCGATGATGGGGGCCTGGAGCAGGAGGATGGTGGTGTTGGCGGTGTCCTTGAGCTTGATGGTGAAGTAGCGTCGGGTCAGCAGCCACCACTGGCGCAGAGCGAAGCGGCGGCGGGTGCGGCGCTTGTCTCCGCCGGTCAGGATGGCGCCGCTGGCGTCATTGCGGCGCCGCTGGACGTACTCCTGGAAGTAGCGCGAGTCGATGTAGTTGCGGGCGCGGGTGACCATGTCGTGGCCCTTGCGCCGATCGGCGGCCAGGGGTCGCATGGCGCTGCCGGGATCGGACAGGACGCGGTCTCCGTCTGGGGTGCCGGGCTCGGCGTCGGGGTTGAAGAAGGTGATCGAGTCGGGCCAGGCCGGGCCGTAGTACACCAGGTGGCCGTCGGCCAGGTAGACGACGTTGTCCATCGTCCGGTAGGCCTCCAGCGAGGGCTGGTGGATGGTCAGGAGGATCGTCCGGCCCTCGTCGGCCAGCCGCCGCAGCAGCTTCATGACGTTGAGGGCGTCCTCGCTGGCCAGCCCCGAGGTGGGCTCGTCCAGGAAGAGCAGGCTGGGCTGGGTCAGGAGCTCCTGGGCGAGGTTGACGCGCTTGCGCTGACCTCCGGAGATGCCCTTCTTCTCGGGGGAGCCGATCAGGACGTCGCGGGTGTCTTCGATCTCGAGGTCGGTCAGGACGCGCTTGATGATGGCCTCGATCTCGTCGTCGCCGGTGTCGGGCGGCAGGCGCAGGCGGGCGGTGTAGTAGAGGGCCTCCCAGACGGTCAGGGCCGAGTGGATGATGTCGTCCTGGGGGACGTAGCCGATGTTGCCTCGGAAGGCGTTGTAGTTGGCGTAGAGCTCCTGGCCGTTGATCAGGGAGCGGCCCTGGGCCGGGGGCATGTAGCCGTTGAGGGCCATCATCAGGGTGGTCTTTCCGGCGCCCGAGGGCCCCATCAGGCCGACGAACTCGGTCGGGTAGACCGTGAACGAGATGTTGTGGAGGACGGCCTTGCGTCCCTTGTCGACCTTCACGGTGACGTTCTCGGCCTGGATCATGATGTCGCCGTGGTAGCTACGGGCGACGGTGCCGGCGTCGAGGTCGAACTTGAGCTGGTAGCTGCCGAGGCTGACCCAGTCGTCGGCGGTGATGGTGGCGCGCGTGACGCGCTTGCCGTTGACGAAGGTGCCGTTGGCCGACTTCAGATCCTCGATCAGCCACGCGCCGCCGACGCGACGCAAGCGCGCGTGCTGCCTTGAGATTTGCGGCGCGTCGAGGGTCATGTCGCAGGAGGCGTCGCGGCCGATGAGGATGGTCTCCTTGCCCTTGGGGAGGGTCATCTCGTCGGCTCGGCCGCCGGCGTCGGGGATGAACTCGGACAGCCGGCTCAGGGGGAAGCGGTAGGAGCCGAAGAAGAGGACGTCGGAGGCCACCGCGACGGCCTCGGTGATCCGGTTGTGGGTGTTGTTGATGTAGGTGCCGTTGGTCGAGCCCAGGTCCGTGACCCTCCAGCTCGTGCCGCGCAGCTGGATCTCGCAGTGCTCGTTGGAGACCATCGGCGCGTCGAGCGCGATGTCGTTGACGCCGGGGGTGGGGTCGCGGCCGATCTTGATGGGCTTGAGCAGGCCCGCCGGGAGCTTCCCGACGCTGGTGGCCATGATGGGCGTCCTGCCGACCTCGAAGCGGGCCAGGATCACATCAGTGAGCTTGACCTGGTAGCTGCCCAGGCTCAAGGTCTCGCCCGGCGTCACCAGGGCGCGGCGGACCTTCCTGTCCCCGATCCAGGTGCCGTTGGTCGAGCCCAGGTCCTCGATGATGAAGCGAGGCCCGTCCTTCCACAGCCGGCAGTGGTGGCCCGAGACCTGCGCGATCGGGATGACCACGTCGTTGTCGTCCGCGTAGCCGATGCTGATGGCCTTGGCCGTCGCCGGGATCGAGGGCACCTCGACGGCGCCGCCCCCGCGCCCCATCAGCTCCCCCGTCCGACCCGGCGTCGGGCGCTCCTGCACATTGACCTGCACCTCGGCCAGCGTCGGCCGCGCTACGCGGGTGGTCATGCGGCGAGCATCCCTGGCCGACAGCGGCAGGCGGACCCCCTGGGCCTCCAGGCCGGCCAGCTGCGCCACGGAGAGCTTGAAGCGGTGGCTGCCGAAGCCTATGGTGTCGCCCACCGCCACGGGGCCGCGCTCGACCTTGACCCCGTTGACCGTCGTGCCGTTGGTCGAGCCCAGATCCTCGATCACCAGGCCCTTGCCATCCCACAGGATCCTGGCGTGGCGACCCGAGACGACCCGGACCTCGAAGACCACGTCGCAGTCCGCCGCGCTGCCCATCGTCACCGACGGCTCGCCCTCCCCTCCCGATTGACCTTGCGTCATGACGGCTGCACACCCTGCGGTTGTCCCTCGACCCTCAGGGCGAGTATCTTGCACAGCCAACGACGCCTGCGCAAGGCGGGCGAGGTGGCCCGAGGGAGGCCCCGCTTCCCTCGACGCCTCCGAACAACACCGTGGAGATCCTTGATGTCATTGAGCATTTTTGACACCGCCGCGCTCCTCGTCGTGCTGGCCTCGATCTTCGGCTTCGCCAACCACCACCTGCTCAAGCTGCCCTTCGCCATCGGCATGACCGTCTCGGCGCTGCTGGCCTCCCTCCTGATCATGGGCATCGACGTCGTGCTGCCGCAGGTCGGCCTCGGTCAGGTGGTCCGACAGGCGCTCTCCGAGGTGGACTTCTCCGAGACCCTGATGAAGGGCATGCTCGGCTTCCTCCTCTTCGCAGGAGCCCTGCACGTCAACGCAGACGACATGAAGGCCAGGCTGACGCCGATCATCACGCTGGCCACCCTCGGGGTGATGATCTCTACGGCCATCGTCGGCTTCGGCAGCCACGCCCTCTTTGGCGCCCTCGGCGTCGACATCTCCCTGGCCTGGTGCCTCGTCTTCGGCGCCCTGATCTCCCCCACCGATCCCGTCGCCGTCCTGGGCATCATGAAGGCCGCCGGCGCCCAGGAGGGCCACTCGATCAAGGTCGTCGGCGAGAGCCTCTTCAACGACGGCGTCGGCGTCGTCGTCTTCACCCTCCTGGTCGCCTTCGCCGCAGGGCCCGAGGCCGGCTATGGCGCCATCTCCGCCGCCTCCATCGGCAAGGTCCTGCTCGTCGAGGTCGTCGGCGGCATCGCCCTCGGCCTCATCTCTGGCCTCATCACCTACAAGGCCCTCAAGTCCCTCAACGAACCCAACCTCGAGACCCTCATCAGCGTCGCCCTCGTCATGGGCGTCACCTTCCTCGCCTTCAAGCTCCACACCTCCGCCCCGCTGGCCTGCGTCGTCGCTGGCCTCTTCATCGGCAACCGAGGCCGCGACAAGGCCATGAGCGAGGACACGAAGCTGACGCTGGATCGCGTCTGGGCCTTCCTCGACGAGGCCCTCAACGCCGTCCTCTTCCTGCTCATCGGCCTCATCCTGCTCAACCTCGACCTCGGCGGCCCTCTCCTGCTGGCCGCCGCCCTGGCCATCCCCCTGACACTCGCGGCCCGCTTCATCTCCGTCTCGCTTCCCATCAGCCTCCTTCAGCGCCGCTTCACCTTCACCCCAGGCGCCATCAAGATCCTCACCTGGGGTGGGCTCAAGGGCGGCATCTCCGTCGCGCTCGCCCTCTCCCTGCCCCCCTTCGAAGGCCGCAGCGTCGTCCTGGGCGCCACCTACGCCGCCGTCCTCTTCTCCATCATCGTCCAGGGCCTGACCGTCGGCACCCTCATCAAGTCCATCAACAAGAAGGCCGCCCAGGGCGCCTGAAAGCGACTCGGAGGCCGAGGTGAGGCCGATCGGGGGCGGGCCGCAGGAGCCGTGGACGGGATCGGTGGCCGCGACCCCGTCGGGAACAATAGATGCGGGTGGTGAGACCCCGTCGGGAACAGTCGTCGTGGCGGGTCAAGAATCGGCGAGCAGGGCCTCGATTTCTTGATCGATGTTAGCGCGATCAAAGGTGAAGCCGGCGTCGAGCAGGCGCCTGGGTGGGGCGTTGTTGCTGGCCAGCAGGGCCTCGGCCATGTCGCCGATGGCGATCCGGAGGGCGAAGGCGGGCACGGGCAGGAAGGCTGGGCGTCGGAGCTTGCTGGCGATCTTGCGGACGAGATCTCGCTGGCGGACGGGATCGGGGCCGGTGAAGTTGTAGATCCCCTCGGCGCCCTCCTTCTCGTAGAGGAAGAAGACGGCGCGGGCCAGATCGTCGGCGTCGATCCAGGGGTAGAACTGCTGGCCGCTGCCGATGGGGCCGCCTGCGCCGAAGCGGATCGGGGTGGTCATGCCCATCCAGGGCTTCGAATCGGTCGCGAAGACGAGGCCGATGCGGGCGATGACCTGCCGCACCTTGTCGCGGGCGCCCTCGACGGCGAAGATCTCGCGGCCGGCCTCCTCCCAGGCGACGCAGACGCCGGCGAGGTAGTCGTCGCCGGGACCGGTGGACTCGTCGACGAGGGCGTCACCGGTGTCGCCGTAGAAGCCGACGGCGGAGGCCTGGACCCAGAAGCCGGGGGGTCGCTTGCAGGCGGCCCAGGCCTTGACCAGCGCGCGGGCCGAGTCCAGGCGGCTGTTCATGACCTCCCTCTTCCACGCCTCGGTCAGCCGCTTGTCGGCGACGCCGGCCCCGGCGAGGTTGACGATGATCTGAGCGCCTTCGAGGGCGCCAGCGATGGCGGCGATGGCGGCTGGATCGCCGCTGGCGGCGGCGGCAGGATCCCAGGAGACCTTCTCAAGGCCCTTCGGATCGCGCTCGGAGCGGCCGCGGGTCAGGGTCCGCACGGTCCACCCGCGCGAGAGGGCGAGAGCGGCGAGGTGGATCCCGACGACACCGGAAGCCCCTGTAATAACTATAGTTTTGTCGGACACTTGGACTCCTTGGATCGAGCCATCAGGCGTTGATCCGGGTATGAACGGGGTGCTTGGGCGCGTCAGTGCCAGAAGCCGAGGCCGAGGCCGACGTTGGAGTATCGTCGGGCGAGGTCGAAGGTCAGGCCGATCTTCCACTCCCAGTAGAGGGTGAAGTGATAGTCGAGGCCGCCGGTGAGGTGGAGGCGGCCAGGGGTGGCGTCGAAGCGGCTGGGCTCGAAGTAGGCGCCAGCGCGGGCTTGCATGAGGTCTTCCCAGAACTCGCTCTCGACGCCGGCGCGCAGGCCGATCGAGGCGGTGCGGCCGGACTGCTGGACCTGCTGGGCGAGGAAGTCCTGGACGCCGATGGCGGCGTCGGCGGGGCCGGTCAGGATGACATCGGCGGAGACGAGGAGGTAGCGGCGCTCCAGGAGGCGCAGAGGGGGATCCTGGCCCTCGGGGAGCGGGCGGCCGAAGGTGGGGGTGATGTTGTACTGGCGAGGGCCGAAGAGGGCGCTGGCGCCGAGGGAGAGTTCGAGGGGGATGATGACGCTGTTGGGGACGCGGAGCTTGCCGAACTCGGTGACGAGCTCGCCGGTGAAGGTGTCGGATTCTTGCTGGGTCATGATGATGGGGGTGCGAAAGGAGGCGCCGAGGCGGTAGTTCTTGTCGGGTCTGGCCCAGAGGGCGCCGAACTGGAGGCCGCCGCCCTGCATCTCAAGGGCGCCGATGGGCTTTCCGACGACGTTGAGCTCGGCGATCGTGGCGAGCCCGCCGAGGAGGGAGGCGCCGAGGACGAGCTCGCCCTGGCTGAAGTTGTGGGCGAAGCCGAGGGAGACGAAGTTCTGATCGTACTCGAAGGTGGTCTGGGAGCCGTCTTCGTTGTCGACGGTCATGGTGTAGATCTGGCCGAAGGAGTGAATGCCGAAGCCGTACTCCTTGTACTTGGCGTCGATGCCGAGCTGGCCGAAGTTGGCGCTGTCGTAGACGCCCCGACCGGAGAGGTCGAAGGTCTGCCTGTTGCGGCCTGCGTCGTCGAGGCCGGAGAAGGCGAAGTCCCAGGCCCAGGTGTCGTCGGCCTCGTAGACATAGCGGGTGGCGTAGGAGGCGGGGTTGGAGAGGTGGCCGTCGGCGCCCTCGGCGATGCCGGTGTAGGCGCCGCCGAGGCCGATGACGCGGCCTGAGCTGTTGATCGGCCCCTGGAAGAAGTCGACGTTGAGGTCGTTGATGTCCTGCGCGGCAGCTGGCGCCGCGAGGGCAGCCGTCGCCGCGAGCGCCCCGACAAGGCGCATTCTCAATGATATCATAACATTACACACAACAGCAGGGCGCGCTGCGCTGGCAGCGTTGGAAGTCGCGCGCCATCTCATGTGGGCCACCCTCGGCGCTTGACCTGCCAGCCGAGGGCCAGCGCCGCGCCGGCGGCCGCGGTGAGGTTGGCCGCGATCCCGATCCAGGTGCCGGCGTCGGAGAAGGCGGGCGTCAGGATGAGGATCGCAGGGGCCATGAGCGCGAGGCCGTGGAGCGCGCCGACCCCGGAGATGGCCTCGGCGCGGTGGTTTCGTGCGGTCCAGTACATCAGCAAGGCGCCGAGCGAGGCCTCCATGGCGACGAGCGCGCCTGTGCGGCCGACGAGCCAGAGGTCGCGGCTCTGGACCACCTCCAGGCCCGCGATGATGGCCCAGGATTGCGCGCCGAGCAACCAGAAGGCCTGGCAGATCCCCGCGCCGAGGCCGACGGCGAAGCCATAGAGGGTCCAGTTCCCGCGGGTCATGGAGGTGTCAAAGATCTGGATGGCGTAGCTCTTGAAGCCTTCGAGCAGGAGGGCGAGCAGGAGGGTGTTGATGAGGATGATGTCGAGCCTGCGGGCCAGCGCGGCGCGGGGCAGCGCGTCGGGCAGGGCGACCATGGCGTAGACGAGCCCGGCGCCCATCATGGCGACGTAGGCGGCGACGGCCGCCCCGAAGCCCATGACGACGAGGCCGTACCAGGAGATCTCCAGGCTCATGTGGCGGCGGATCGCCACCACCAACGCGCAGGATCCCACCAGCACCAGCGCCACCCCGAGGAAGAAGAGAACCCCTGTCATTCGAGCCTCGATCACAAAGTGGCCCGGATGGGTCCACATCAGGGTGGAGCATAGCACGGAGGCGGTCGATTGAAAGCCCAGGAGGTGGGGATCGAGGCGTCGAGAAGGTTGGAGAGGCGGGCAGATGGAGAGGGACTTCGCTTGAACATCTGGCGGTGGTGAGCAAGATAGTCGGGCTAAACGTGGCGGGCCGGGCGTCCTGTGGAGAGGGGCGTCGGGGTCGCTGAATGACAGGAGATCAGATGAGCGGTTTCAGCGGCCACCTGGCCAGGATCAAGGGTCAAGTTCGAGAGGTCGGGGTGGACGAGGTTCGCGAGCGCCTCAAGGTCGGCGGCGTCGTGCTCATCGACGTGCGCCAGCGCGACGAGATCGCGGAGGGGAGCATCGAGGGGGCGCTGGCGATCCCGAGGGGGCTGCTGGAGATCGAGCTGCCGGAGGCGGTCAGGGATCGCGACCAGGAGGTCATCCTGTATTGCGCGGGGGGGACGAGGTCGGCGCTGGCGGCCGAGGCGGCGCAGAAGCTCGGCTACGGCAAGGTGAGCTCGATGGCCGGCGGCTTCGCGCGCTGGAAGCAGGTCGGCGCGCCCTTCCACATGCCGACGCTCAAGGCGCTGGCCGACGAGCCCGAAGGGGCCATCCCGGCGCCTTCGGCGGAGACGATCAGCCCTTCGGCGCTCAAGGAGGCGCTCTCCGGCGAGGCGCCGCCGGTCGTGATCGACGTCCGCGAGGACGAGGAGACGGCCCGCGGGTTCATCGAGGGGTCGTTGCTGTCGCCCCGTGGCTTCTTCGAGATGAAGGTCGAGGGCCTGGCCAGCGCGGACAAGGACCTCGTGCTGGTGTCGAGCCGAGGGGCGAGGGCGGCGTGGGCTGCCCAGAACCTCGCCGGGATGGGCTATGGCTCGGTCAAGGTGCTTGAGGGTGGCGTGGTCGGCTGGATCGAGGCGGGCTACAAGGCGCACGTGCCGCGTCGGCTGTCGGCGTCGGACAGGCTGCGCTACAGCAGGCACTTGATCATCCCGGAGGTCGGCGAGGAGGGGCAGCTCAAGCTGCTCACCAGCAAGGTGTTGATGATGGGGGCCGGGGGACTGGGTTCTCCGGCGGCCTACTATCTGGCGGCGGCGGGCATCGGCAAGATCGGGATCATCGACAGCGACGTGGTCGACCGCTCCAACCTTCAGCGGCAGATCCTGCACACCGACGATCGGGTGGGGGTGTCGAAGGTGGAGTCGGCGCGGATGACGCTGCTGGGGCTCAACCCGGACATCGAGGTCGAGGTCTACGACGCGCGCCTGACGAGCGAGAACGTGCTTGAGGTCTTCAAGGGCTACGATCTGGTGGTCGACGGCGGCGACAACTTCCCGACGCGCTACCTGGTCAACGACGCCTGCGTGCACCTGGGCATCCCCTGCGTCCACGGGTCGGTGTACCGCTTTGAGGGGCAGGTGACGGTCTTCAAGCCGGGCGACGGGCCTTGCTACCGCTGCCTGTACCCCGAGCCGCCGCCGCCGGACATGGCGCCGAGCTGCGCCGAGGCGGGCGTGCTTGGGGTGGTGCCGGGCATCGTGGGGCTCTTGCAGGCCATCGAGGTGGTCAAGGTGCTGCTGGGCATCGGCTCGCCGCTGGTGGGCCGGCTGGTGCACTTCGACGGCCTGGGGACGAAGTTCAGGGAGCTGAAGCTGCGGCGCGACGTGGAGTGCCCGGCCTGCGGCGACAACGCGGAGTGGACGGGCTTCGTCGATTACGAGCAGTTCTGCGGCATCGGGTAAGGGGCCTGTGGCCCTGAGGGGCGTCGCCAGAGGCGGCCTCCGCGAGGGGGCCGCCGTCGATGTCCGGAAGGTTGGCGCTGATTGCGGCGGTGGCCCGAGTGTGAGCCGGCGGGGAGGTCAGTTCGACAGGGGGAAGTCGAGGTCGGAGAGCTCGTCGACCTGATCGTTGAGGAACTTCTTGAGTTTCTTGAGGATCCTGGCTTCAAGCTGCCGGGCCCGCTCGCGGCTGACGCCGAAGAGGTCGCCGATCTCCTGGAGGGTCATGGGCGAGTCGACCATGAGGCGTTTTTGCCAGATCTCGACGTCGCGGCCTTCGAGGGTGGAGGCGAACTCGCGCAGCTTGTTGCGGATGTCCTTGGAGAGCTGGCGTTGGGCGATGACGTCATCGACGTCGGGTCCCCCGGAGGGCAGCAGGTCGACGAGGCTGCCGCGCTGGTCGTCGACGAGGGGCGCGTCGAGGGAGGCCTCGCGGCCAGCCAGGCGGGCTTCCATCTCGGTGACGTCCTGCTCTCGGACGTTGAGGCGCGAGGCCAGCAGCTTGGTGGTGGGCCTGAAGCCCTCGCGCTCGATGCGGTCCTTCTCTTTCTTGAGGTTGTAGAAGAGCTTGCGCTGGGCCTGAGTGG
Organism: Pseudomonadota bacterium; assembly: GCA_005804885.1. GTDB lineage: Bacteria > Myxococcota_A > Bradymonadia > Bradymonadales > SYOX01. Next base: position 29,678 of record SYOX01000095.1, read on the forward strand.
TGCCGATCTTGACCAGCTTGTAGTTGTCCATCAGGTATTTGAGGATGTAGGCGCGGATCCACCACTGGGCGTAGGAGCTCAGGCGGATGTTCTTGCTGGGGTCGAACTTCTTGACCGCCTGCATGAGGCCGACATTGCCCTCCTGGATGAGATCAAGGAGGCTGGTCCAGGTCGACTGGTACTCCAGCGCGATCTTGACCACGAGGCGCAGGTTGCTGGTCACCAGCTTGAGGGCCAGATCCTCGGAGTTGGTCTCCAGGAACTCGACGGCGAGCGCGTACTCCTCCTCACGGGTCAAGATGGGGTATCGACGGATCTCGGCGAGATAGCGCTTGATCGGGTCATTGACCAGCGCGCGGGTTTCCATGGATGTGCTTGGAAGCGTCGAGGAGCGCGCGAGCGTCCCTGTGGTCTTCTGCCCAGCCGGTCGGCCTTTTCGAATTTTCGAACTCATGAAAGAGTTTGCCTCCTGGGGGGGCACCTGATGGCGGATGTCAGGGATACCACACAGGGCCCCGCTTGTACAATTCGGATCGGCCCTGCTCCCGCCACGGCAGAAACGACGGGCGTGGGCTGGAGAGAGCGAGGAGGGGCCGAGCGTCGCGGGGGCGGTCAGGCCTTCGGGTTGAGGATCGACCCTTGACGCGCCGCGGAGGGTGCGTAGCATCCCGCGCGCTGCGAGCGTCGTGCCGTCGAGGTTCGGGCGGGCGCATCAAACCTGACAACAACGCGTCGCGCGCCGGGCGGCCTGAGAAGGCCGTCGTGCTCCCGAGCGGAGAGCCTGGATCGATGAGCAAGAAGGACTATTACGACATCCTCGGGGTGGGCAGGGGGGCCGATGATCGCGAGATCAAGAAGGCCTACCGGAAGCTGGCGATGGAGAACCACCCGGATCACAACCCCAACGATCCCGCCGCGGAGGAGCGCTTCAAGGAGGCCTCGGAGGCCTACGAGGTGCTGCACGACCCCGAGAAGCGCAAGGTCTACGACGCCTACGGCCACCAGGGGCTCAGCGGACAGGGTTACCAGGGCTTCGGGGGGCTGGACGAGATCTTCTCGCACTTCGGGGACTTCTTCGGGGACATCCTCGGGGGGCGCGGGGGTCGCCGCGGGGGGGGTGCAGCGGCCGGCCGCAACCTCGGCATCGAGATCGGGATCACCTTCGAGGAGGCCGCCTTCGGCACCTCTCGCAAGATCACCGTCCCCCGGCATCAGCGCTGCGACACGTGCGAGGGCACGGGCTGCAAGCCCGGCTCCCGTCCCAGCCAGTGCCGTCAATGCGGGGGCCGCGGGCAGGTCCTTCACCAGCAGGGCTTCTTCACCTTGAGCTCCACCTGCCCGGTGTGCCGAGGCGAGGGGCAGATCATCACGGACGCGTGCAAGGACTGCAAGGGAGCGGGGCGAGAGCGGGTCGAGCGGGAGGTCACGGTCAAGATCCCGGCAGGGGTCGAGAACGGGACGCGGCTTCGGCTTCGCGGCGAGGGCGAGCTGAGCACGTGCGGGGGCCCACCGGGAGATCTCTACGTGGGGCTGGCGGTGGAGGCCAGCGAGACCTTCTACAGAGAGGGTCCGCACCTGCACCTGCCGATCGAGCTCTCCTTCGTCCAGGTCGCTCTGGGCTGCACCCTGCGGATCCCGACGCTTGAGGGGCACTACGTCCTGGAGGTGCCGGCCGGCACCCAGCCCAGCGCCCAGATCACCTTGAGGGGCAAGGGCATCAAGGACATCAACAGCCACGGCCACGGTAACCTGATCGTCCACGTCAAGGTCGCCATCCCGTCCGCGCTGACCGAGTCTCAGCGGTCCATCCTTGAGCAGTTCGCCCACGAAGGCGGCATCCCGCTGGTCCCTGAGGCCGAGGAGCCCGAGGCGACCCCGGACGCCCCCTGAGGCGCTCGAAGCGAGGCGCTCAGGGCACCACGACGGTGTCGCCCGAGGCCAGCGTGATGTTCATCTGGCTCATCTCCCCCTTGAGGATCAAGCTGTAGACAAAGGGGATATGCTGCTCATCGTTGCCCACGCGGCGGATGATGAGGATCTCGTCGGCCTCGGCGAAGCTCGTCAGCCCGCCGCCGAGCGAGAGGGCCTGCATGACGGTCACCTTGCGCGTCGGCTGGAATTCGCCGGGTCGTTGGATCTGCCCCATGAGGTAGATCCTGTAGGACTTGACGGCCTTGAACTGGACCGTGACGACGGGGTTCTTCTCAAACTCCCGCATCTTGTCGACGATGGCCACGCGGGCCTCGTCCGGCGTCTTGCCGCCGACCTTGACCTCCCCGATCAGCGGCAGGTCGATGTAGCCGTCCGGCCGCACGATGACCTCCCCCGAGAGATCCTTCTGGGTGAAGAAGTCCACCTTCAGGACGTCGTCGGCGCCGATGTGGAAGACCTCGCCGTCGGAGAGCTGCGCCCAGTTGTAGCCTGTCAGGTTGGGGGTCGAGCAGCCCGAGAGCGCCAGCATCAAGACCACCAAGAACAACCCTGATATTTTCATTATTTTCCTTATCCTCCTAGACGCGCCGCGCTGCTCGACCGAGCCTCCGAATCCAGCGCCTGGGCGACAAGAGCGTCCAGAAGTAGAGCGCGGCGCTGAACTGGCCTTTCTCGTCCATGCACATCAGATCGCAAGCATTCCGCCTCGGCAATGCCCACAGGCCGCCGCTGCCGTCCCCCTCGACCTCGAAGGCCCCGGCGAAGCCGAGGTCGCGCAGCGCGTCGCGCTCTCTGGCGCCGTGATCCCCGTTGGGGTAGGCGAAGACAGATACAGGCCGCTCAAACATCGCCTCAAGCGCCTCCCGGTTGCCGGAGATCTCTCGAAGGAGCGCGACCTTGTCGAGCAATGGCAGGATGAAGTGGTGGGTCGAGTGCCCGCCGAGCTCGTGGCCCGCGTCGAACATCGAGCGGGCCTCCTGCGCCGACAAGTAGCGTCGGCGCGACGGCGTGTAGCCGGAGGTCGTGACGAGCGCCTCGACCGCGCAGGTCAGAGAGGGGGCGGCCATCTCCTTGAGCGCTTCGACGGTCCTTCGCGCCAGCGTGTCGTCGATGATCGACAGCGCCGCCCTCCCCCTCGGGTGTCCGCACTCCGCCAGGATCCGGGAGACCGTATCCCGCGTCAGCAACCTGGCCGAGCCCGCCGCGCTGTCGTGCCACAAGCCGCCTTCGCCGCCGATCACGCTGTCGTTGAGGAACATCGTGGCCTTGATGTCGTGCTCTCTCATGACGCCAAGGCCGAAGTCATGGACGCTCCTGAGGCCGTCGTCGAAGGTCACGAGCGCCATCGGGATCTCGCCCGGCAACAGGCCCAGGCGCTCGATCAGCGCCGTGGACAGGACGGGCTCGAACCAACGTCGGAGCAAGGACAACTGGCGCCTCAAAAAGGCGACCGAGGTCACGAGGTTGGGATCGTACCAGCTCGTCCTGTCGTCGTCCGCGATCACCGCGTGGTAGCACAGGCCCACGAAGCTCGGCCCGCGGCGCCACGATCGAGGCGGCCCCAGCGCGTCGAGCCACCGCTCGGCCAGCAGGCGCTTGATCCGCAGCCTGGCCCTCCAGCGCGGGCTCAGGTTGATCACCTCAAAGACCGGCGTCCTCGTCGGCTGATCCCCGTTCTTGGGCTGGTCATCCCACCAGGCCATCGACCTCTCCCGCCAGCGACGCATAGACCTCACCGAGACGCGCGCCTATCGCCTCCCACGAGTAACGGCGCTCGACCAGCCGGCGACCTGCGTCCGCGAGCGCTCGCTGAAGTCGCTCGTCACCACCGACCTTGACCACCGCCTCGGCGAAGCCCTCAGGGCTGTCCTCCACCAGCAAGTCCTCCCCTGCCGAGGCCTCTATCCCCTCGCACCCGAGCGCCGTGGACACGATGGGCGCGCCCATCGCCATCGCCTCCAGGATCTTGAGGCGCGTCCCTCCCCCGACCCTCAAGGGCACGACGAAGACCGAGCACCCTCGCATCCAGGGCCGAACGTCCGGCACGCCGCCCACGATCTCTACACCGCCTCCGCCCATCCCCTCAAGCTCAGCGGAGGGGTTTCTACCGACCACCTTGAGCCCAAGCGAAGGATCAAGCGCCCTCACCTTCGGCCATATCTCCTTGATAAACCACGAGATTCCGTCGCTGTTGGGCCACCAGTCCAGGCTCCCCAGGAACATCGCATAGCGACCCTCCCTGCCCGCCTCACCGCTGGCCCCGCCGGCGTCCTCAATCGCCCCGGCGGGCGCGAAGCGGGACAGGTCGACGCCGTTGGGGATCACCTCGAAGCCCGCCGATCTGCCCGTGCGGGCGCTCAGCAGCGCGCGGTCGTCCTCGCTGCACAACAACACCCGGTGCGCCGCGAGCGCACACCGTCGCTCAAAACGATCGGTGCGCTCGGCTTGATCCGCGATGAGGCGCCGCTTGATCCGGGAGGGCTCGACCTGCCCCATCCGCTCCAGGATCAGCGCCTCGACGTTGTGCTCGTCCAGGACGAGGCGCGTCGGCGGCGCGACGAACTCGGCGAAGCGGAAGGTGTGCAGCGAGTCGAAGTGCGCCGCGAGGTAGCGGCTCTCGGAGGTCATCCGGGCGATGGCGGCGCTGGCGGCCTCGGATCGGTACTTCTCCACGGGATAGGGCAGAGAGCCGAGCAGGCTGCGGGCCGCAGCCCGCGCCGCCCCTGCCCTGCCCAGGCCATCGCGGGGCACGCAGCTCACCGACCGGAGGCTGGCGCGGAGACCCTCCCAGAGAGGATCGGGGGCTTCGGCCTCGGGGCCGAGCGCCAGCAGATCCACCCTGTAGCGCGAGGCCAGGGCCTTGAGCTGATAGAAGGTCCTGATCTTGCCGCCCGTGTCCAGCGGGGTGGGCAGCTGCGGCGCGATGAAGAGGATCTCGGCGCTGTCGCGGTGGCTCAAGGCGCACCCTCCTTCGATCGGACAGGCCGGGCCGGGATGCCCACCACCGTCGTGTTGCTGGGTACGTCGTCGATGACCACCGCGTTGGCCCCGATGCGGACCCCATCGCCGATGTGGATGGCCCCGAGGACCTTGGCCCCGACGCCGATGTAGACGTCGTCGCCGATCACCGGCACGCCACCTCGCCCGCCTCCCCTTGCGCCGATCGTCACCCCCTGGCCGATGGACAGGTTCCTGCCCGCCTTGACGTCAGGGTGTACGATGATCTGCCCGAAGTGCCCGATGTACAAGCCATCACCGGCGCGCACGGAGGCCGGGACGCTGATCCCCGTTGTCACCTCGATGGCCTTGTGCATGACCCTGTAGCCGATCTTGAGGGGCACGCCGACCACGCCACGCCGGGACGCGTAGACCCACTGGCCGTACCTGTAGACCGCCGTGGCCCACACGCCCTGCGCCTCCAGGACCTCAATGGGCCCCGTCGCTCCTTGCCGGTAGCGCCCGAGGTCCGCCCGGAAGGCCCTGATGTGATCGACGATCCCCACGTGAGTCACCGCCTCCCGAGCGCGGGGTCGTAAAGCCCCTCGCGCACCTGCGCCGCGAGCCGCCCGACGGAGTAGCGCTCCGCAGCACGACGCCGCCCCAGCTCTCCCATCGCCGCGCGCCGCGCGCCGTCATCGACCAGCGCCTCAAGCGCGCGCCCCATCCCCGCCTCTCTGTCCTGCAAGAGCACCCCGACGTCCCCTTCGAGCACGCGCGGGATCTCCCCCACCGGGCTGGAGGCGATCGCAAGGCCCGCCGCCATCGCCTCCAGGATCACCATCGGCAGCCCCTCGCGCTCCGAGGGGTGGAGCAGCACGTCGATCCCCGCGTAGAGGCTCGCCATATCGCCGACGTGGCCGAGCAGCCGCACCTGGGAGCCCACCCCGGCCTCAGCGGCGGCGACCTCCACCGCCTCCTTGTCCTCCCCCTCCCCCGCCAGCACCCAGACCGCCGAGGGCCGCCTGGCGAGCAGCGCGAAGACCTCGCCGGAGGCCGCCACCTGACCCTTGGCCGAACAAAGGCGCCCGACGGTCGCGATGACGACGGCGTCCGGCTCGATGCCCAGCCTGCGGCGCCACGCCTCGCGGCTTCCATCTTGCCGCAAGCCGTCGATGAGGACCACAAATCCATCCACGTCGATGCCGTTCGGGATGAAGACCGGCCTCGCGCGCCGAAAAGGGTCGCCGAAGGCCGACGCCTGAGCCCTGCTCACCAGCGCGACCCCACCGTAGAGCCTCAAGACCCCCCGCGCCAGCGCCTCATAGGCCCTCACGCGCGCCGTGTCCGAGACCTCCCCGTGGAAGGTCGCCACCGCCGGAGCGCCCACGGCCCAGGCCGCGGCGAGGCCCACCAGCGCGGTCTTGTAATCGTGCGTGTGGATGATCTCGGCCCCCACCGCGCGCGCCAACTTCGCAAGCTGGCCGATCAGCCGCGCGTCAAAGCGCCCACCGGACTCCAGCCGCGCGACCTCGACCCCTCGGCCCTCCAGCCTGTCGATGAGCTCCGTGTGGGGCCACCGCCTGTCCACCAGCCCCGCGACGATCACCGCGTCGCCCGCCTGCTGCTGCGCCCGCGCCAGACCCTCGATCAGCGCCTCCGCGCCGTAATAACCCCCGCTGCTGCGCACATGGAGGATCTTCACCGGCACACCCCCCGCTCCGCGAGCGCCCTCGTGTGGCACGCGAGGAAGGCCTCCAGCATCCTATCGAAATTATGAACATCTACGGCCACTTGCCGCGCGCGCTCGCCCATCTCGCGGCGTGCAGCCTCGTCGGCGCAGAGGGCGGCCAGGGCCTCGGTGATCCTGGGGATGTCGTTGACAGGCACGACCACGCCCGAGCCCCTCGGCACCGCCTCGCGGGTGCCACCGACGTCGGTGACGACGACGGGGAGTCCAGCGGCCATGGCCTCGATGACCGCATTGCTGAAGCCCTCGGTGTGGCTGGCCAGCGCGAAGATGTCCGAAGCCTGGAGCACCTCTGGGACGTCCGTCCGCTCCCCGGTCATCACGACGTGGCCCCCTGACCCGCGGCGCTCCGCCAGCGCCTTCAAGTCCGCGGCGCCCTCCCCGACCCCGACCAGCGCCAGCTTGAGGGCCACCCCAAGGCCCCGCAGGCGCGCCAGGGCCTCGATCAGGGCGCCGTGGCCCTTGCGCGGCAGCATCGAGCCGACGCTGGTCAACAGGAGCTCGCCGTCCTTGACGCCGAGGTTGCCCCGCAGCGCGGCGCGGCGGGCCAGGTCGTCGTCGGTCGTGGCCGGCTTGAAGCGCACGCTGTCGACGCCGTTCGGGATGACGTCGATGCTGGCCGGGTCGAGGCCCTCGCGGAGCGCCACGATCCACTTGACGTCCTCCGAGACGACCACCATGCGCGAGATCCAGCGGTTCAGGGGCCTCTGTAGGGCGTCGTGGACGGGCTTTCGGATGAAGCCCATGTCACGGCGAGTGGCGATGACCTTGACGTTGGGGTTCCTGCGAGCCAGGACGGGCGCCAGGAGGTTCGAGGCGGTGTGGAAGCTCTGGATGATGGTGGGAGCGCCGCCGCTGAAGGCCTTGAGGGCGGCCTCCATCTCCCTGTAGAGGCGCACGCCATCGGGGCGCAGGACCCCCGTCTTGCGAAAGGCTCTGACCCTTATCCCCTGGTCCTGGCACCACTTCGAGAAGGTGCCCAGGCGGAAGGTCCACATCTCGACGGGGTGACGCCGGCTTTGGAGGAACCTGGCGAGGTAGAGGGCCTGGACCTCGGTCCCGCTGAACTCATTGAGGTTGTCGATGAGGATGATGGCCGGGTGCATGAGGTCTTGAGAAGGCTCGAGGAGTTCAGAGAACCTCGTGGAGAAATCTGGATCTCCATCGCATCGTGCCACAGGCGACGCAGATTCACCAGATTACGGGACTTGAGGCTCTACTTGATCAGCTCGCGCAGGGATTGGATGTCGGGGTGGTCTGGTCGAGCCGCCTCGGCGCGCGAGAGGGCGTCGCGGGCGCCCTTGCGATCGCCGGCGTCGTGCCGAGCGCGGGCGAGCCCGACGAGGAGATCGGCGCGCAGCGCGGAGGGCGCGCTGCTCATCAGGATCAGGGCGATCTCGAAGGATCTCACGGCCTTGCGGGGGTCGCCGACGAGCAGGGAGACCTCGCCCATGTCGCGGTGGAGTTGTCCGTCGAAGGGCTTGATGTTGATGGCGCGCTCGGCGGCGTCGAGGGCGTGGCCGAGCTGCCCGAGCTCCTTGCGAAGGGCAAGCAGGCGGGCCGCGGTCCTGAAGTCGGCCTGATCGACGAGGGTGATCTGGAGCAGCGTGTCGGCCAGACGCGCCTTGTCGCCCTTCTTGTCGTAGATCTCCGTCAGGGCGTGGAGGGCCTCGAGCCCTTTGTCGTAGAAGGCCAGGGCCTTGGTGAGGTGATCGGCGGCCTCATCGGCCTTCCCCTCCATCTGGGCGACCTCGCCGAGCTGAAGGCGCAGGGCGTATCCGTCGTAGCCGCCCTTGAGGATGGCGTCGAGGTGTCCTCGTGCGGCGGCGCTGTCGCGGGTGCGCAGGTCGTAGATGGAGGCGAGGTAGTTCGCCAGGGGCTGGCCAGGCTGCTTCTTGAGGGTGGCCTTGAAGAGGGTCTCGGCTTCATCGACGCGGCGGGCGACGAAGAGGGCCATGGCGAGCTCGGCCATGGCGGCCGGATCGGCGGGGGTGGCCTTGTGGGCCTTTTCGAAGCGCTCCAGATCCGCGTACTCCTCAAGGCTTGGGTCAAAGGAGGACATCATGCGGTCGAAGCGCTTGCTGACGTAGGCCTTGAAGGCCTCATCGAAGGCCGCGACGTCGAGGCCGGTGGCCTTGACGAGGACCTCGGGGGTCAGGAGGCTCTGGCCGTAGAGGTCGAGCATCTTGAGGATGGTGTCAAAGCCCCAGCGCTGGACGATGAACTCGATCACGATGGTGCTCTGGAAGTAGGCCGCGAGGATGTCGTTGAGGGTCTTGGCCTGGGTGAAGCCCAGGTTCAGGCGACCGACGCTCCACAGGCGCCCCTCCTTGGCCAGCACCAGCATCTCTCGCTCCTGCTCGCGGCGCCACTCCGGCCTCGCCACGCCGGCCTCGTACTCTGCCAGCCCCTCGGTGAACCAGCGCGGGACCCTGCTCCTGGACTTCTGGATGTGGAAGACATGGGCCAGCTCATGCCAGACCACCTCGGCCCAGTTGAAGTTCCCCTCGGAGGGCGATCGGGAGGTGACGACGCGGCCAAAGCAGATGCCGTGGGGGGTGATGTGGGGCAGGCCCACGGAGCGCACCGAGAAGGTCTCGGCGTCCTTGAAGATCTCGACGCTGACGGTGCCTTTGGGCTCAAACTTGTAGCGCTTCTTGAGGTTCTTGTAAGCGTCCTCGGCCAGTTCGGGCACGACGGCTTCAAGCACGGGCCGCTCGGACTTGTGGAAGCGGAAGCGCAGCGGTCCGCGCTCGACGAAGACATAGGAGGGCATGGTCTTCTCGTAGAGGTTGACCATGTTGAAGGCCCGGATGTTGTAGCTGTCATTCTCAAAGGCTTTCTTGAGGTATTCAAAGCCCTTGGCGTCGTCGCCGATGCGCGTGTAGCCGATGCCGAGCTCTACGAAGGCGGGCCAGTAGCTGGGATCGATGGCGAGCGCCTTGTTGTTCAGATCGATGGCCTCCTGGTAGCGGTGGACCCGGACGCCGAAGCGGGCCACGTGCGTGTAGAAGCCCGCCCAGCGGGGGTTGAGCTTGAAGGCCCGGATGCGCTCGCGCTCGAAGGCGGCCGAGTCGTCCTTGAGGTAGTGGCACGTGGCCAGGGTGTTGATCGCCGGCATGTGGTTGGGGTTGACCTTGAGCGCGCGGCCAAGGGTCTCGATGGCCCCGTCGTAGTCTTCGAGGTCGATCTGGAGGGTGGCGTCCAGGACGATCGCGTCGGGGTTGCCGGGGTTGACGGCGAAGATCCTGCGGAGGTAGCCGCGGATGGCGGCCTCGTCGTGGTCGTCCTCCATGTGGATCTGAGCCATGCCCAGCAGGGCGCCGACGTGGTTGGGGTTGATCTTGAGCGCGGACTCGTAGGCGAAGCTGGCGTCCTCGAGGTTGTACTTCTCAAGGAAGAGGTCGCCCCAGGCCACGAAGGCCTCGACGTTCTCGGGATCCTTGACCGTGGCCTCCTGAAGGACGGTGTTGGCGTCGTCGTAGAACTCCATGCGCCAGACGGCCACGCCGACCATCGTCAGCCCTCGGGATTCGTCGAGCTTGCCGTCGTTGTAGTCCTCGGCCAGGACGTCCAGCAGCGCGATCCCCTCCTCCTTCTTCCCCAGGTCGATGAGGAGCTTGCCGAGCGCGAGGCGGGCCTCGCGGGCGTCGGGGTGGTCGTTCAGCGCCTGCCTCCAGGTGGCGATGGCGCGGGCGTGCTGGCCCTGGAGCAGCTCGATGCTCCCGCGTGCCGTGAGCGCCGCGCGCTTGTCGTCGTCCTGCCTGGCGACCCCCTGGGCCTTGCGGATCAGCGCCAGCGCGCCTTCGAGGTCGCCGCGCGCGGTCAGGACCTCGGCCAGCAGGAGGCGCGCCTGGACGTCGTCCCGCGCCGCGGCCAGCGGCTCTGCGAGCCGGATGGCCTCATCGTGGCGGCCGTGCAGGAAGGCCGAGCGCGCCTGGGCGAGCCGATCGGCCTGGGCGAGAGCGGAGGTGGGGTGCGCAAAGGCGAGGCAGGCGAGCAGGAGCGCGGCCATCGCGACCGCGGTGTGAGGATGAGGGCGAGGGATCTTGGAGGTTCTACAGGCCACGACTGATCTTCCACAGACCTCCCTGGTCTCGAACCAGGTGCATGCGGTTGAGGTCTCTTCCGGCTTCCCAGTGGGGTGTATCTCCGACCTCGTACATATAATTCCACAGGTACTCGTAAGTGACGTAGGCGCGGTCGCCTTCGACGAGGACGTCCTTGACGACGATCTCGAAGCGAAGGGACTGGACGCGCTCGGAGAGCCTGGAGATGGCCGCATCGAGGCCGCTGCGGCCGTAGTCGTCGTCGCTGGTGTCGCTGGTGCCCGAGTTCTCGTAATACTCCTCGGCCACGAGGCCCTGGAGGCGCTGCGGGTCGCGCTTCTCCATGGCGTCCTTGTAGGCGCCGACGACCTCAAGGACCTCCCGGTTCTCGGGCATGTCGGCCACGAGCGTGCCCTGGTCGAACTTGAGCGGGTCGAAGGACTCGATGTAGCGGTTGCCGCAGGCCGTCGAGGAGACGGCCACCAGCGCGAGCAGCGCCACGGGCGCGAGCCGCGTGAGGGCCGGGAGGGAGACGATTTTCAGCATGGCAGGTGGACTCTCGTGTCAGACAAAGTCAAGGCGCTGCAAGAGATACCCCATGGCGCGCGGCGGAGTCAAAATCCGCCGCCCCCTTGCGCCCAATCGATCCTTTCGAGCCAGTCGCGGGCCTCGGACCTGACGCCCTCAGAGCTCTCCTCGCGCGACAGAGCGTCGAATGCACGCCGGGCGCCCTCGTATTCCCCGCTCAACAACAGGCAGATCCCGAGCAGCCGACGGGCCTCCTGCTCAAGCTCGACCCCCGGCAGCCCCCCTTCCCTCTCCAGCGCGGCCTTCAGCCGGGACACGGCGTCCTTCCACGCCCGCTCCGACCACAGGAGCCTGCCGAGCAGGTAATTGCCCAGGGCCGATCCGGGATCGCGCTCAAGCCAGCGCGTCAGCGTGAAGATCTGAAGCGCCGGCGAGGCCTCGACGCCCATGAGGAAGGCCATCGCGTCGGGCTCCCCCAGCGCAGCGCGCCGGGCCTGGAGCGATCTGCGCCTGGCCCGCTCCGGCCCGAGCGAGAGCGCCTCCCCATAGGCGCGCGCCGCCGCGCCTGTATCCCCGCGCCGCGCCAGCAGATCCCCGCGCAGTTCAAGACCCCAGGCCCGCTCTCCGGCGCTCGCCTCGGCCTCGCCGAGCGCGAAGGAGAGGTGCGCGGCGGCCTCGTCCAGATCCCCAGCCCGCAGCCGCACGTCCGCGGCCTCCAACCTCGCCTGAGCCGTCCGAGGGCTGTAGGCGGCCGCCTCTTCAAAGCACTCGACGGCCTCCGGGAGGCGACGATCCAGGAGCTTGTCGATCCCCTGCACCCGCAGCGACGCGATCCGGCGAGCGCAGCGCTTCTCGAAGATGCTCGGCCTGTCAAAGACAAAGGAGGCCATCGCCAGCGCCTCCTCCGACAACGGGATCTGATCCACGAAGGCCTCCCAGCGGGCCGCGAGAACCTCGACGGGCACGCCGAAGGCCGCCTCGAAGTCGCCGCGCCCGTAAGCCTTCAAGAAGGCGTCCATGCCGTATTCATCGATCAGGAAGCGACAGAAGGAGCCCATCAGGGTGTAGACCATGGGGCCCGAGCGGGTGTAGAAGCCGCCGACGCCGACCAGCTCGCGCACGTCCGGGGCGATCCCGAGGCGACGCATCGCCGCGCTCCACCCGTGGGGCGAGAGCTCCCCTCGGTGCCAGGTGACGGCCTCGGCCAGCCCCTCGACGAGGCCCATGTTCGGCAGCAGCGCCGCGTTGGTCGACAGCGAGAGCGGGCCAGCCCCGAAGGGGGCCGAGAAGATGTGCGCCAGCTCGTGGGTCAGGACGGGCTGCCCGATCTCGTGGTAGAGGATGTGCATCTCTCCCTGCCACACTCTGGCGATCATCGTCCGGCGCATGCCCAGCAGCCGCCCCTTCTGCCGCTCGTCCGCGTAGATGGTGCTCAGGATCCGCTCTCCCTCGGGTAAAGGAGCGCGGCCAAAGCGTTTTTTCAGCTGCTCATAGCGGAACTCGTGATCCCGTCCGATGGCCTCGATGTGCTCCGCGTGCCATGTGTCCACGGGGTGGTGGATGACGAAGTGCCTCGTCTCATGTCGGCCGCCGAGGGCCACGCGGATGTCCTCCCGATCCAGGGCCATCCCCAGGCTGGCCCGGTTGGCGAACATGCCCGCCGCGACCGCGAGCAGCGCGGCCAGGGCGACGATCCAGGAGGGGTCGACGCGCTGGCCCTCGCGGCGCAGCCACGCGATCTCCAGGCCCACGAGCACGGCGGCGACGATGAAGGCGTGCCACAGGCGGTAATGGATGAGCCCGACTGGGACGCTCAGGGCCTCGTCGTAGATGGAGCCCGCGAAGAGGCCGATGAGCGGGTGATGGGCCTGGGCCGGGGGCTCCATGGCCAGCGGGTAGACCGTGGCAATGACGGAGAGGGCGACGATCGAGAGGTAGAGCGCCCAGCGGCGCCAGCCGGGCGGGGCGAGGATCACGCAGAGCAGCGCCCAGATCGACGAGACGGCGACGCTGCCGCCGACGATGAGGCCAAAGAAGGCGGCGCCCTCGGTCAGCGCGCAGTTCGGGACTCGGAGGGCGTTGAGGAGGAGCAGGAGCAGCGGCGGCGTCGAGAGCACTGCCCCGGCCAGGGCGAAGCGCGCCCAGACGCGCGAGGGCCGGAGGTCGCTGGCCTGCCCGACGGCGCCCCCCCAGGTCCGCGCCTCGGCAGAGAGCCAGACCAGCGGCCCGACGAGGGCCACGAGGGCGCCGACGGCCGCCGAGGACTCGTAGCCGAGCAGGTCGCAGAGGGGGATGAGGCAGAGGATCAGCCCGAGCGCCGTCATCAGCGCGAGCGCCGTTGCGCCGCGGCGTGTGTCGACCAGGGGGCCAAGGAGGCGAGCGCCGAGCCGGAGGCGCTTCGGCGTCAAGGAGCGGCGGGATGGCTCAAGCAAGATCGTCCTGGCTCCGATGGGTAGAGAGAAGGGGGCGGCGCCGCGGCTCGACAGCGTCGGTGTTCAAGGATGATGCCCCCCTTGTCCACACACGCCGAAAGAAGAAGACAAGGAGGAGCGATGAGCGCCCAGATGATCAGCGCCGGGGAGATCCAGGAGGCCGCGGCCATGTGCAGCCCGCAAGGGGAGACCGCCTATGGCGGGGAGGCCTTCGTCACGGCTTCGAACCGAAGATTTGAGGCGCGCTACCCGATGGCCATCCGCGTGAAGTACCCGCGCAGGAACGCCTTCTTCTTCGAGTATACGCGCAACATCAGCCGGGGGGGAATGTTCATCGCGACGAGCAAGCCGCTGGATCTGGGGGAGCGCTTTGTCTTCGAACTGGAGGTCCCAGGCGAGGAGGCGCCGCTGCAGCTGCTCGGAGAGGTGCGCTGGAGGGTGACGCCGGAGGATGTCCAGGGGGTTCGCAAGCCCGTCGAGGATCTTGAGGCGGGCATGGGCATCGCCTTCCTCTTCGGTGAGGAGGGGGGCGATCAGGTCGCCTTCAACGCGCGGGTCATGGAGATGATCAACGAGGCCTTTGGGCCCGAGATCGCCCAGGAGCTGCTTCGGACGGCGCCGGGCCGTCGGTGAGCGGGCCTACTGCCCGCGGGGCATGTGGGCGTCGGGGAGCCTGACGAGCTGGATCTTGTCGCCGGCCTTGATGTTGAAGCGCTGGGCGAGCCCGGCGTTGATCTCAAGGACGTAGCGGCTTGAGCCGGGGACCTTCCTGCTGGACAGGGTCAGGGGCTCGGCGTGCTCGACGACCCCGAGGACCTCGCCGTTGTCCTTGATGAAGACCATGTCGAGCGGGATGAGCGTGTTCTTCATCCAGAAGGACAGGGGCCGGTCGTTGGGATAGACGAAGAGCATGCTCCAGGTGTCGCTCATCCTGGGCCTGAACATGAGCCCGCGGGCGCGCTGGTCGTCGTCCAGGGCCAGCTCCATGAAGAACTGGGCGCCGCCGCTGAAGGAGATGACCGGCGCGTCGGGGACCGCGTCGCCGTCGACCGCCGGGGGCACGGCGCAGGCGCTGGTCTGGCAGCGCAGGAAGAGCGGGCAGTCCAGATCAACCGAGCAGGCCTTGCCGATCGACGCCCTGGCTTCGGCCTCGACCCTCTCGCGCTCGCGGATCAGGCGCTCCTCTGGATCCTCCTCGGGCGCGATGGGCTCATTGAGGTTCGTGATCGACTCGCCCTGGCAGGCCATGAGCCCGAGGAGCGTCAGCGCGGCGACAAAGGAGGGGGTGAAGCGCTTCGCGGACATGGGTGAGCCTCGCTCGGGGCCGGAGTGGTCGTTGGTCGATTCGAGGAGGAGCCTGGGGCGGCCTCGCGGGAGCGAGGGGGATTGTCCCAGGCGGCGCCAAGAACCTCAACCATTACTTCAACTTCTTCATGGCGGCCTCGCCGGCGCGCATCACGGAGATGTCGCTCTCGACGGCGAGCTGGGCCTTGATGATGTCGGCGCCGGCCTTCTTGCCGAGGGTGCCGAAGGCTTGCATCGCGGCGACGCGGACGGCGACGGACTGGTCGCCGACGACGCTGGCGATGAGCTCGATGGCGTCGTTGCTGCCGGTCTTGCCCAGCGCCAGCACCGACAGGACGCGGAACTCCTCGACCGGGTCGTTGATCAAGGCCGCGAGGCCGGTGACGGCGGCGGGGTTGTCGTACTGCCCGAGCAGGTCCATGGCCAGGATCTTGACCTCGCGATCGGGATCGAAGAGTCCGCCGGACAGGACGCTGATGACGTTCTGGAGTTCGGGCTCCGGGGCCAGGGCCACGAGGGCCTTCATGACGGCGCCGCGGGCGCCGGGGTGGGGCAAGGTGGCGCCGCGGGTCAGCTTGAGGATCGGCTTGTAGGCGCTGTCCTCCTTGCGCTTGTGGAGGGCGGCCACGGCGGCCTGGATGACCTCGCCCTCGGTGTCGCCGAGGTAGCCCAGCAGAAGCTCGCTCTGGGTGCCGGCGGGCCAGTCGCCCAGCCCGCGGGCGACGTCGCGGCGAACGGCCCCCTCGGGGTCCTTGCCCAGAGAGACGACCAACTCAAGGGCCTTGTCGTCCTTGAAGGAGCCCAGGCCGCGCGCCGAGGCGCCCCGGATGCCGGCGTCCTTGCTCTCGACGCCCTTCTTGAGGGCGTCGAAGACCTGCTTGCCGCCCCCGCCGCCCTGCGTCTTGACGCCCAGGGCGAGGTAGGCGACCCGCTGGAGGACGATGTTGCGGTTGGAGGTGTAGCCGAGCACGTCCTGGAGGGTGAGCGTGGCCATGATGGTCGAGGCGACGCTCTGGATGGTCTCCTCGTCCTCGGGCTTCGTCCCGGCGTCGGCCAGCGCGCTGAGGCTCTCGGGGCTCTTGATCTCGCCGAGGGCCTCGGCGGCGGCGTGGCGCGCGGCGGCCTCGGGGTGCTTGAGGACGGCCTCGATGGCGAGCCGGGGATCGGGATCCTTGAAGGCCTTGATCGCGGCAAGGGCGGTGAGCGCCACCTCGCCTGTGCCCAGGGTCGTCTGGAGGGACAGCGCCTTGAACTTCTGGGCGTTGTCGCCGCCCGTTGCCACCAGGGCGGCGGCGCTCATGCGGCGCTCCATCGAGACCTTGGAATCCGAGAAGAGGTCGACGAGCTCGCCGTTGAGCTTGAGATCGGCGAGCGCCTTGATGGCGGCCGCGGCGATCTTGTCGTTGTCGCGGCGGGAGGCCTTGACCAGCTCGGGCGCCACGGCGGCCTCCTTGCTGGCGGCCAGCATCTCGATGGCCTTGATGGCGGGGCCCTCGACGTCGCCGCGCAGGGCGAAGAAGAGCGCGCGGACGCTGTACTTCTTGTTCTTGCTGGCCCCCAGGATGGACGAGGCCGCCAGCGCCACCTCCTTGTCCTTGTCCTTGTCCATCACGTCGCTGATGCCGTCCAGGACGTCGTCGCGCTCGACGCCCGCGAGCGCGCCGAGCGCGGCGGTGCGCACGGGGGCCTCCTTGTGGGAGAGCAGCGGCAGGATCATGTCGGGGCCCTTGTCCAACTTCAAGCCGGGGAGGGAGGCGATGGCCAGGAGCACGAAGCGGGAGTCGCCGTGCTTGAGGTAGGTCTCCAGCATGGCCAGGATCTGCGGATCGCGGCCCTCGACCTTCTTCTGGTAGTCCTCGCTGGCGAGCTCGACCCCGTCGGGCATGACGATCAGGGCCGCGGGGATCTGGCGAGGCGGCAGCGCCCGCCAGGCCGGGACGACCAGGCGGTAGGCGGAGAACTCGATGTCGGCCCGCGACAGCGGCTTCTTGCTGTAGCCGGGGACGCTGATCTCGGTCAGGCCGAGCTGCGTGAGGGTGTAGACGATCTCCGAGACGATGATCGGGTGGTACTTCTCGCGCTCGCCGTCGAGCTTGACGGTGGCCTGTCCTTTGGCCAGAGACTTCGTCGAGACGTCGAGGCTGGTCTCCCCGTAGGTCGTGCGCTTGAGGTTGCGCAGCTCGTTGAAGGCCCCATTGACGATGGCGGGGCTCAGCTCCGCACCCTCGGGTACCTGGAGATTGCTCGACGCGTTGGGCACCAGGACATACTGGACGTCGTTGCCGACGGCCAGCTTTGTGTAGCTGTAGAGCACGACTGGGGCGGTCTGCTGCGCCCAGGCCTGCGTCGACATGAAGATTACCGCAGCGACGCACGCCGCCGCGGCCCGACGAACCCGACTCCTGCCCGAGATACCCATGAGCGCTCCCCTCAACATTCCATCCGAATCAAACGGACCCTCAATACTCCAACATCGCGCCCCGAATCCAGCCCCGCGACCCAACAACGGGCGGAGTCTTATCCATGAAGTCGGGGCAAGGGCGTGGCTGGCTTCAACGCGGCGACCCAGGGGCCGCCCTGCAAAGCGCTTAACACGGCGGGGAGATTGACAGATTCCGGCCGGGTGATCCAGACCGACGTATCAGGACGCGGGAGCCGTGACCGGCGCAAGAAACAAGAAGAGCACCTCTCTTTCGAGAGGTGCTCCTTTGCAGTAGCCCGTAGGGGAATCGAACCCCTGTTACCGGCGTGAGAGGCCAGCGTCCTGACCGCTAGACGAACGGGCCACAGTCTGTTTGATCTCAAAGGATCATCCAGAATTCGGGGACTAGGATTCGAACCTAGATTGACGAGACCAGAACCCGTAGTCCTGCCGTTAGACGATCCCCGAACATTCCCTTCGGTTCTCACCTCTCGGCCTCACCGTCGGGACTAGGATGTATAGTCTCACTCGCCCCCCCTGTCAACCCCAAAAAGTGATGCGTTCACAGAAGGGGTCGCTCAAGGGGAGAAGGTTCGGGGACCAGGATTCGAACCTGGATGAACGGTACCAAAAACCGTTGTCCTGCCTTTAGACGATCCCCGACCGTGGCTCAGGCACAAGGCCAAGAGCGCGGCAGTGGTTTTAAGGCCCTCGACGCGGGGTGTCAAGGCCGCAGTCGGGCTACCGATCGCCTTCCATGGAGCGCTCAAGGCGGACGCCGCTCCAGGTCGCGGTGAAGGGGCTGCGGCTGTCCTGAATGTTCACGAAGCCGTTGAAGACGCCGTCGACGATCTCATCGACCAGCAGATCGCCGTCGCGCTCCACCAGGGTCGCCTCGCCGGCCAGCTCCAGCACCGAGTCGATCTCCAGGTTGCGCAGCAGGATCTCGGCAAAGCCGAAGACCGTGCGGATGACCGAGTCGCAGACCGAGGCGATGTCATCGGCCTCGACGCAGACGACGTCCAGCGGGGCGCAGATCTCGCCGTCGGAGCCCGTGATGCTCTCGGCCAGCCCCTGGCAGTCGATCCAGTAGAGGATGGCCTCCATCATCGAGCTGGCGTTGCCGTCGGTCAGCACGGGCAGGATCACCTCGTTGAGGATGTAGAGGATCAGCTCGCCGTAGCGCAGGTTGACCGTGTGGGTGCCGATCTGGAGGTTGTTGTAGGCCACCACCCTGCCCTGCCACTCGCCCAGGACGATCCCCAGGCTGGAGTCCGGGTCGATGGCCACCTCGATCCGGCCGCAGTCCTCCGGCGCGTCATCGGCGCAGTTCCACCGCCAGTAGAAGGCCAGGCCGAGCCAGTCGTCCGTCCCGCGCACCTCGTAGTCCGAGCCCAGCTTGCCGATCGTCAGCGTGCTCAAGACCTCCAGGTGCGTCACGATGTCCCGCAGATCCAGGCCCGCCTGCCGGATCTGGCGCAAAAAGTCGATGCTGCTGACGAAGTCGTTGATGCCGTCCTCGATGATGTCGTCGAGCCCGAAGACGTTCAGGAAGAAGTCCACGGCGCCGGCGATGAGCCCGCCGAGGAACTGGCGCACGAGGTTGATGATCTGATCGACGAGGAAGCGCCCGGGGTTCTCGAAGGCGTCGAAGATCTGAAGGAGGATCTGGCCGACCGTGCCGGCGTCCTCCAACGTCTCGGAGAAGTCCCAGTGGCTCGTGACCGCGAAGCGCCCCACCGGGTTGAGCGGCAGGAGCGTCAGGACGATCTCGGTGCTGACCGTCTCGTCCTCCTCGATGAAGACGTCGCCCACGCACCCGGCGGCCGCCAACTGCCCGAACTCGCCGCGACCGATCGCCACGATCGTCCACGGCTCCCTGACCGACAGGCCTTCGAAGTGGCTCGTCTGCGAGGGGCCGCTGACCTCGTCCGTGTAGGTCGGCTCGGGCATCCGGCTCAGGGGCCTGAAGGCGTTGCAGGTGAAGTGGCTGCGCGGGAACACGAAGGTCTCGATGGGGCTGATGTCGTAGACCGAGGAGCCCGCGTTGACGTAGCGGACGTCGAGATTGCCCGAGGGCAGATCCTCGACGCTCACCTTGAACTCGACGCTGTTGGCCCCGGGGTGGGTCGCCCGCACCGTGAAGGTCGTCAGCTGCTCGCCGCCGATGAAGCGCACCGTGCCCTGGCCGTTCTCGTTCGTCGTCGCCTGGCGCTCCGAGAGCGAGGCGTCCTGCTCATCCTCCAGCAGTTCGAAGTCGATCAGCTCGCCCTGCACGGGGGCTCCGCTTGCGCGCTCGAAGAGCAGGACGCCGATGGGGAGCTGACCGAACTGGTCCACATCCACCTCGGTCTCGCCGCCGGCGGGGATCATGATGCAGCAGCCGCCCTCCGGCGGCGGCGTGTCCGGCGTCCTGTCCGGGTCGGTTTCCACCCGTTGGTTGTCCGCGTAGCCCGTGTGGGTCAGAGTCGACTCGCCGCACGAGGCCGCCAGCAACCCCAGCACCAGCAAGGCGCCAGCGCGCGCGCCACCGACGAAGGCAAAGGGCTCAAACACGCGCTTCGCGCCGCTTCCAAAGCCGGTCATGATGGGCTCCGTCCTTTGGGGAGTTGTTCAAGGATCCCCACACCTTGGGAATGCTAGCACAAACCAAGGGGCGGGGGTAGTCGCTCGCACCTGGAGCAGCGCCATGGATCTATGGATGCGCAGCCTCGCCCCGACGACGTCGGGCGACGCTGTCGGCGGCGGCCATCGGCGGGCGATCAGAGCTTATTGCTGGCCGAAGCCGCGATCCGCGTCGGCCGTCAGCGAGATGATGGCGAAGGTCGCCACCGCCGCCACGACCCCGCCGCCGATCGTCAGGCCGGTCTTCCAGCCGCTGAAGGTCTGCACCTCGGCGCCCTCCACGTCGGTGATCGCCAGCAGGAGATCGTAATCCGGCGACACGAGCTGGGTGTCGGTCATCGAGAAGTTGAAGGGCGTCACCCGATAGGCCGAGCCGGTCGTCGTGACCACCTTGAGCGGCGAGGAGGTGTTGACCTTGACCGTCGGACAGCCCGTCGCCGGATCAATGTTCTCCGCAGCCTGGGACTCCACCTTGGCCTCACCGCCGTCCGAGGCGCCCTCGGCCGCAGCCTCGGCGATGCGAGGCCCGGCGAGCCCCCCTTCGGCCGGGTTGGCCGCCACGTCGCAGCCGTCGATGATGACCGCCACGTTGGCTTGCTGGTCGACCCTCGACTCCAGCTTCTCAAGCTGGGGCTTTGAGATAAAGTACTTGTTGTAGCAAGCCGTCTGCCCGCAAGCGAGCAAGGCACAAATCACGAGAACCGGGGTCATCGATCCACGGCGAAGGCTCTTCATGCGCTCTCTCCATCTCCTGACTGTCGCCCGCGAGGTCGCGAGCGGCGGACATCTTAAGGGCATCTACGCCGCAGTGGCAACCCCTGGTCGCAAGTTGTCCGCGGCTGGCAGGTTTGCTCAACGAAGGTAACGACGCCCTACGCCCCACGAGCGCCCCACGCTCGACGAGCACTCCACGCTCGACGAGCACTCCACGCTCGACGAGCACTCCACGCTCGACGAGCACTCCACACACGACGAGCACTCCACGCTCGACGAGCACTCCACGCTCGACGAGCACTCCACACTCGACGAGCACTCCACGCACGAGGATCGCCCCACGCTCGAGGATCACCCCACGCACGAGGAGCGCCCCACGCACGAGGATCACCCCACGCACGACGAGCGCCCCACGCTCGAGGATCGCCCCACGCACGACGAACGCCCCACGCTCCTCGCACCGCCCTTCGGGACGGGCTCGTCGGGTGGGGCTAGAATCTCAGGGTGGGCTGCGCCCTGTCGGTCGCAGGCCCGCGGGCGGCCCAGGTCGACACCTGGGGGAGCAAAAACTCCAATCCACAGGCCCACTTCGACGCGCTGATCCAGCCCTGCGACTCTCTGACGCCCGCGCGCCGGCCTGCGCCCAGCGGGCGCAGCCCACCCGCGCATCCAAGCCCCACCCGACGAGCCCGTCCCGAAGGGCGGTGCGAGGAGCGTGGGGCGGCCCGATCGTGACCTGTGTGGCGTCGTTACCTTCACCGAGCAACTCTGCCGTGGCCGCTTCGCTGGGATCCAGGGTGGTCTTCAACCGAGGGGGGCGCTATGCTGGCGCGGCGGGAACCCCAGCCCTCGGTGCAAGCCATGCCACGCTCTCCCAGCCTGATCAACCTCTCCAAGATCATCGCGCTCTGCGTCGCGCTCTCCGCCACGACCGCGACGGGCTGTCGGACCGAGGGCGAGGTGTTCGTGGCGGAGGTGACGCTGGTCGGAGACGCGACGGAGGGCTATGGCCCTTATGAGGTCTCCGCGCGGCTCCAGGGGCGCCGAGCCCTTGAGCGGGCCACCCTCTACTGGACCGTGGATGGGATGGAGGAGCCGACGGCGGTGCCAATGTCTCGCGCGGGCGACGCCATCTCGGCGCTTATCGAGGCGCCGGTGACGCTCGACGAGGAGGGGTTGGAGACGCGGGCGCCCTTCGCGCTCGGGACGACGGTCCGTTACTGGATCGAGGTCCAGGCCGCCGGATCGGGGCTGGCCAGGGCGCCCTTCGAGGCCCCGAGGGAGACCTTCTTCTTCGTCGTCGGGCCGGCACGCCAGCGGGTGGCCGTGCGCGGGGTCTCCCCCGAATCGGGGCCAAGTATCGGTGGAACAAGGGTTTTTGTTCACGGAGAGGGCTTCAGGCCGACGGCGGAGGTGATCCTGGGTGGGAGCCTCGCCGGCGAGGTGAGCTACGTGTCGCCGCACTTGCTGGAGGTGGTGACGCCCGCGGGGCCCTCGGGGCTGGTCGAGATCATCGTGCGCAACCCCTCGGGCTCGGTGGGGCGGCTGCCGGACGCGTTCTTCTTCGTCGCGCCGCCGACGCCGACGCGGATAGAACCCAATCAAGGCCCGACGCAGGGAGGCACGCGGGTGACGATCGAGGGGTCGGGCTTCGACGAGGGCGTCGAGGTCAGCTTCGACGGTGAGCCTGGGCTGGACGTCTCTGTCATCGACGCCCAGACGGTCTTCGTGACGACGCCGCCGCACGCCGCGGGGCTCGTTGATGTGGCGATGGTCAACCCGGACGGTCAAGTCGGTGGGCTCGCAGGGGGTTTTGAGTTCGTGCCGGCGCCGAGGGTCGACGAGGTGATCCCGGCTTTGGGGCCGATCGAGGGGGGCACGCTCGTCGAGGTGCTCGGCGCCGACTTCCGGGAAGGGCTCACGCTGATCCTGGATCGCGAGGTGGCCGAGGTGATCTCGGTCGAGGCGGCGCGGATCGTGGCCACGACGCCGCCCCACGCGGCGGGCCTCGTGGACGTCACGGTGATCAACCCGGACGGGCAGCGGGCCACGGGGATCGGGCTCTTCACCTACCTCGGGCCGCCGGAGCTGCTGGACGTTCAGCCCGACAGCGGCACGACCCTCGGCGGCACCAGCGTGGCCTTGATCGGGCGAGGCTTCTTCGAAGGGATGACGATCACTCTGGACGGGCTGGAGTGCGGCCAGGTCGCGGTGGAGGGGCCGACGCGGGCGCGGTGCGTGACGCCGGCACACCCGCAGGGGGCGGTGGACGTGTCGGTGACCAACATCGACGGCCAGACCGCCACGCTGGAGGGCGGCTTCGAGTATGTCCCGCCGCCGCCGGAGATCGTCGACATCGACCCCGACCGGGGGCCGGATCTGGGCGGGACGAGCGTGACCCTCGTGGTGCGCTTCGGTCAGAGCGGGCTGTCGGTCTTCTTCGACGGCCGAGCCGCGCAGGTCGTCAGCGTCGTCATCGAGGGCGACGAGGCGCTCGTGACCGCGATCACGCCGGCCCACCCCGAGGGCCTCTCGGACGTGATCGTCGTCAACCCGGACGGGCTCCGGGACATTGCGCCGAACGCCTTCCTCTTCGTCGGCCCGCCCATCATCGACGCCATCGACCCGGACCAGGGGCCAGACACGGGGGGGCAGGAGGTCACGATCACGGGGCGAAACTTCCTCGTCGGGATGCAAGTGACCTTCGACGGCGTCGAGGCCGAGGTGATCGAGGTCGATCCCGTGGCCGGGATCGCGCGGGTCAGGACCCCGGCGCACCCCGTGGGGTTCGTGGACGTGTCGGTGGTCAATACGGACGGGCGCTCGGACGTGGCCGAGGGCGGCTACGAGTACATCCTGCTGCCGCCGGAGATCGAGGCCATCGAGCCCGACGAGGGCGCAGTCTGGGGGGACACGGAGGTCACGATCCGGGGGAGCAGCTTCAGAGAGGGGGTGCAGGTGCTGGTCAACGGCGTGCCCGTCGAGGTCGAGCGCGTCGACGGCGGCACCCTCAGGATCGTCACGCCGCCTGGGGAGGCGGGGCTGGCGACGATAGAGATCGTCAACCCGGACGGGCAGTCCGACGTGGGCGATTTCACCTACGTGGCGCCGAGCTTCGCGCCCGAGGGCGGCCTGACGGCGGGGATGACGACCGTGACGATCACGGGGCGGGGCTTCGACGAGGGCACCGAGGTGAGCTTCGGGGGCCTGCCGGCCCTGTCGGTCATTTTTGTCGCCGAAGACAGGATCCTGGCCGTCTCTCCGCCGAACGCGATCGGCCCCTCCAGCGTCGAGATCCAGACCGGCGCGGGGCTCGGCGGCGTCTTTGAAGGCGCCTTCGAGTACCGCGTCTTCGCCGAGATCACCGAGCAGGTCGGGCTGCCAGAAGAGCGCGACTGCCTGGCCACCGCCTCAGGGGACATCGACGGCGACGGCGACGTGGACGTGATCGTCGGCAATGGCGGCTTCAACGGCCTGGGCAACTTCAACATCCCCAACGCGATCTACAGGAACAACGGCGCCGGGACCTTCACCCGCACCGCCATGCCCCTGGCCGAGAACACCATGGGCCTGGACCTGGCCGATCTGGACGGCGACGGCGATCTGGACCTGCTGGTCCTCAACCTCGACGGCCTCAACCGCCTCTACCTCAACGGCGGCCAGGGGGACTTCACCGAGGCGAGCGTGCGCCTTCCCATCCAGCGGGCCAGCTACAACGGCGCAATGCGCGACGTCAACAACGACGGCCTCATCGACATCTTCCTGGTCAACACCTCCGAGCCCGAGAACCTCTTCATCAACATCGGCGCTGGCCGCTTCACCGATCGATCGAACCTTCTGCCCCCCGATCAGTCCGAGCACGACCACGACTTCACCTTTGGCGACTTCAACGGCGACGGCCAGGCCGACATGGCCATGTCCGTGGACAACACCATTGAAAACGACCGCCAGCCTCGCTACGACGCCCTCAACCGCATCTTCTTGAGCCAGGGAGGTCGCTACGCCGCAGCGCCGGTCTCGGACTATGGGACGCTCCGGGGAGACTTCCTCGACGTCGAAGCCGGGGATCTCAACGGCGACGGCCTGGACGACCTCGTCGCGGTCGACAACATCGACAACAGCGCCCCCGTGATCAACCCCCTGACCAACCTGCCGCGCAACGGGATCGTCGTCCTCATCAACCAGGGCCAGGGCCGCTTTGCCCGCGACAACGCCCGCGTCCCACAGGCCATCCACCTCCCCATGGTCACCGTCGATCTCGTCGACATCGACGACGACGGCGACCTTGATTTGATCGCCTCGGCCTCGGCGCTCATCGGCGATCTCAACCCCGACAACCCCCGAGGCCAGCCCAACCGGATCTTCGTCAACCGGGGCGACGGCTTCTTCTCCGACGCCTCAGGCTCCTGGCCCGTCCACCGGGATCTGACCTGGGACGTGTCCGCCTTTGACGCCAACGGCGACGGCTCCCGCGACCTCTTCGTCTGCAACTACCTGTCGCCAAACCGGCTGCTCATTCAAACCGCCACCCCCTGAAGCCGGAGATCCCATGCCTTCCACCCGCTCATCCGGCTTCGGGTCGCTGAACAACGGGGCGTTGACCCTCGGGGTGCTGACCCTCGGGGCGCTGACCCTCGGGGCGGCGATCCACGCCCCGGCGGCCTGCGCCCAGGAGCCCATCGAGGTCGGCGACCACACCCCCTACTCCACCCTCTACACCGGCTCCTTCCTGGCCCTCGGCGCCTTCGCCGGCCCCTCCCTGACCACGATGCGGACCCTCGAAGGCGCATGGTCGACGAGCTTCGGCGCCTGGGCGCAGCTCAGCGTCCCGCTCCAGATCGTCGACCTCCAGTGGGCCTACTTCCGAAACGACGCCGACACCACCTTCAGCGACGGCCGCGACCTCCACTTCGGCCAGGACACCCTCTCCTTCGGCGCCGCCCTCCACCCCGCCTTCCTCCTCTTCCTGGAGTCCGATCCGCTCAACACCATCCTCGGCGGCGCCTACACCCTCGTCGGCATCGACGTCGAGCGGATCACCGCCGACTTCAAGGGCGGCCGCGGGGTCACCGAGTTCGACCTCGGGCTCCAGCTCGGCGCAGGCTTTGACGTCCCCCTGGACGACTACGACGACGGCGGAGCCTTCTGGCTCGGCCTCCAGTACCGCTTCAACGAGTACGCCTTCGACGCCTCGCCCTTGCGGCACCTCGACGTCAGCCAGCACCTCTTCTTCCTGCGCCTCTCCTACCGGAGAAACGGCCTCCTCATCGCTCTCTGATCCCCCGCGCCTTAAAAAACATGATGCAAACCATAGCCTTACGCACCACCACACGACGCAGGGGTCCGCGCCCCGTAGCCCCCCTCGCCTGGACGGCCCTGGTCCTCGTCGGCCTCCTCGCGGCGCCCTTCCCCGCCGCCCGCGCCCAGGAGACGCACGACGGCCTCAAGGACGGCCTCCCCTGGACGATCAAGGACCCCTTCGCGGTGCTCAGCTCCGACACGATCGCCCGAGGGCCGCGCGGGGCGAGCTTCGCCGCCCCTCCCGATCTCTCACCGCTCAGCCCCGGCCAGCGCCCAACGCCCTCCCTGGACGTCCGTCGCCCCGATGCCCCACGGCCCGCCGATCAGGACGCCGAGGCCCGCCTTGCCTGGATCTATTGGCAGGCGAGGGCCATGTCCGGGGGTGGCGACCACGCGGGGGCCGCCGTCGCACTGGCCGCGATGGCGCCCCACGCGGGCGGCATCGCCCGCGACCTCCACCTCGACGCCGCCGAGGCCTTCGCCAAGGCCGGCGATCCGGCCTCCTCCCAGGCGCACCTCGCCCTCTCCGGCGGCGCCTCCTCGCCTCTCCAGCGGGCCAGGATCGGGGCTCGGCTGGCGCTGCTGGACGATCGCTGGCCGGAGGCCCTCCTGGCCTCGAAGGCGCTCTTCGACGGCGACGACCCCGCCCCGGACGCCGAGGGCTGCGCGCTGGCCCTCCTGCTGCTCAAGGCCGCGCCAGCAGCCGCCCTGGAGCCGGCCCTGGGACGACCGGGGGTGACGGAGATCCTCCGACGGCTCGGCGTCGTCTGCGCCAACGACGCCCGCGGCGCCGAGATCGACGTGGCCTTCAAGGCGCTGACCGCCAGGATCGGCGCCAGCGCCGCCCGCCGCGTCGCGCCAGGCCCCCGCGAGATCCTGATCCGCGCCAACCTGCACATGGCGCTGGCCGAGAACAAGGAGGCCCATGACCTGCTCGCCGGGCTGCTCAAGGGCAAGGCGCTCGATCCAGCGATGGCCTGCGAGGTCCCCTTCTGGATGGCGCGCGCGCTCAAGGCGATGAAGCGAAACGGCGAGACCCGGCGGTATTACGAGCAGGCCATGGGGGCCTGCACGCTGGAGGTCGCCGCCCGCTCCGAGGCGCTCCGGGTCCTTCGCACGAGAGCCCACCACTGGACCGGCGACAGGGCCCTTCGCGAGCGCGATCTCAAGACCGCGCGCGCCGCATTCGAGGCCATCGCCGCCGAGGTCCCCGACGCCCGGCACGCCGACGACGCGATCTACAACCTGCGCGAGATAGCCCTGGCCGAGGGCCGGGACAAGGACGCCGCGGCGCTGATGGCTCGCCTCCTTGGCGACTACCCCCTGGGCGACATGACCCGTGAGGCCGTCTGGGCGCCCATCTTTGAAGATCTCAAACAACGACGATGGCTTGCAGCGCGAGAGCGCCTCCTGGTGGCCGTCGAGATGCCCCCTGACCCCACCTATTACAGCCAGGGTCGACACCGCTATTACCTGGGCTATGTGGACTCGGTGCTGGGCGATGACGACGCGGCAGCCCGCCACTGGGCGCGGTGTTTTTCCGAAAACCCGAGCGCCTTCTACGGCCACCTCTGCGCCCAGTCGCTCATGACCACCTCTGGAGGTCGCGCATACGTCGCCGGGCTCTCGCGCCCGATGAGGGCCGAGCCGGTCCCTTTCGAAGTCCGCGATCCCGCCCTGCGAGGCTTCATCCTCCTGGGCGACTTTGGCCGCGCCAGCGCGCTGGTCCTGAGCGCGCCCTCCCCTTCCCCCCACGATCTCTGGCTCGGGGCCTGGCTCGCGCACCTGGACGGCCAGCCGACTCTGGCCCACAACATCGCGCGCCGCCGCGTGCCCGGCTGGCCCGAGCGCTACGGGATGCCGACGGCCCGCACGCGGCTCTTGTGGGAGATCGCCTTCCCCGACCCCTACAAGGCCCTCCAGGATCGCTGGTCCGAAGAGCGGGGCGTTGATCCCGCTCTGGTGCGCGCCATCACCCGTGAGGAGTCAGGCTTTGAGCCGCGCCTGGTCTCGTGGGCTGGCGCGGTGGGCTTGATGCAGTTGATCCTCCCGACAGCGCGCGGCAATGCCCAGGGGGTGGGCGTCGAGATCACGCAGCAGAGCCTGATGCGGCCCGAGATCAACATCCCCATCGCCACCCGCTTCCTGAGGCAGCTCGTCGACGAGTTTGGCGCGCACCCGCTGTTGGTCGCCTGCGGCTACAACGCCGGCCCAGGCGCCCCGCAGAAGTGGATCAAGGAGCGCGGCGGGTGGAACACGGGCCTCTTCGCCGAGGCCACCCCCTACGAGGAGGCGCGCAACTACAGCCGCCGCGTGACGGGCAGCCACGGCATCTACCAGTGGCTCTACAAGGCCGACGTCGCCCCCGGAGAGCCTCCCCTTGCGCGGTGGTCGGTGACGATCCCGCGGTGACAGGAGGCCGTGGCAGGGGGCGTCAGCGGAAGAGCGCGCTGACGGAGTTTCCGTCGTGAATGCGCTGGATGGCTCGGGCGAAGAGGCCGGCGACGGAGAGGACCTTGATCTTGTCGGGCTTCTGACCGATGAGCGGGATGGTGTCGGTGACGATGACCTCGGTCACCGGGCTCTGCGCGATCAACTCCAGGGCCTTGCCGCTGAAGACGCCGTGGGAGGCGACGGCCTTGACCTCGGCAGCGCCGCGCTGCAGGAGGAAGTCGGTGGCCTCGACGAGGGTCTTGGCGCTGGCGATCTCGTCGTCGATGATCAGGGCGAGCTTGCCCCTGACGTCGCCGATGAGGTCGACCGAGGCGGGGGAGTCGTCGCCATCGCGCAGCCGGCGCTTGTCGATGATGGCGATGGGCAGGTTGAGCTTGTTGGCGTAGCGGCCGACGTCCTTGGCCTCGCCGGCGTCGGCGGCGATGATGACGGCGTTGGAGAGATCCTGGCGCTCCAGGTAGTCGCAGAGGATGTTGGCGGCCTGGAGCTGGTCGGTGGGCACGCGGAAGAAGCCCTGGACCTGGGGGGCGTGAAGATCCATCGTCAGGACCCTGTCGGCGCCGGAGGCCAGCAACAGATCGGCCATGAGGCGCGCGGCGATGGAGATGCGCGGCTTGTCCTTCTTGTCCGAGCGCACGTAGGGCACGTAGGGCAGCACGGCGGTGACGCGGCGGGCCGAGGCGCTCTTGAGGGCGTCGATGGCCAGGAAGGTCTCAAAGACGTGGGTGTGGAGCGGCGCCGAGGCGGTCTGGACGTAGAAGACGTCGCACTCGCGGACGTTCTCCAGGATCTGGACCTCCAGGGTCTCGTTGGGCAGGTCGGTCGTGACGCTGCGGCCGAGTTCCATGCCCAGGGACTGGGTGATGAGTCTGGACAGCTCCGGGTGGCTGCGCCCTGTGAAGATCTTAAGTTCGCCGGCCATCGCCCTTCCCCCGATCCATCATGAGTT
The DNA here is from genome assembly GCA_005804885.1 of Pseudomonadota bacterium. Classification (GTDB taxonomy): domain Bacteria; phylum Myxococcota_A; class Bradymonadia; order Bradymonadales; genus SYOX01. Next base: position 59,076 of record SYOX01000095.1, read on the forward strand.
GTCGCCGATCATCATCGCCATGACGACGGCGTCCTCGTCGTTGTCGGCGTAGTAGCGCTTGCGCGTGCCGATGGACTTGAGCCCGAAGCCTTCGTACAAGCCGATGGCGGCTGCGTTGCTCGCCCTGACTTCCAGCGTCATATACTGGAGACGCTCGGCCTTGCATACCCCCAGCAGCCTGTTGAGCAAGGCCTGGGCGATCCCGCGGCGCCGAAGGTCCGGGTGGACGGCGACGTTGAGGACGTGCAGCTCGTCGTGGACCGCCCAGTAGACGACGTGGGCGACGAGCCGCCCGGCCTGCCCGGTCGGGTGGACCACCTCGATGCGGGACCAGGTCGCCTCCAGCTCCCTCAGAAAGACGGACTCGGGCCAGGGGATCGGGTAGCAGCGCAGCTCGACCTCCATCAGCGCCTCGATGTCCTGCCGGACCATCGGGCGTATCTGGTATCCGTCGATCAGCTCCTGGCCTGGCCCGCTCACGCGCCCTTGGCCTCCTGGCCGGCTTCAACGACGGGCTGCTCGGGCTCCACGCTGGGCGCAAGGCGCGGGAGGCAGAGCTCGGCGATGCGCTCCCAGAGTTTTTCGCGGCCCTTGCGGGTGTGGCTGGAGAAGAGGATGAGGTCGTCGTTGGAGATCTTGAGGTCGCGGGTGATCTCGACGAGGCGCTGGTGGGCCTTGTTGCGGCTGAGCTTGTCGGCCTTGGTGAAGACGAGGATGGGCTGGACGCCGAAGTGAGGCAGGGCCTCGATGAGCTGCCTGTCGTCGTCCTCCATGCCGCGGCGCACGTCCATGACGATGACGAGCGCCTTGAGCAGGCGGCGGCCGAGGTAGCTGTCGACCATCGTCCCCCACTCGCTCTTGATCTTCGCGGGGACACGGGCGAAGCCGTAGCCGGGCAGATCGACGAGGGAGAGCTCTCGGTCGTCGCCGAGCTGGACGGTGAAGAAGTTGATGTGCTGGGTACGGCCGGGGGTCCGGCTGACCTTGACGAGCGCCTTTCGCATCAGCAAGGTGTTGATAAGGCTCGACTTTCCGACATTGCTACGCCCCGCAAAGGCGACCTCGGGGAGATCCCACTCGGGGTAGTGCGAAGGCTTGATGGCGCTCTTGATGAAGGCTGAGTTTTTTATTTTCACGGGTTGGCTCGGCGCTAAAGCTCAAAGAGTCCCACGCCGCTGACGAAGCCGCCGATGGCGGCGGCGAGCAGCGCGGCGATGCCGACGGCGACGACAACGCCGCGCAGCACCTTGTAGAAGGGTCGAGGTGCGGCGCCGGCGCCGTGCAGGACAAGGAGCATCGCGGTGAGGGCGAAGGCGGCGCCGGCGAGCAGGAAGTCCGCAGCGGCGGAGAGCCCCCAGATGCCCGTGGTCTGCCGGGTCTGAAAGAGCCACAGCGCCAGCGCCAGCCAGCTGCAGAGGGTCGCGATCTGGAAGGCGTCCCGGGCGGCCAGCGTGTGCAGGGCGACATCAAGGGCGCCGAGAGGCTGCCTCGGGGGGCGGGACCACCACCGGGACAGGCCAGCGCCGAGGCCACCGAGGCCGCCCGTGACGAGCAGAGCCAGCGAGAGGCCGGCCAGCTGCGCGGCGACGGAGACCGGCGGCGTGCCCGAGATCCGGGGCTCGACGGCGCGGGCCTGCTCGGAGCCGACCCGGGCGATCGACTGCACGACCTCCTTGGCCTGGGCGGTCAGATCGACGTCGAGGCCATGAAGCGAGAGGATCCAGCCGGCGGCGCCGAGCAAGAGCCCTCCGCCGACCACCGCGGCGAGGGCGGCCGAGGCGCGCGCGGGGAGGAGCGCGGCGCCGATCAGCGTGACGGCGCCGACGAGGATCAGAAAGCCGAGATCCTGCTGGGGGGCCGACGCGGCGATCCCCGCGCCGATGTCCGCCATCCACAGGACAGGCTGGCCGTCCGCGCCGACGACGGGCAAGGCCGCGACCCTGGGCTCGGGGCTGAGGCTGGACAGTCGACCGAAGGCCAGCCCGGCCATCGCGGCGCAGGCCAGCGGGATGGACGCGGCGGCGAAGTCGACCCGGGCGCCTTCGAGGCGCTCGCTGGCGCGCAGCATGAAGCCAAGGGCCAGGGCGAGGAGGCCGCCGCAGGCGATCATGAGGCCGGCCTGGAGGCCGTCCATGACGAAGGGGACCTCCGCGGGCGGCGGGCTGATCTGGAGCAGGATGAACGCGGCCGCCAGCGGCCCGGCGCTGGTCAGCAGCCCGGGGAGCTGTTCGGCCAGCTTGCCCTCGCCCAACGCGAGGCCGCTGGACATCACGCCGCCGAAGAGCCAGAGCGCCGGGATGATCGCCGAGGGGACGGGGATCACGCCCCACACCCCTGCGCTGGCCGCCGCGACGGACGCCGCGCCCACCAGGAGCCTGAAGGCGAGGATGTGGTTTCGCGCCCTGGCCCGCTCGCGGACCACGCCGCTGCCAAGAACCAGGAGGAGGAGCGCCACGGTGACGATGATCGCGCTCATCGTGAGCCCTCCTCGTTCCCGGACAGCGGCGCGTTCTCGTCGCCGAGGGCCTCCGTGCCGTCATTTTCTTCGAACGCGCCCTCGTCGCCGAGGGCCTCCGCGCCGTCGTCCTCGTCGACCTCGGCCCGACCGGCCCCGTCCTCATCGCCGGCTTCGGACTCAAGGTCGCCCTCGTCCTCCGCCGCGTCGCCGGGGTCTTCGCCCTCGGCTTCCTCTTCATCGCCCAGATCGTCTTGCTCGTCGTCGGGCTCGTCGTAACCCCCACCGGTCTCCTCGTCCTCGCCGGAGGGCTCGTCGTAGGCCTCGTCGGGATCCCGCCCCGCCACGACCCGGGCGACCATCATCGCGAGGCCCTCGCCGTCGTTGATGGAGGAGAGCAGGAGCGCCTCCTGGCCGCGCCGCGTGACGCGGACCGAGGCGGTCTGAGCGGCGAAGAAGAGCAGGAAGACGCCCAGCGCCAGCAGGCCGATGAAGATCGCGACGGGATCAAAGCCCGCCGGCTGGCTGATGAGCAGGGTCACCTGGTGACCGGGGATGGTCCGCTTGTAGGTGATCTCAAAGCGCCCCTTGCGGTGGAGCCTGTCAAAGCCCGCGGCGCCCTCGAAGACCCAGAACTCCTGTGATTCTGCGCCCTTGGAGGCGGTGACCGCGCCGTGGGCCGCGAGGCCCTGGCCGTCCATGAAGTCTGGATCGATGCGGTCGATGCTGAAGACCGAGGCCCCATCGGGGCCGCCCACGGCGCGGCCTGCGATGAGCGAGAGCGGGAAGACGGCGCCGGTCTCCGTGTCCTTGACCTCGACCTCGACGCCAACGGGGCGCGGGGTGGGCTCGACGGCCCCGAGGCGGAGGGTGAAGGGGCCGAAGACGATGGGCTGCGCCCTGTCCACGGTGCCCTGGACCTGGGCGCCGGTCGGGATCTGGGTGGCCTGGATCGTGGCGGTCGTGTGACCGGCGGCGTCCGCCTTGCCAGCCTGGAGGCGCCCCAGGTCGAGATCCTTGAGCTCAAAGCGCCACCCGCCGAGGTTCTCCTGGACCTTGAGGCCCTCCCGGAGCACCAGCGCCGACTCTGCGTCCTTCGCCGTCGAGAGCTGGAGCTTGCCGCCTCTGGGCAGGCCCTCGTCCTGCCAGATCGGCGCCAGCACGAAGCCCAGCAGCGCGACCAAGAGGGTCAGGGCGCCGGCCGAGGCCGCAGCTCCGCCAAAGGCGGCGCTGCGCCGTCGGGAGAGGCCCATCGCCCGCTCGACGGCCCGGAAGCCGTCCTGGCCGGCCTCGATGCTCAAGTCGGGGTTGATCGCGTCCTCGTTGCCCAGCCGCGCGCCCTTGAGCGCCGGCAGCAGCCGGGCGACGAACATCGCCAACCCTGAGATGGCCACGATCGCGCCGCCGACGGCGCGCACGCTGACCACGGTCCAGGCCACGGTGCTGTTCTCAAGGAAGCGCGCGGCCTCGGCGAAGTGCAGGCCCGACAGAAGAGCCAGACCAGCCGCGCAGAAGAAGGGCGAGGCGATGACAAGAAAGAGCTTGTCGATGAGGCCGTTGCCGACTTCGGGGCGTCGGGATCGGCGACGGTCTTGGGCGTGGCGAGACAAGTGAACCCTCGAAGAGATCGCGGCCGCGAGAGGATGGCAACAGCGGTCGGGTTGCGCCGCCGCTGGGGGCGGTGGTAGAAGGAAGAGCTAGCACACGCCATGGAGCGAGTCAACCCGCACAGCCACGGGCTTGAGCCCTCGATGGCGGCCCCTGGCGCGCCTCGACGACGCGCCGAGATCCACGCGCCGAAGGCCCAGCCGGGAGGTCGAGACCGATGACCAAGGGGAGCCTTCCCTTCAAGCTCCTGGGCCTGACCGGGGGGATCGCCTCGGGAAAGTCCACCGTCGCCCGACAGCTGCGCGCACGCGGGTTGACCGTGATCGACGCCGACCGCGTCTCCCGCGAGATCGTCGAGGTGGGGAGCCCCGGTCTGGGCGAGATCGTCGCGTCCTTCGGCGCCAGGATCCTCAACGACGACGGCACCTTGAACCGCCCGCGGCTCGGCGCCATCGTCTTCGCCGATGAGGCCCAGCGCCTGCGCCTCAACGCGATCACGCACCCGCGCATCGCCGACAGGGTCGCCGAGCACGTCCAGGCCGCCCGCGAGGCGGGCTCCCCGCTGGCGGTCTACGAGTCCCCCTTGCTCGTCGAGGGGGGCCTCCACGTCGGGCTCGACCTCTTGATCGTCGTCTCATGCGCCCCCGAGGTCCAGCTCACCCGCGTGATGGCCCGCGACGGCCTCGACGCCGCCGCCGCCCAGGCGCGCATCGACGCCCAGCTGCCCTTGGCGGCCAAGATCGCCGTCGCGGACGTCGTCATCGACAACTCCACCACCTCCCAGGAGGCCGAGCGGGCCGTCGAGGCGCTCCTCGACGGGCTCGCGGCCCGCCTCTGGCCCGAGCACCCCGAGGCGGGTCAGGCCGCCCTCGACGCCTTGCGCCAGGAGACCGAATGAACCCCCCGACGGCCCGCGACATCTTCCTGACCGGCCACCCCACCTTCGCCGCGCGCTACCTCCTGCACACCATCCTTGAGCGAGAGCCCGACAGCCGCGTCACCTGCCTCGTCCTTGAGGACGACCTTGAGCGCGCCGCCGCGCAGATCCCCGGCCCCCACCGGGAGCGCGTCAGGCTCTTGAAGGGCGACGTGCGCGCCCTGGACCTGGGGCTCTCGGGCCGCGAGTACCTCGACCTGACCCAGACGGTCACCGACATCTTCCACCTCGCGGCCATCTGGCACATGAGCGCGCACCGCCGAAGGCTCCATGAGGTCAACGTCCAGGGGACGCTCAACGTCCTCCAGCTCGCCCGAGACACCAAAAACCTCAACAGATACAACCACATGTCCACCGCCTTCGTCTGCGGCAACCGGCAGGGCGTGATCATGGAGGAGGAGTTCGATGAGGGCCAGGGCTTCCTGAACCCCTACGAGGAGACCCAGTTCGAGGCCGAGCGCCATGTGCGCAAGCACCTCGACAAGCTGCCCATCACCATCTACCGCCCCTCGTTGATCGTCGGCCACAGCGCCACGGGGCAGATCGACAGCCTCAGCGGCCCCTACCTGCTGATGAAGCCGCTGGTGAAGATCGACGTCCCGCTGCCGATGCCTGGGCTGGGGATCGCGCCCTTGAACCTCGTGCCTGTGGATTACGTCGTGGACGTGATCGAGCGGCTCAGCCTGGAGCCGGAGGCGCGCGGTCGGACCTTCCACGTCGTGGATCCGAACCCGCTCTCGGCTCGGAGGGTCTTCGAGCTGGTGGCCTTGACGGCCGGCAAGCCGCTGCCGCGCGGCAGGCTCCCGGTCGGCCTGACCCGGCTGATGATGCGCCTGCCGGGCCTTGAGCGGCCGCTGCGGACCGGCGCCCAGCTCATCGACAACTTCAACCGCTGGACGATCTTCAACGCGACCAACACGGCCTGGTTGACCCAGGACGACCCCCATTGCCCGTCGGTGCCGGAGTACATCGAGCCGATCGTGCGCTACCTCAAGGCCAGAGATGAGGAGGGGGAGAGCTGAGCGCCAGCGGTCTCAGCGGGCGCCGATGATACCGGCGTCCATGAACCAGGCCAGCATGCGGGCGGAGTCGGTCGAGTCCATGGGGCTCAGCTCGATGAGATCGCGGAAGGTCGACACGCCGTCGATCTGACTGAGCAGGTAGCCGCCGCGGGAGTCGATCCCCATCTCCATCATCGCGTCGGGCGAGATCAGGATGCGCGGCGTGTCGTCCAGATCCCCGAGCTTCTTGAGGAAGTGCTCCTTGAGGGCGACGCGGTTCCGACGGACGAGGTCGAGGACCTCCTCGTGGGCTGGCTCAAGCTTGAGGAGCTTGTCGAGGGCCTTCTGGGCTTCTTCGAAGCGCGAGAGGCGACGCATGTTGTGCGCCTCGTTGAGGAGCGCCTCAAGATCGTCGCCGTGCTGCTCGACCTGGAAGGGCATCGGGGTGTCAAAGCCCGACAGGAACCCGGAAGGCGTCGGGACGCGCCTGTCCGTGGAGGGGATCTGGGCCGGCTGGACGGCCTTGAGCTGCGCATCGCTCTTGAGCCGCGCGCTGGTTCGCTTGAGGATGCCAAAGCGCATGGCCTTGCTGTCCGCTGGCGGGGGGGGGGCGTCGGCTTTCCTGTCAAGCTGCGGGGTTTCCTGCGCGACTCTGGAGCTCGGCCGGCTCTGGGGCGGGCTGAGCGCGACGCCGAAGAGCGGCTCGGCCATGGGCGGGCTGAACGCCATCTCTGCGGAGCGGCGAGGCGACAGGACCGGGACCGGGAGCTCATCGACCGAAGGCTCATCCTCGGTCGTGGGGACCTTCTCGACCACTTGGTCCGCTGGAGAGGCGACAGGCTCGGCGCCAAAGAGGAAGTCAAGCTCGTCGTCTTCTTCGTCTTCTTGCTCTTCTTCGTCTCCCTCGTCTTCGTCACCCTGTTCATCCTCTTCGCCCTCGCTCGCCTCGGCGGCGCCGATCACGGCGGGCTCCTCCTCATCGGATTCGCCGAACATCATGTCGAGGTCGTCGAGGAAGAAGTCCTCCTCTTCGGGGAGCTCGGAGGGCTCTCCTGCCGTGCGGCCTTGAAAGAGCGGGGGCTCGGAGGGGGCCTTCGAGACCGCGCCGGACAGGCCGGCGGGTCCAGGCGAGGTGACCGAGAGGTGGACGGAGGGGGTCGAGTCTTCGCCGACGGGGGGTATCGCCGCGGAGGGCTTCGCGGTGACCTCGTCGCTGGTCAGCGATGCGGCCACATCGGGTGCGGGCCTGGTGGTGGCCCAGACCAGGGGCTGACCTTCGGCGGGTGCGGGGCGGGTCTTGTTGTTGTCGCTCGCGCCGAGGAGGCGCCGGGCGTCGACCTCCGGGGGTCGGGTCGGGTCGATGTCGCCGTAGTCGGGGAGCAGGTCTTCGATGGGGCGGTCGACGGTGAGCGCGTCGTGGGGATCCTCGAGGTGCTGCGAGATGTCGATCTCAGAGCCTGAGAAGCGCGCCCAGGGCGGCAACTCGATGTCGAGGTCGCCCATGACGTCGTCGTCGGGGTCTTCCTCCTGGGGCTTGGAGATGTCCTTGACAAGGAAGGTGTTGAAGGAGGACAGCGACAGGTTCGGGGAGGTTGCGAGCTTCGGCTCGGTGGCGTCATCGGGCGCGGTCAAGCCGATGAGAGGGGTGGCGCCACCGAAGGAGGCCTCTGGAGGGGCGGAGCGGCCGGCGCGGCGAGAGACGGAGGGCGCGGCGGTGCCGTCGAGCATGACGGTGGGCTCATCCTCCATGAAGAGCTCGTTGATGGAGATGACGCCCAGGAGGGCGGAGGAGACGTCGTTGGTGGTCGAGGCGTGCTCGTCGGAGGCCTCCAGGGCGCTGCCCCGTGAGGCCGGCATGGTCGAGGATCCATCCTGGGAGGGCAACTTGGCGATCTCGCCGACCTCGAAGTCGCCGTCGCCATCGATGTCGAGGGAGACCGTTTCGAAGCGCGAGGGCAGCTCGCTCAGATCGACGGAGACATCTTCGACGAGGCCAGAGACGGAGAGGTTGCCGAAGGAGAGCGGCCCTAAGGATTCGACCTCGGGGAGGTTGTGGTCGATCGGCGAGACCTCGACCTCCTTGGCGCTGAAGCCGAGCAGGGCCAGGTCGTCGAAGTCGGAGGAGACATCGTAGTTGCCGCGGAAGGCCTCGGAGTCCTGGTTGAGGGGGATGGTGACCCGAGGGTCCGCGTTGACGTTGTCGCGGCCGACCAGGAAGGAGAGCGCGGCGTCGCCGAGCATGAGGGTCTCGCGGACGGGCTCCTTCACAAGCGCCACATCATCGCTCAGGTCGGCCCACGGGTCGGGCTCCGGGTCGTCCCCCAGCCCTGCCCACGGGTCATCATCGACTACGACTTCCGGGACGTCCTCCTGGCCCAGCTCGACGCCAAAGGCCGTCGGATCGCTCGAGGCGAAGGCGGCGGCGAGGTCCTCCTCATCGGCCTCAAGGCCCGGTGAGGTGGTGGTCCCCCGGCGAGGCGGCGGCGGCAGGGTGTGACCCCCGACGCCGCCCATGGTGGAGGGGCCAGAGCGGCGATAGGTCGGGGGTGGGGGCGCCTGGGCCTGGTAGCGGACACCGAGCGACCTGGACATCGGCGGGGGCGGCGCCTTGGCGGGCGGCTTGGACGGGAGCGGGGCGTCGCCGGATTCGCTCTCATCAAAGTCGATGTCGAGATCAAAGAGCCTGTCTTGAGAGGATTGAGCCTCGAGGTTGACACGAGACGAGGGGGAGCCTTCAGGACCGCCCGGGGTGTCCTCATCGGGGTTGTGATTGTCGATGTTGCGCCTTGCGCCGCTCATGTGCTTCGCTTCGCTCTCGCCGCACGCCTGGCCGGGAGGGCGTCTGCGCGCGGCCCCTCGACAAGGTCACCGAGATCACGCTGGTCCCGTGTGCCTGTCAGGGTTGCATCCTCTGGACTATCCCCTGGAAGACGGCGTAGGTGCGATTGAGCGCCTCGCCGGTGCTGATGAGGTGGTCTATGTTGCGGCCCTCCAGGGCCTCCTTGGCGCGGTCGAGGGCATCCTGGGCCTTTCGAAGCGCGTCCTTGCCGAGCGTGGAGCCCTCCATGACCTCACGGACGGTGGGCAGCAGCTTCTCGACCTGACGGATGGTGCGGCGGACGTTGCCCCGCTGGTTCTCGATCTCCTCGGAGTGCTGGACCTGGACGAGGTAGTCCTGATTTTCCTCGATCATGGCGGAGATCTCATCCTCGGTCAGGCCGCTCGTGGCCGTGACGGTGATGGACTGCTCCAGGTTCGTCTCCAGATCGCGGGCGGAGACCGAGACGATGCCGTCGGCCGAGATCTCGAAGGTGATCTCGATCTCGACCTCGCCGGCTGGCGCTTGCCTCAGGCCGTTGAGGATGAACTCGCCGAGCAGGTCGTTCTCGTGGGCTCGCTCGCTCTCGCCCTGGAGGACGAGGATCTTGACCGAGGTCTGGTTGTCCTTGACGGTCGTGAAGATGTGGCTGCGGCTCGTCGGGACCGTCGAGTTCTTCTCGATGAGCACCTGGAAGCCGCCGCCGTAGACCCCGATGCCGAGGTTGTGGGGGGTGACGTCCAGCAGGAGCACCTCGGCCTCCTCGTCCATCAGCGCGTGCCCCTGGATCGCGGCACCGAGCGCGACGACCTCGTCGGGGTGGACGTTCTTGGAGGGCTCGCGGCCAAAGTACTCCGCGACGCACTTCTGGGTGCGCGGCATCCGGGTCATGCCGCCGACCAGGATGACCTCGTTGATGTCGTCCACCGACAGGCCGGCCTCGCCGAGGGTCTGCTCGCAGATCTTCAAGGTCCGCTGGACGAGATCCTCGACCAGCTCCTCGAGCTTGTCCCGCGTCAGCGTCCGCTGGAGGTGGAGGGCCTCGCCGGACTCCTGGGTGAAGATGAAGGGCAGGTTGATCTCGGCCTCCTTGACGGAGCTGAGCTCGACCTTGGCCTTCTCC
>SYOX01000096.1 GCA_005804885.1 Pseudomonadota bacterium
GATGTCGTTGCTGAAGCCCATGTCGAGCATCCGCTCGGCCTCGTCGAGGACGAAGAACTCGACCTGGCGAAGGTCCCCGAAGCCGCGGTCGAGCAGGTCGAGCAGGCGGCCGGGCGTGGCCACGAGGATGTCGAGGCCGCGGCGCAGGGCGTCGATCTGGGGGCTCTCGCTCACGCCGCCGAAGATCACGGCGTGGGCGATCTTCAGGAAGCGGCCGTAGGCCTCGAAGCTGTCGTCGATCTGGGCGGCCAGCTCGCGGGTCGGGGACAGGACCAGGGCGCGGATCACGCGCTTGCCTCGGGTGGGCTCAAGGGCCAGGTGCTGGAGAATGGGCAGCGCGAAGGCCGCCGTCTTGCCGGTCCCGGTCTGGGCGCAGCCGAGCACGTCGCTGCCGTCGAGCAGCGGCGGGATGGCCATGACCTGGATGGGGGTGGGGCTCTCGTAGCCCTGGGCCTCGATGGCCTTCAGGAGAGGCGTGATCAGATCGAGTTGCTCAAAGGTAGTCAAGATGGATCCTTGGAGAGGGCGGGGCTGTGTTGTCGAAGGCGTGAGCGCAGCACTTTGCCGCGGTCTTCACGGGTCGGCCCCAGGTCACGGCGGGACAGGGCGCTGACGGGGAAGTCTCCTTAACACGTCGCCGATCACAAGTCCAATCGCTCAGGCGCCCCCATCGGCCTCGACTCGCGCCGAGACGGCCGCCACGATCGCCTCGACGTCGCTGGCGTAGAAGCCGGCGCTGTTGAAGCCGTTGATCTCCACGATCGACAGCTCGCCCTGGCACTGCGCCACGTCCAGGACGAAGACCGGCGAGGGCTGCCATGTGGCCGCCACCCTGCCGGCGAGCTCCGCCACCTGGGCCGGCACGCCCTCGGCCACGTCCTGGCGGCCCGCCCTGCGGTATCGGCTCCCCGCGACGCAGCGCCCGTCCACCATAAACATGCGCCACTCCTGATCAATTTGACGCGGCGACGCGGCGACGACGGGCGTCGCGGGGGTCACCGTCATGGCGTCGTCCAGGCGCGCGGCCCACTGGCGCAGATCGCCGCGCGTCATGACGCACCCCGCGAAGGACTTCAGGTCGTCGTCGGGTCGAACAAAGAGGGGCTCGTCGTCGGGGCCGAGCTCCTGGGCCAGCGCGCCGAGCGTGGTCAGGCGAGCGCCGCCGTTGAGGAGCCAGGGCGCGTAGGGCTCTCGCCAGGCGGAGAAGGCGAAGGTGGCCTCGTCGAAGAAGGCCCCTGGCCGCCAGCGCCCCTGTCGCAGGGCCGCGGCGACGAAGAGGGCCGAGCCGTAGCAGATCGCGGGGCCGTCGATCTCGACCTGGGGCAGCTCGTCGCTGAAGGGGATCGCCTCGACCTCGACGAAGCCGCGATCGAGGCGTCGGCAGGCGGCCTCAATGGCCTCGACGTCCTTGCGGCCGCCGAGGTTGCCCTGGACGATCCATGTGGTGAGGGCCGGCGCGCTGTGGGGAGCCGTCATGGGGACCTTCGGGGTGTTGACTGGAATGGTCTTTGGGCGCTCACTGGTTGTGTCAGGTGGTCGCTCATCCGCCCCGAGCGCCCGAGACACCCTACATCAAGAGAGCCCGGATGATCGACCAGGAGCACCGCGACCCCTCCCTTCACGACGCGCCCGAGCCGACCCCTGGCGCGCGGGCCGAAGCCCCGGAGGCCCAGGCGCCCACCGCGCTCGCGCGGCGCGCTGGCCCAGGCGCCGGGGTCAGGCCCCTGCCCTGGTATGTCGGCCACCTGATGACGGCCCACCTGCTGGTCAGCCGGGACTTGACCCAGCACCGGAGCTGGCGACAGCAGATCGAGGGCCTGCGGATGCTCGACGTGCTGCCGCGCGTCAAGGGCCACCAGACGCGGGCGCTCGTGCGCCGCCCGCGCGTCTGGCGGCGGATCCAGGCGGTCTCGCGGGCCGGCGCGACGGTCAACTTCTCGGCCAGCCTCCTGTGGCTGATCTGGATCATCCCGCTCTACGCCATCGGCCACGGCTTCGGCTGGCTGGCCGCGCTGACCTTCCTGCTGCCGGTGCCGATCGCCTGGAGGGTCGCCCGCCGCCTCTTCGAAGACGCCGCCATCGGCAGCATCCAGGACGCCCAGGACACCCAGGCGCTGGCCCCGGTGCTGGGCCGGTGGACCCGCAGCGGCGCGCGGACCTTCATCGCCGGCTTCGGCTTCGGCTTCACCCTCCTCTTCCTCCAGGGCCTGCTGACCTGGTTCATGACGCCGGCCTCGACCATCGCCATGGAGCTCTTCATGGACGCCTGGTACGCCTCCATCGCCGGCCTGCTGTCCGGCGGCGTCTCCGTGATCATGACCCCGCTGGTGGCCACGACCGGCCCCGCCGCCCTCCAGGCCGCCCCTGACCGCCCCCGCATCGAGGGCTGAGCGCCTTGAGCCGCTGCGGCCATTGCGGCTATACCCGATGGGCCGCCCATCGGCGGCCTGACGACCGGAGATCGGAGCCATGACCCCTGCCCTCCTCAACGACCTGCGCGCCGCCCTTGAGGCGAGGCGCGACGCGCTCATCTCCGAAGGCGACTTCCAGCTTGAGCCGACGGCCACGGGCGAGTCCAGCCAGGACGAGGACGCCAGGCCCCTCGGGGAGATGAACCAGATCATCGCCTCGGAGCGCAACAAGGCCCGCGCCGACGAGCTGCGCGAGATCAACGTCGCCCTGCGCAGGATCGCCGCCGCTCCAGACGACTTCGGCTACTGCGAGACCTGCGACGAGCCCATCGCCCCCTCTCGCCTCAAGCTGATCCCGTGGGCGCGCTTCTGCGTCGAGTGCCAGGACACCCACGACCCCACCGCCAGCGCGGGCCGCAAGCACCTGCTGGACTTCCGCTGATCGCGCCGCGCCCGCACCATCGCGCTTGCGCCTCTCATCGGCGCGGGCGAGCTTTTTTAATAGGGGGCGTCGTTCGGGGCGGGGGTCTTGTTGCTGAGCGCTGCGGACAGCGCCCGCTCCAGGTAGAGGGAGGCCTCTCGGGCGAGCGCGTCGGAGGGGGCCAGGAAGGAGATCGAGACGAGGGTGTGGTTCTTCTCATCGACGGAGACTGAGACGTCGGAGTCGACCTGGCGGTAGGGGCACAGCAGGGCCTGGATGCGGACGCGCTCGCGCCAGAGCTGCGTGACGGGCTCGCCGAGATCCTGGGAGAAGACGACCTGGGCGGTGCGGCGAGGTTGCCTCGTGGTGAAGGCCTCGTTGATGAAGACGCGGTTGGGGACGTGGAGCACGGCGCCTTCGAGGGTCAGGATCCGGGTCGACAGCGCGCCGACCTGCTCGACGGTGCCGCCGATGGAGCCCATCTCCAGGGTCAACCCGGGGTGGATGTGGCCCTTGACGGCGATCCGGGTGGCGCCCAGGAGGTCCTGGGCCAGCCCTCGGGCGCTGAAGCCGAGGGTGAGGCCGAGGATGGCCAGCAGGATGGAGGTCACCAGGGGGGCGATGGCGAAGAACTGGCGGACGACCACATAGAGGGCCAGCGCGACCGCCGCGATGAAGGCGAGCGACAGGAGGCGCCCGAGGCGGCTGTCGCTGTCCCCGAGGCGTCGACGGAGCCCCTGCGCGACGGAGCGCAGCAGCGCTGCGATGAGGGAGAGGGCGACAAAGGCGAGGATGAGGGTCCAGACGCCTCGGGCGCCGAGGAGGTGGCCGAGGGCGTTGAACTCGTCGGCGAGGTTGAGGGCGTGGGGCTCGGCCTCCGGCGCCTGGGTCGGGGAGACCTGGGAGGCGCAGGCCGACAGCCACAGGGGAGCTGCCAGCAGCAGGGCGCGGAGGGTCGGGTGGTTCATCGCAGCTTGTCCTCCAGCATGCGCCGGAGCTCGATGAACTCGGCGCGCAGCGCCTCTCGCAGGTGGATGGGGATGCGGACGGCCTTGCTGCGCCGCCCCTGCTCGATCAGGCCAGCGAAGTTGAGCAGCTCCAGCTCCAGGCGCATCTGCTCGGGTCTGATCATCAGCTGCGCCTCGAGCGCGCCGGGCGTGAGCGAGCCGAGCCGGAGCAGCTCGATGAGGATGACGCGGGCGTGCTCGGTGAGCTGCTCCAGGAAGGGGACGTCGAGCGAGGCCACGGCCCCGACCTTGAGCGCCTTCCCGCTCCAGATAACTGATCGGGCGTGCAGATAAAGGGCGGCTCTGGGGTTGCCCTGGCATGAGCGGGCCAGGGCGGCGTAGTACGAGGAGGGGCCCTGTCCCCACGCGCTCAGCTGCGTCCGCCAGCCGCGCCGCTCGATCACGAGCTCGATGCCGCTGAGGCGCTGCCTGGACTCGATCAGCGCCTGGAGCTCTCGCCGGTCGAAGGGGTCGAGGTTGATCCGGTGGGAGAAGGCGCTTGCCCAGGGGGCCATGCGCTCGAAGCGCTCAAAGGCCTCCTTGCGCACCGAGACGATCCACAGGACCCGCTCGCCGGTCTGGGCCATCAGGTCGATGAGGCGCTGGAAGGTCCTGGCGCCGTCGAGCGTGGGCTGGAACCACCGCTCAAGGCCGTCGATGACGACGACGGTCGACCGGGACTCGAGCGCCTTGCGGATGATCGGGGCGCGCGCAGGGACCTTGAGCTCGGCGGCGAGCGCCGCGATCGGGCCAGCCTCGCGCGAGCCGAAGCGCACGTCGAGGCGGATCAGCCGCGTGGCCGTGAGCCCGAAGACGAACATGTTGACCAGCGAGCTCTTGCCGACGCCCCCGGACCCTTCGATCAACGCGGCGGCCCTGCTGCCGCTCTGCCACGCCAGGCGGGCGTCGTCGAGCGCCGCCAGCTCGCGCTGGCGGCCGACGAAGAGGCGGCGATCGTCCACGGGGTTGAGCGCGAAGAGCTGCGTCGTCATCGAGGGCAGCTCCAGCGAGGACAAGGCGGGCAGCTTCCGGCCGAGGTACTGGCGCATCGCCGCGGGGTCCAGCGCCACGAGCCCGGTCCTGATCCGCAGCGACTCGACCTCGGAGCTGCGCGTCAGCGCCACCACCCGCCCCCTGAGCGCCGCCCACGCTCGGAGCGCCGAGGTCGTCAACATCGCCCTCGCCTTCACCGTGCGGCTTCGCAGGGCTTCGATCCAGGGGCGCGCCACGAGGCGCTCGCGGGCCGAGGCCGCGTGCGCCTCGGCGCTGGCCTTCTCCCACACCTCGTCGAGCTTCGACGCGATGCTCAGCTGGTGACCCTGGAAGTCATCAAGCAGCTGCATCTCGATGCTCTGGAGCCTGTCGCGCGCCCGCTGGGTGCTCTCAATGAGGAGCGCGCCCCAGCGCGCCCTGTCGGACTCGTGATCCCGCAGCACCAGTTCGAAGGCGTAGGAGGCGACCTGGACCACGTCGGCGAGCTGGGGAGGGACAGCGTTGATGAGCTCCGTCGCGGCGCCCTCACGGCGCCGCGCCAGCGGCAAGAAGCCCTCGGTGATCTGCGCCTGGACGAGGCCATGCAAGGGGACGGTGGTCACCTCGACCGCCTCAAGCGGCGAAGTGTGCAGCGGCGTCCTGGTCGATATCGCCACCAGCGACTCGGGCAGCTCATCGACGAGCCGCTCCAGCTCTGCGGACAGCGCCGCCGATGCCGCGAGCTGGCGATAATCGGCCGTGTCTTGCTGGAGCGCCGCCTGATCCTTGACGTCGAAGGCCGCCTGGACCACCGCCAGCAAGCGCTCGACCTGCGGGGCGTCCAGCGCCTCGGCCTGCGCCAGCTGCTCCAGGACCGCGTCGAGCTCTCCTGTGACCCGTCGGATGTGCGCGATCAATATCGACGACATCGCGTCGATGGGCTGGAGCAGGCGCTGATCGACGCGCTCGCCGAGCCGCCGCCTGCTGAAGACCATCAGGGTCTCCAGGCGCAGCCCGTGGGCCTGCGCGTCGAGCATCCCGGTCCAGCGCTCGACCCGCGCCAGGACCTCTTGCCGGCGCGCGCGGTTGGCCTCCTCGACCTGGGCGTAGCTGACGCTGTCCGCTGGCCGCCAGGGGCTGTCGACGTCATCCACGATCTCCAGGGCCAGCGCCGCGCCCGCCCTCAGGTGATGCATCGCGTCCACGCGCATCGCCTGGCGGCCCGCCGCCCTGTGCGACTCGATCAGCGACCGGCTCTGATCGCCGGAGATCTTCCCGACCCCGGCCAGCCTCATGATCTCGACGACGCGGGCCTCGGCCCGCAGACGCGCGTCGTAGATCGCGCCGATCGCCTCGATCATGCGCCCCTCCAGGGCCACCCGCGAGATCGTCCGCACCTGCACCCGCCTCGAAGCCGCCCGACCCCTCGGCGACAGCCTCACCGCCATCCGCCGCCACGCGGCCCTGGCCCGAACCCCGACCGGCGCCTCGCGGCCAGGCGCCAGCAGCTCGCGCCTCATCGGGACGATGATCTGAGGCGTCGTCTGGACGATCCTCATCGACGCCTCGCGCAGCTGCCTGGTCATCTGCTTCGACATCTGCCTCCCCTCCCGGAGCGCGCTCTGGGCGGCGAAGATCCGCACCCCGTCCTGAACGCTGTCCCCTTCAAACGCGCTCAAGCATGCCGCGCAGAAGCCATCGAGGGCCTCGTCCTGCGCGATCCAGCCGCGCTCAAGGAGCCCCTGAAGGTCGATGAGCAGCTGCCCGATGGGCTCGCGCAGGCGCTGAGGGTCCAGCGCCGCCACCGCCGACCAGGGCAGCTCGGGGGCCTCGTCCGGCCCCGCCGGCGGCGACAGGAGCGGATCGGCGACCTCGGGGGCCGCCGCGCCGGGCTCCTCCGCCTCGACGTGGCCGTGAGCGCCGTGGCCGTGGCCTCGCTCGGCCGCCTCGGCCGCGCCGCCCTCGGCGACGTCGCCGCACTTCTTGAGCCCGAGGCCCAGCGTCACTGGGCCGACGAGCAGGTTGAGCGCCACCAGCGCCATGCCCAGCGCCATGATCGGCGCCGCGTGCTCGGTCAGGTTCCCGGAGGTCAGCAGCACCAGCCCGAGCGTCACGCCCGCCTGTGGGATGTAGGTCAGCCAGCCCATCTTCTGGATCGCCGCGCCCTCGCCACCGAGACGCCCGCCGATCACCGAGGCCAGCGCCAGCGCCCCGAGGCGGGCGGCGAAGAGCGCCAGCGCCATCGGCAGCACCCGGAGCGTCGCCTGAAGGTCGATGCTGGCGCCGGCGGTGGTGAAGAAGACGACGAAGACCGGCAGCGCCACCATCTCCAGCGGGTGCATCAGCTCGTGCTCGAAGCGCGAGAAGTTGCGCACCAGGAAGCCGGCGACGATGAAGACCAGCAGCAGCTCCAGGTGCAAGAAGACGCTCAGCCTGGCCACGATCAGGATCGTGGCCACGACGAAGAGCAGCATCTCCGTGTGGATGAAGCGGATGTAGGCGATGATCAGCCCCCCGACGACCGCCCCGCACAGGATGGAGCCGCCGATCTCCTGGGCGACGTGGGACAGCGAGTGGGGGTCGAAGTCCCCGCCGGAGAGCAGCGCCTTGGCCACCGACACGGCGATCGCCAGGCAGACGACGACGACGACGTCCTTGACCACCGCCATGGCCAGCAGCAGATCCGTCATCCGGCCCCTGGCCTTCAGATCGTTGATGACCGCCAGCGCGATGGCCGGCGAGGTGCCGATGCCCAGGACCGAGAAGAGCAGGGCGAAGGCGTAGACGGCATTGCCCTCCAGGCCCATGAGGTGGAAGAAGGACTCCACGCCGATGAAGGTGCCGCCGACGAGCAGCACCAGGAAGAGGACCTTGAGGCCGACCGTCAGGCTCAAGGTCTTGATGACCTTTCGCGTCGCCCCGATGTCGAGCTCAAGGCCCGCCTGCGTCGCGATGAGCCCCAGCGCCAGGGTGTTGAAGATCTTCATGTCCTCCACGACCGAGTCGGAGAGGACCGACTGCAGGTCGACCCCGCCCTCGGGGTGCAGAAACAGCGCCAGCAGCGAGGGGCCAAGGACGACGCCGGTCAGGATGTAGCCCGTCACCCTCGGCAGCCCGAAGCCGTTGATGATCTCGCCGACCGTAAAGGCGAAGAGGGCCGTAAACCCGATGCTCGCCAGCGTCAGCGGATCGGCGGCGCCCTGGAGGATGTCGACCTGACCGAGCTTGAGCCCGGCCATCACCCCGAAGAGAGCCACCAGCACGAAGAGGCGCTTCATGGATTCTCCCTCAACCCCGGCGCCAGCAAGCCGGGTGGAACACGGCCAGGAGCGCGAAGATCTCCAGCCGGCCGGCGATCATCCCCACGCACAGCGACACCTTGCCCGCCGCCGGGATGAAGGCGAAGTTCTGCGTCGGCCCGACGCCCTCCAGCCCCGGCCCGATGCTGGCCAGGCACGCGATCGAGGCGGACATGGCCGTGACCAGATCCAGCCCCAGCAGACACAAGAAGACCGCGTTGGCCGCCCACAACATCAAGAAGGCCGCCGTGAACACCATGATCCCGTGAAGCACCGACGACCCGTAGATCGATCCGCCCACCCGCACCGGCACGATCTCCTGGGGCTGGATCACCAACCTCAACTCCCGGATCGCCAGCTTGATCAACACCAGGATCCGGATCGCCTTGATCCCGCCCGAGGTCGACCCCGCACACCCGCCCATGAACATGCACAAGAAGAGCAGCAGCCGGGCCGCCTGCGGGTAGGTCTCGAAGTCCTCGGTCATGAACCCCGTCGTCGTCGTCACCGCCAGCACCTGGAAGGCCGCGAAGCGCACCGCCTCGAGCAGATCGTCGTGCCGAGGCAGGATCCCGACCGTCACCACGGCGATGACCAGCACGTTGACCAGCGCGTAGAACTTCACCTCGGAGTTGCGCGCGAGCTGGCGCCAGTCCCCCTTGAGCGCCCCGTAGTAGAGCCCGAAGTTCAGCGCCGCCAGGAACATGAACACCACGATGATCCAGTCGATCGTCGCGCTGCCCCAGGCCCCGATGCTGGCCCCTCGCGTCGAGTAGCCTCCCGTCCCAAGGGTCGACATCGCGTGGCAGATGGCGTCGTAGGGCGTCATGCCAGCCAACCACAGGAGCAGCGCGCAGAGCAGCGTCATGACCGAGTAGATCAACCACAACATGAAGGCCGTCTGCTTGATCCTCGGCCGGAGCCCCTCCGCCACGGGGCCGGGCGCCTCAGACTTGAAGAGCTGCTTGGCGCTGACCCCAAGCTGCGGGAAGACCGCCACGAAGAGCACCACGATCCCCATCCCGCCGACCCAGTGCATCAAGCAACGCCACAGGTTCGTCGCGTCGCTCAGGTTGTCGACGTCCGAGATGACCGTCGCGCCCGTGGTCGTCAAGCCAGAGACCGACTCAAAGAGCGCGCCGCTCCAATCCCCAATCGAACCATCGAGCCACATCGGCAGACCGCCCAGCACCCCCATCCCGACCCACGTCAGCGCCACCGTCCCAAGAGCGTCCTTTCGATGCAGCTTGTCCGGCGCCTCCCTGCCCACGATCCACAGCACCAGGGCCACCCCCAGCGTCAGCAGCGCCGAGATCCCATAGGCCCACTGCGCGCCCTCGTCCTGCTGCCAGATCGCCAGACCGAGCGGCGCACCCAGCATCAGCGCCATCAGCGCCAGCAAGAGCCCTGTATTACCTGCCACCGTCCTTGGGTTCATCGCCCCTCACCCCTGGCCCGCAACAAGCCGCACCAGGTTCTTCAGGAGCCGGGGCAGCGCCGCGAACACCAGCGCGTCTCCCTCCTCCAGCGACCGCTTCGGATCCACCTCCAGCAGCGCGCCACGGCGCGCGTGCGCAAGCACATGCGCCTGGGCCGGCAGCGGCAGATCCGCCAACACTCTGCCCGCCCCCGACTTCGGCACCATCAACTCCGCCATCGCGTGGTGCGAGTGCGGGATCGCCGTGTGGCGCTCCTGGAGCGCCTTGAGGAAGAAGGCCCCCATCGCGCGAGCCGTGATCTCCGGGCGGCTGACGACCCCGTCTATCCCCAGCTGCTCGAAGATCTCCGTGTAGCCCGTCCGGCCCACCGCGATGAAGGTGTGCGGAACGCCCAGCTGCCGAGCCAGCAGCGCCGTCGTCAGGTTCAGCTCGTCCTCGTGCGTCAACGACGCCAGCGCCTGCGCCGTGTCGATCTGCAGATCCCTGAGCACGTCCGGGTGCGTCCCGTCCGCCGCCAGCACCCTCACATGCTCGAAGCCCGCCGCCAGACGCTCGGCCCGTGCACGATCGATCTCCAGCAGCTGCACCTGGGTCGACTTCGTGTCGTAGGACCGCGCCAGCGACTGACCCGAGGAACCCCCGCCGACGATGACCAGCCGCTTGATCGACGACACCCTCCCCATCCGCTCCAGCGCCGCCGTCACACCCTCCGTGGGCGACACGATCAACGCCTGATCCCCCACGTCCAGACGCTGGATCTCCTCCACACCCCTCAACATCCCGTCGCGCACCACCGCGCGCACCGCCGCGCCACCCGGCAGCGACGACGACGCCGGCTCGTTGACCATCCGCGAGCCGCCCTCGATCGGGCACATCACCACCTGCGCGCTGAACTCCGTGATGTTCGCCACGAAGGGCAACTCCAGCCGCCTTATCCGCGTCAGGATCTGGCTGCTCGCCAGCCTCGCCGGGCACATCACCACGTCCAGCCCCAGCACCCCACGCTCCACCGGCGAGGTCGTGCGAAAAAAGCGCGGATCCACGACCCGCGCCGCCACGTGGCGCGCGCCCATCTCCCGACACAGCGCCCCTGCCACGAGGTTCGTCGCGTCGTTCGGCGTCGTCGCAAAGACGATCTCCGCGCCCGACACACCCGCCTGCTCCAGCACGTCCCGGTGCGTCCCCTGACCCAGCAGGGTCATCGCGTCAATCTCCTCCTCGATACGCGCCAGCACCTCCGGATCGACGTCTATCACCACCACGTCCTGCTTCAGACCCGACAGATCGCGCGCCAGCAAGCGGCCAACCTCCCCGGCGCCGATGACGATGAACCTCATGCCCCCTCCTCCTCCCCCAACGACATCAGCCCCCCGTCCACCGGATCGACGCCCTCAGCCAGCGCCTCGAAGGTCACATCGATCTCCTCGGCGTCGGCCAGCGCCCGCCTCACCAGCCCCGGCGCCAGCGGCTCCTGCAGCACGACCGCCATGAGTACCGTCGTGAGCACCAGCGGCGCGTGAGCCGGGCTGATCTGCAGGAAGTTGAGCGACACCGCCACCGCGAAGGCGCTCTGCGACAGCAGCGCGCCGCCGTAACCCCGCCTGCCCTCCGACAGCTCCGAGGCCACCACCCACGAACCCAGCCTGAACCCCATCACCCTCACACCGATGTAGATCGGCACGAAGGCCACAAACACCCACGGCACCGGCGTCCACATCGCCCCCGCCAGGATGAAGAGCAAGACGAAGATCGGCTGCTGGAGCCTGTCCACCTCCACCTCGAGCCTCGCCGTCTGGCTCGACAGCGCCGCCACCGACGCGCCCGCGATCAAGCTGACGAACAAGGGCGACACCCCCAGCCCGGAGGCCACCCCGCTGGCGAAGATCACGATCCCCACCGTCGCCAGGAAGATCCGCGACGACGACGACTCCTTGCCGATAAAAACCGTAAAAAGCCCGCCAGACAACAACCCCACCAAGGCGCTGCCCACCACCCACTCCGTCGCCGTCAGCTCCCCGAGCCACTTCAAGGCCGTGTAATTCGACCGGACGAAGGCCGCCACCACCCCGAAGGACAATATCGCCACCACCTCGCTGACGACCGCAAACGACCGCAGGCTGCTCGTCACGGGCCCCCTCGCCTTGAGCTGCGCCATCGCCTGGTCCAGCGTCGCGACCGAAACCAGGCACGCCACGGTTCCCATCGTCGCGCTCACACCAAGCTGCGCCTCGAGCGCCAGACCAGGCAAGGCGAAGGTCAAGAAGCCGAAGCAGGCCGCGCCAACGAGCACCATCACCACCAGCGCGCCCATGATCTGATAAGGCACCGATGCCGCACGGCCCAGGTGCGTCCGCAGCCGCAACCCCAGCCCGAAGCCCAGCATCCCCAGCAACATCGACAAGACAGGCTGCAGGTGGCTCAACGCCTCGGACGTCAGCCCCCCGAGCACTTGAGGCCCGACCACACCCCCGACCGACAGGTACAACGCCGTCGACAGCGCGGACAGCCTCCCGTAACGCTCCAGCACGCGGCTGACCACGAAGCTGAAGACCACCA
Organism: Pseudomonadota bacterium; assembly: GCA_005804885.1. GTDB lineage: Bacteria > Myxococcota_A > Bradymonadia > Bradymonadales > SYOX01. The sequence goes on from SYOX01000096.1 coordinate 12,106, forward strand.
CGACCACCAGCACGATCGTCGTATCCATCCCCTCCCTCGTAAAATCAACCCGCTTCGCAACCGCCAACTCAGGGCGATTTGACCCACCTCAGCGCCGACCGCAAACTTGCCTCTCGGACTTGGACACCGCCCGAACCAGCCCCGTCACACCCACCCTCCAAATCCCCCCCGGCGCAACGCCACCGCGCCCCTTCACGAAGCGAGCCGCCCCACGAGCGCATAATCCACCGCCACGCGCGTCGCGTAGGCCGCGTCCCAGACCAGCAGGGCCGTCCGACGCAGCGACCCCCCACCCTCCGCGACCTCCACCGCGTCGTGGATGATCTCGTCGGGATCATACCACGTCAGCGTCGCCTCCGGCGCACCATCGAGCGCCGCGGGCGACGCGCACCGCTCAAAGCCGCGCTCGTCAGGCGCGAAGGCCCCCTCGAAGCCCCCGCCCGCCCGGTAGATCACCCCCACAGGCTCCAGGACCCTGCCCGACGCCATCAACGGGCGCACCGACAGATCCAGCTCCCGAAACCGCCCGTCCGGCCTCAACTCCAACATGAACCCCATCCCTGCGATCTCGCCAGACTCCCACCGCGCCAGCTCCCTCACCCGCGCCCTGAGCCGCAACGGCTCACCCCACTCCCACCCGCCCATCCCCGTGTCGTCGATCTCCCCCTCGCCGCGCTCCACCCGCCGCGCGCGCCAGAGCCCCGACACCGACGGCCTCTCCCCTCTGACCTCCGGCCGCCGCGACCACCCATCCAGGCCCTCATGCAGATAGACCAGCCCCACGCCCCGATCCTCCGCCTCGGGCCACCCCTCCAGGAGCGCCGCCGCCGCCTCCCAGGCCGACCAGCTCGCCTCCCCGTGCATCAGCGCCCGCAGCGCCTCCAGCCGCCACCTCACCGCGACCCTCCCGACCTGAACGACGACCCCGCCGCTGACCCCCAGGACAACTCGACCCCCATGAACACGACATCCCCCACCAGACCAGATCGCCGCCCTGGCCCGACCCCTCAAGAAAAATCGGCCCCAGCGGGCTCGAGGATCGCGCCCACGCCGACCAGAACCGCGGGCGCCAAGGGCTGGCTTCCATCTTGTGCGAAGGGGTGGACAGCGGGCAAGATCAGCGACGAGCGACGCCCGGTGATCCCGACCGTCCGATCGAGGTCAGGCGACCCGAGGGCTGGCGCTCAAGATGAGAGGCTCCTGGAGGTTGGGCGACGAAGGGCCGGCGACGACGCCCTTGCCGCACAACACGACCCGATCCCGCCCGGCCTCCTTGGCCTCGTAGAGCGCGCCGTCGGCCCGCTGGATGGCGTCGTCGATGGCGTCCGCGGAGATCGCCTCGGCCACCCCGAAGCTCGCCGTGTAGGCCGGGATGTGACCCTCGGTCAACGACCTCGCCATCAACCCACGCACCCGCTCCATCGCCTCGACCACCTCGCGGGGCGACACGCCGCCAAACATCGCCACGAACTCCTCGCCGCCGTGCCGACCCACCAGCGCCTCCTCGCCCGCCCCCGCCTCAAGGGCGTTGGCGAAGGCCCGGATGACCTTGTCGCCGACCGCGTGGCCGTTCGTGTCGTTGAGCTTCTTGAAGTGATCGATGTCGGCCATGACGACCACATACCGCGGATGCAACCTCGCCCTCGCGCTCGCCTGCGCCTCGAAGCTGCGCCGGTTCAGCAGGCCCGTCAGCGGATCCGTCGAGGCCGCAATCTCGCTGCTCGACAGCGCGCGGAGCATGCTCAACCGACCGCTCGTCTCCCGAGCCACGACCTCGAAGATCCGCACCCTGTCAGCCTCAGGGACCTCGCCCACCCTTCCCTCGCTCCTCAACACCCCCACCGTCCGGCCCGCGATCGACACCGGCACGCACAACGACGAGCAGCGCCGACCGATCAACATCGGGCAGGCGTCCAGCCTCGCGCTGTCCTCGCAGACCATCGACACGCCGTGGCGGACCGCCGGACACTGCTCCGGCGAGCTCACCCTGCACCTCGGCGAACCCTCCTCCACGTCCGTGACCGCCAGCCTCATGTGCGCCTGGCTCGAATCCGCCAGCAAGAGCTCCGAGGCCACACCCTCCCGCGACTCGGACTCCAGCGCGCGCCCGACCGCCGCCAGCGCGCTGGGCTCGTCGCTGGCGTAGCTCAACGCCCGCTGGAGCTGCGCCTCGAAGAGCCTCAACCTGCTCTCGGCCGCCCGAGCCGCCTCCCTCGACCTGACCGCCTCGCCGAGCCTCGACAGGCACGACTCCACCTCCCCCAGCGCGTCCTCGCTCAACGGCTCCAGAGGCTCGCTCGGCGACTCCGCCGCCAGCTCCTTCGCATAGCGCGTGATCGCGTCCAGCCGACGGGTCAAGCCCAGGTTCGCCCGAAGCGCCACCCACACACCCACGACGGCCGCCACGAAGAAAACCCCCAGCGACCCCAACCACGCGCCCTGAAGCCAATGACCCATCGACTCCAGATCCGAAGCCTTCAGGACCCCCTGCTCCGCCTCCACCATCAAGGCCTGGGTTCTGATCTCCAGAAAACCGATCACGAAGCCCGTCACCACGAGGATCGCGAGCGCAAACACGAGCACCGGCAGGTGGTTGAGCAACAAAATTGTCCGCAGGTTGTACGCGCGCCTTCCTGACATGCCTCAAGCCTCTTGTCTCCGAAGGGCCTCCGCGCCCTTTGAAGACGAAGCTCGACCCTTCATGGTCGTCTTCCCTTCCATCGACCCCGATGCCCGAACCCTTGAACATTCCCCACAACACCTCCAGGGACACGGAGCAGCAGCGCCCTGAACTCGTGCGGCAACAACCCCATGCAGCGCTGATCGGCCGCCTCGAAGCGCACCTCCCCGATGTGCGCCATCGACACCGCCTCACCCATCGCCTCGACCAGCATCCGATCCGTCCAGGCCACCTTGTCGATCTCCACCCCGAAGCCCGCCAGCATCGCGCGGAAGGCCGCAAACCACGACCGCGTCGTCGCCAGCGCCCTCCCCCCTTGATCCAGCCCGATGAGCGCCTGCACGTCCTCCACCTCCGCCTCCAACCCAAGCCCCCGCGCCGCCGCCGCCATGTGCCCGAAGTGGACGCTGAACTCCACGTGATCCAGGTGCGAGGCCGGGCTCGGGTAGCGCACCCGATCCCCGTACTCCGTCACCCACGCCGACCCTCCCGGCGCCAGCAAATCCTTGATCCGGCTCAAGAACCTCAGCGCACCCAGGTTGAAGAAGAAGGACTCCGGCGCATCCTCCAGTGACACCCCGAGTGCCTCGCACAGCCCCTTGACCTCCGCCACGACCGCCTCTCCCTCCGACGACAGCCTCCCCCCCGCGCCCTCGGCCAGCCCCAGCGACGCGCGCGTCAACCGCACCGTCGTCAAGTCCCCGATCACCTCATTGCACAGGAGCAGATCCACGCCGCGGGCGACCGCAGCCCCCTCAACGACCTCCTCGGAGCCCTCGCCATCGCGATCAACGCCGCCAGACCGCCATCCCGGATCGACCAGGCCCTCGATCCACCCGGCCTCCTCGACGTTCGCTCGACGCCAGACCACCCGATCCTCCAGCCCGGCCTCCCGCAATGTCTGGCGCTGCCGCGCCTGGAGCGCCGGCGACAGATCCACGATCGTATAGCTCAGACCTGCCATGATCTCCGGCAGCCGCTCGCCCAGACGCTTGAGCACCCCGGCGGCGAAGTGCCCCTGACCTGCGCCGACCTCCACCACGCGCCGCGTCCCGACCCCCACCATCCCTCGCTCGATCAGCGCGTCCACCACCCGGTCGGCGTAGGTCGCGCCGCCCAGCAGCGCGTGCGGGCGCCTGAGCAGGTGGCTCAAGGTCGTCTCGACCTCCTCGAACTGCGACTCGGCGTCCTCCACGCCCTCGGCGTAGTAATCGTGGGGCGGGCTGATGGGCTCGGCCTCGGCCTCCAGCGGATCGACCTCCAGACGCTCGCCCGGCGACCAGGGCGCAAAGGGCATCTCCGAGCGCAGATAGGGCGGCCAGCGCCACTCGGCCCCATAGCGCCGCACCGGCACCTTGGAGAAGCGCAAGGCCTGCCGCCCGCTGCCCACCCACCCCACGATCGTGTCCCGCACCTCCGCCCGCGAGGGCATCTCAACCCCCTCGGCCTCCAGCCCCTCCACCAGCGCCGACAGCGTCGCCGCCCCGTCCACCCGCGCCCAGAACCTCGCCGCCCAGGCCGGGACCACCTCCGACTCGGGCGGGCGACCTCCGAGCGCCCGCCAGAAGGTCAAATCCTCGACCGTGGGCTGGTGGAAGACCACCCAGCGGGCGCGCACCGGGACCATGCGCCAGACCACCTCGTCCTCGTCCTCGTCGGCGTCGACCAGCAAGCGGTGATCCTCGAGCACCGACAAAAACTCGCCGAGCTGCGTTCGCCCGAAGTGCCGCCCGAAGCGCCCGTCCACCTCGAAGGGCGTCCGCGCTCTGCCCCGGTGGAACTCCAGCAGGTCCACGATGTCGGGGCTCATCGCCAGCAAGTAGCCGATTTGATTGTGGTATGCGTAGATCCGGCCGCGCTGCTGGAAGTAGCGCGCGTGGGCCGTCAGGCGCCAAAGCTCTCTCAACGGGGTCGTCGCCACTGGGGTCTGCCCTCCTCGCGCGGCCCGGGACCACCCCCGTGCGGCCCCTCCCAAGCTGCCCCACCGCGCCGCCCGCGTCCAGCCCTCCCAGGTTCGCGCCCGGGACTTCAATCGTGCCGACGGCGTCTCGCCCCTTCGGGGCTGGCGACAGGCCTCCAGCGTTCGTGGGGCGTGTCCCCCGTGTTGATTCAGGGGCAGGAATACAGACATCGAGCAGCCTTGGGAGGGTCTGTCGCCTGAAGGTTGACGCTCCCTCGCCAGCCCCGCCGGAGGGCGGGGCGACCCAGGACAAAACCCAAGGCCCGGGCGCAAGCCCGGGTGGACCTCCAACGTGCGGATCACACCAACGAAGTCGACTCGATGATCTCGACGTGCCCGTCAACGAAGTCGACTCGACGATCTCGACGTGACCGCCAACGAAGCCGACGCTTGCAGCGGAGGCACTGCAATGTCATCAATGTGCCCCGTCAAGAGCAACGAGCCAAGGGAGCCCTACGCCATGGAGATCTTCAAGTCCGTCGCCAGGATGGTGCACTGGCGCGTCGAGCAGTCGGCCGATGAGCTGGCCTTCGAATACAGGCAGGGCGGCCGCTGGGTGCCCATGACCTGGCGCGCCTTCGGCCAGCGCGTCCGCGACCTCGCCTGCGGCCTGCACGCCCTCGGGCTCGACAAGGGCGACCGCGCCGGGATCCTGGCCGGCACGCGCATCGAGTGGATCGTCGCCGACATCGGCATCCTGTGCGCCGGCGGCGCCGTCAGCACCATCTACCCCTCCAACACGCCCGAGGAGTGCCGCTACATCATCGCCGACTCCGGCGCCCGCTTCTGCTTCGCCGAGGACATGGCGCAGGTCCGCAAGCTCCAGAGCGAGCGCGACAACATGCCCTCGCTTGCGCAGGTCATCGTCATCGACGGGCAGGCCTCCGACGACGGCTGGGTCGTCACCCTGGACGAGGTCGCCCGCAAGGGCCAGGCCTGGGCCAGCGAGAACCCCGGCCAGTACGAGGCCCGCGCCGAGGCCATCGGCCCCGAGGACCTCGCCACCCTCATCTACACCTCCGGCACCACCGGCCCCCCCAAGGGCGTCATGCTCGTCCATGACTGCTGGTGCGCCACCGCCGAGGCCGTCGACGCCCAGGCCCAGGAGTTCAAGCAGGGCGGCGACAAGCAGTACCTCTTCCTGCCCCTCTCCCACAGCTTCGGCAAGATCCTGGAGCTGATCGCCATCCGCACCGGCCTGCCCACCGCCGTCCACGGCGACACCGACTACATCCTCCAGGGCCTCGCCGAGGTCCGCCCCACCTTCATGGGCGCCGTCCCCCGCGTCTTCGAAAAGGTCTACAACAAGATCGTCGGCGGCGCCCGCGACAAGGGCCCTCGGCCCTACAAGATCTTCTCCTGGGCCGTCGCCGTCGGCCGACAGGTCGCCGCCGCCAGGATCGCCGGCAAGCCCCTCGGGCTCCTGCTCCAGATCAAGCACAAGATCGCCCACCGGCTGGTCTTTTCCAAGATCCAGGCCGCCTTCGGGGGACGCCTGCGCTGCTTCTTCAGCGGCGGCGCGCCGCTCTCCAAGGAGATCGCCGAGTTCTTCTTCGCCGCCGACATCCTCATCCTCGAAGGCTACGGCCTGACCGAGACCAGCGCCGCCTCCGTCTCCAACCGCTTCACCGACTTCCGCTTCGGCACCGTCGGCCTGCCCACCCCCGGCGTCGAGCTCAGGATCGCCGACGACGGCGAGATCATGATGCGCGGCCGGGGCGTCATGCGCGGCTACTACAACCTGCCCGAGGCCACCGCCGAGGCCCTGGAGCCCGACGGCTGGTTCCACTCCGGCGACATCGGCGAGGTCGACCCCGACGGCTTCGTCAAGATCACGGGGCGCAAGAAGGAGCTCATCATCA